>JAYRTJ010000073.1:0-16777 GCA_041919675.1 Rhodospirillaceae bacterium | reverse complement strand
ATGCCGTCGAACACCACCGCATCAATTTCGGCATCCGCGAGCGCGGCGAGCATCGCGGAAATCAGGACGGGGTTGTCGCTGCGGAGAAGCTCGACCATGGCCGTCAAGGATATTGCTTCATCGCCTGCTCCAGCAGGCGTGCGAGGCGCACGCCCGCCTTGGCGATCTGATCGAGCACGACGGGCCGGTTCTGGTTGACGTAGATTTCGCCGAACTCAAGCCCGCCCGGATTGCCGACATAACCGGTGGCCGGGCTGCGCAGGATGGTGAGACTTTCGTTGGCCCAGGTCAGCGGTGGCGCATCCACCCAATCGAATGTGTGATCGGACGGCATCACGGGGCGAAAGCGCACGGGCGCCTTCTCATCGCCTTTATGCTCATATTCAACGAGCGCGTAATCCCACACCCCGTGCATGGTCCATTCTTCGCCGAAGAAGGTCGCCTTCAGCATCGTGCCGCGGCGGTCTTCCGCGAAGCCGGTGTGCAGCGGTTGGTGAAGATCGCCGACAAAGTGGGCGAGAAACATCAGCGCCTGCGCGCGTTCGGCCTTCGGGACCGTGCTTTTCAGAATCTGGAACTGACGTTCGATCTCGCGCACGGCGCAACTTGTCGCGGCCGGACAATCGCGGTCCATGATCACTTCGGTCGCGCCCTTGGGCACACTGACGTAGTGCCAGGGTCCGGTTTCGCGGTGCCCTTCCCGGTACGCATCGGCCCAGTTGCAGGAGTCGGCGAACTCCTCCTGCGTCTTGAGGTCGAGGATATCGAGCACCTTGGCGCGCGCGTCTTCAGTCAGGTCGTCCCAGGTCTTGTTGCAGACCATGCGATGACCGAGATCGCCCCAGGCAAATACGGGCGCGGGCGCCAGCGCAAGGACGCTCAAGAGAGCCGCAAGACGTTTCATCCGCAAATCCACAGCTACACCGATCGCGCCGCGACAGCGAGACCGGCGCCGGGGTTGTCACCGGCCTCCGGCTCACGGCCCAAGCGCTCGCTTTCCGCACCGCGTGACGCCCCGAAAGGCAGCGTGAAATGGAAATTGGACCCCTCGCCCAGAATACTCTCGACCCCGATCTCGCCGCCCATGAGGCTGGTGAGCCCTTGGCAGATCGCAAGACCCAGCCCGATCCCGCCGAAAACACCCGCTTCGGCGCTGTGGGCATGCTGGAAAGCCTCGAAAATACGGCGGCAGGCCTGCGGGGCAATGCCGACCCCCTGATCTTTCACCGCGAACCGCACTTCGCCGCGCTCGCCTTCGATCGCCGACGCGACGACGCTGATTTCGCCGCTCTTGGAAAACCTCACGGCATTGGCAACCATATGGGCGAGGATTTGCCTCACGCGCACGGCATCGCCCCGTACCAGCTCCGGAATTTTTGGATCCACCCATGCCGTCAGCTTAAGGCCTTTTTGAAGCGCGGCCGGCGTCGCGGAACCCACCACGTCGCCAACGATCTTTGAGATCGCCATTTCGCGGGCCTCGATCTCCAGCTGCCCCGCGTCGATCAATGAAAAGTCGAGAATATCATTGATGACCGCGACGGGCGCCTGACTGGAGGCTCTCACGGCCTGCAACATCGAGCGCTGCTCTTCGTCAAGCCTGGTCTGCAGCAACCGATCGACCGTGCTGATCACGCCGTTCATCGGCGCCAACACGCCACGCTTCATCGCCGCGAGGAGGCCGGTGCTGGCGCGCGCCGCGGATTGCGCCTCCGCACGCGCGCTGTGCAGCGCAACGGCGATCTGGTCACGCATGTAAACGCGCCCTAACTCGGAGCCGACGCGTTCGAACGTAAGCTTCAGAAGATCGTCCGCCGCCGCAGGGATCTGTTTCATGAACTCGAGGACCGCGACCACCTGATCGTCGGCCTTGATTGGGATCGCGAGCACCGAGCCGATGATATTCCGGTTTTTATCGAACCGCGTGAGCGACGGGTCGCTCGATACATCCTCGATCCAGATCGCCGTGCCGGTTTCGAGGACACGGCCCGGAATATCTTCCCCTTTTGCGAAGGACTTTCCCAGCACGGCGGACTTTACGGACTGATCGGCGAACAGATCCTTGGCGAGCGCGAAGGTCGCGAGCTCGAGTTGCGGCTTCCCGCCGTGCGCAAGGCGATACACGAGCCTTATCGGCCAGCCCAGGAAAGCGCCGAGTTCGGCCGAGCCTTGACGCAAGGCGTCGTAGAAATTCACCGCCCTGTTGGCGATCGCCGCGACACGGTTCACCAATTCCACCTGCCGCGAGGTGAACTGGCGCGTGTCTTCCTTACGCTGCTCTTCCGACTGATCCTCGACCCAGGTGAGGATCGCAGGCTCCCCGCGGTAGGTGATCAGGCGGTTGGTGATTAAGGACAGGCGCGGCTTTCCCTCCGAAGTGCGCAAGTGCAGGGCGTAGCGCGTCACGCCGCCGTGTTCGCGCACAAGCGCGACCAACGCATCGCGATCCTTAGGGTCGACAAAAAAGTCGGCGGTCGAAAGTCCGACGGCGCGCCCCTTCGGCAAGCCGAAAAAGCGTTCGATACTGGTGTTCACCAGGAGCATGACCCCATCCGAGACGCGCGAGATGACGGCGCCGATCGGGCTGGTGTTGAGCGCCTCGAGGAAGGAGTCGGCGGCCGGCGCCGCGCCCTCGATTTTGCCGGGAGCCGTCTTTTTAAGCGGCGCGCGCTTCGACCGCGACTTCAACCCCGACTTCAACCCCGACTTGGAGCGCGCCTTGGAGCGCGCCTTGGAGCGCGGCGTCGGCCTGGACGCCGCTTTTTTCTTTCTTACGCTGCCCACACCGCCTCACCGCTCCTTACGCGCCAGCCACCCGGAACTGGGACATTCATATCCCGCGGATGGTAACCGGACCCGCTGCAAAGTTCTGCTGGTTTATAATGTTTTCGACAAAGAACGGTGTTCTGCACGATCCGGGCGGGACGCTCGCCGCGCTCCTGGAAACGCAAGGGCGCGAATCGTCGCCCAGGCGCAGAAATTGCGCCGCAGAGGCACGCCTGACAGGGTTCTAGGAAGTTCGGTTACATCCCACTAGAATGCGGTTCGGGGAATTCTGGGGTCGCGGCCTTCCGCTCGTGGGCCGCCTTTGGCATGGGATGAACGCGTGGCTACTGTCGTCAATCTGGAAACAAGCCGCCGGGCAAAAGCCAAGGCGCTCGACTCTCTGGTCGCACTGGTCGAGGAAGACCTGCGCGCGGTGAACCGCACCATCGTGGCGCGGATGCACAGCCCGGTCGCGCTGATCCCGCAGTTGGCGGGCCACATCGTCGCCGCCGGCGGCAAGCGCCTGCGCCCCCTGCTCACGCTCGCCGCCACCAAGCTGTGCGGCTATGCGGGCGAACGCCACATCAAGCTCGCGACCTGCGTCGAGTTCATTCACACCGCCACGCTGCTGCATGACGACGTCGTGGACGACAGCGAGTTGCGCCGCGGCCAATCAAGCGCCAACGCGATCTGGGGCAACCAGTCGAGCGTCCTCGTGGGCGACTTCCTGTTCAGCCGCGCGTTCGAGCTGATGGTGGAAGACGGCTCGCTGAAGGTGCTGCACATCCTGTCGCGCGCCTCGTCGGTGATCGCCGAAGGCGAAGTGCACCAGTTGCTGACCTCTAACGACACCGAGACCAGCGAAGCGCAATATCTGGAAGTGATCCAGGCCAAGACGGCTGAACTGTTCGCGGCGGCCGCGCGCATCGGCGCGGTCGTCGCCGAGCGTCCGGACGTCGAAGAAGAAGCGTTGCGCGTCTATGGCCTCAACCTCGGCATCGCCTTCCAGCTCATCGACGACGTGCTGGACTACTCCGCCCGCCAGGCGGAACTGGGCAAGACCGTGGGCGACGACTTCCGCGAAGGCAAAATCACGCTCCCCGTGATTCTCGCTTTCCGCCGCGGCGACGACGGCGAACGCGCTTTCTGGAAGCGCACCCTCGAGACGCTGGACCAGAAAGACGGCGATCTCGCCCGCGCCATGGAACTGATGAAGGCTCATTCGAGCCTCGCCGATACCGTGAACCGCGCCCGTCACTACGGCGCGGTCGCACGCGACGCGCTTGGCATCTTCCCGGAAAGCCCGGTGAAGACGTCCCTGCTCGAGATCATCGACTTCTGTATCGAGCGCGCCTACTAGCGAAACGCGGTGATTGGCATGACGGCCGGGAGTCGACAGGCCCGAGAATGACCAAAAGCGTTGCTACGTCTTCTTCGGCCCGACCATCGCGAAGAACGCCTTCTGCGGATCGAGCGCCTGCACGATCCACTGGCCGCCGGGGACCTCCATCGGCCCCATGACAATGGTGGCGCCATTGGCCACGGCGCGCGCGCGCGCCGCGTTGATATCCTCCACCGCGACGTAATAGACCCAGCACGGCGCCGGCATTTGCGGCGGCACCTTCATCATGCCGCCGGACCAGACGCCGTCGATGTCGAAGGTCTGATAGACGCCCATCTCGCCCATATCCATGGACTGGCTCTTGGTCCAGCCGAACAGGCTGGAATAGAACGTGAAAGACTGTTCCGGATCCCCGCCGTAGAGTTCGTTCCAGTCGACGTAGCCGGGCGTGCCCATGGGCGGGCGCGGCGGCATATTGTCGTTGCCGGTGCTTTTGAAGATGAGGAACACCGCTCCGGCGGGATCCGCGACCACGGCGAAACGTCCAACGTTGGGAATGTCTTCGGCCGGGCGCTGCAGCTTGCCGCCCGCCGCGATGATTTTCGCGATCATCGCGTCAACATCATCGACGCCGACGTAACCCGACCAATTGGGCGGCACGCCGTGCGCCTTTAATTCACCCGGCAGTTCCATGATCCCGCCGATGGCGACGTTGCCCACGTTGATATGGGTGTAGGGCATGTCCGTGGCTTTGCCGGGCTCCATGCGCCAGCCGAAGACCTTGCTGTAGAAGGCCTCCGCGCCCTTCGGATCGGCGGTCATCAGCTCGTACCAAACGAATTTGCCTTGTCCGCCGGCCATGGAGGCCTCCTGTGTGGTTCGGATGAATTGTAACGATGGCATGACGGCGCATTGCCCGTCACCACCGATCGATGACCTTCCCGTGAACTCCCTGGCGGAGCACATTTTTTTGTCGCAAGGCCCCTGCCCAGGACCGGCCCGATTAGTATAATGCGCTCCCCACCACACCCCAGGGAGGAGTATTTCCTATGAAGCTTCGTACACTGAGCGTTATCGCCATCGCCGCCGGCCTCGCGTTCGGCGCCGCGCATGCGCAAACCGTTTCCGACGCCGTGAAGTCCGCCGTCGCCGACGCCGGCCGTCCGGCCGCCGACAAAGAGCGCGACGCGAACCGCAAGCCCGCCGAAATCACCGCCTTCGCCGGCGTGAAGGCCGGTGACGTGGTGGCCGACATCAATCCGGGCGGCGGCTACTTCACCCGCATCTTCTCCAAGACCGTTGGCGCGAAGGGCAAGGTTTACGCGCTCGTGTCCGACGCCGCTGTCGCGAAGCGCCCCGAAGCGGCCGACGGCGTGAAAGCCATCGCCGCCGACAAGGCCTACGGCGGCAACATCGAAGTCGTGATCGCCGACTTCGCGAACATGAAGAGCGCGATGCCGCTCGATGTGGCCTGGACCTCGTGGAACTACCACGACTTCAAGAACCGCGGCGGCTCGTTCACGGCGAACATGAACAAGGCGATCTTCGCGGCCCTGAAGCCGGGCGGCACTTACATCGTGATCGACCACGCCGCCGCCAAGGACGCGGCCGGCGACGTCACGGAAAAGCTGCACCGCGTCAGCCCGGAGGTCGTGAAGCAGGAAGCGATGGCGGCCGGCTTCAAGCTGGAAGCCGAAAGCAACCTCCTCGCGCACGCCGACGACAATCACACGAGCCCCGTGTTCGACGGCGCCGTGCGCGGCAAGACGGACTCCTTCCTCCTCAAATTCCGTAAGCCGTAAGAGCTAAAACCGAGCCCTCCCCGGGGAGGCCTTTCCCGGCAAGGGGTTAGGGCGAAAAAAAGGGGCCGGACAGCGCTTGCGCTGCCCGGCCCCTCTGTTTATAAGCACGCCTCGATGATCGGAGCGTAGCTCAGCCTGGTAGAGCGCTGCTTTCGGGAGGCAGAGGTCGCAGGTTCGACTCCTGTCGCTCCGACCATTCAAAATCAAGGGCTTATGGGGAAGCGCCCGAACGCTCCCCGCCCAATCCCCCCCGCTAAACCCCTCGTTTCACAATTGCAGAATGTGACTGTCTGTCGGCCTCGGGCCGTGCAGACATCCATACGCATTCGCGCATAATCCATATTAATACGCATTTGCGTATATTGACTTTTTATACGCAATCTCGTATATTCATTCAGGTATACGGGAAGGCGGGCAGGGTCTTACACATGGAACAAGCCGTTCGAACCATCCAACAACTGGGGGCCGTCGTCCGCCGCGAACGCAAAAAAAAGAACCTCACCCAGCTCGATCTCGGCGAAAAAGTGCATATGCGCCAAGCTACGGTCTCAAAGTTAGAAGCTGGCGAACCAGCCACGCAGCTCCGTGTCCTGTTTGACGTGCTGAGCGCACTCGGCCTCGAGATTGCCATCCGGCCGCGCTCACGCGCCGCGGCCAAGATCGAAGAAATCACGTTCTGACATGGCGCGAACGCCCACACATCCGCCGCTCAACGTTTTCCTCAATAGCCGCCCTGTCGGCGTGCTGCGGCGCGCGAGTAGCGGGGCTATCGATTTTCAATACGATGACTCTTGGCTCGCTTGGCAGCATGCGCTGCCGATTTCGCTTTCAATGCCGCTGCGAGAGGACAGGTACATCGGAGAGCCGGTCGCCGCTGTATTCGAAAATTTGCTTCCCGACAACAATGACATTCGCCGGCATCTCGCCGAGCGTGTTGGCGCCGAAGGGAGCGACGCCTATCAGCTCCTCTCCGTGATCGGCCGTGACTGCGTCGGCGCTCTTCAATTCTTACCTGACGGCAAGGAACCCGATCCTCCCGGCGCAATAAATGCGAAACCGGTAAGCGATGAAGAAATCGAGAGGATCGTAATAGACCTCAAGCGGAATCCGCTGGGCCTCGATCATGACGATGAATTCCGAATCTCCATTGCCGGCGCTCAGGAGAAAACCGCGTTGCTATTCTGGAAGGGCGGTTGGCACATTCCGCACGGCACGACGGCAACGACGCACATCTTCAAACCTCAAATTGGACACCTTCCAAACGGAATAGATCTCTCGAACAGCGTTGAAAATGAACACCTGTGTCTACGTCTCGCCGACGAGCTTGGCTTGCCGACGGCCAATTCCGAGATACGTGACTTTGGAAGCAAGCGCGTCCTTGTCGTCGAGCGCTTCGACCGACATTGGACGCCGGAGGGGCGCCTCTTACGTCTTCCGCAAGAAGATTCCTGCCAAGCCCTCGCCGTTCCGCCGGCTCGAAAGTATGAGTCGCATGGCGGCCCAGGCATGCCGCGAATCATGGAACTGCTCAAAGGCAGCGATGATCCGGAGGAAGATCAACGCGCGTTCTTCAAAGCGATCATCCTATTTTGGCTGCTGGGCGCTACCGACGGGCACGCAAAAAATTTCAGTGTCTTTTTGCAGCCGGGTGGAAGATATCGACTGACGCCGCTCTACGATATCATCTCAGCACAACCGAGCGCCGACAGCGGCCAAATCACGAAAAACAAGCTCAAGCTGGCGATGGCGGTCGGCGAGGAACGCCACTATGGCATTGAGTCCATTGCGCCCCGTCACTTTATTCAGAGCGCAAAACTATGCCGGTATTCCGCACAGGAAGTCGATAACATCCTCGCCCAGCTTGCCGATGATGCTCACGTCGCCTTTCAGCGCGTAAGGACATCCCTGCCCCCCAACTTTCCGGAGCTTGTTTTGTCCTCCTTCTCGCGTGCGCTCGAAAATCGAGTCCGCCAGATCAGGCGCTATCAAAAGCTTTCGTAACAGCCAATAAAACTCCCGGTATTTCAAATACATATGGCCCCAGAACACGGGTGGGCCGTTGTCGTTACAGGCCGTTTTCAGGGCCGCGCCCAACGCCCTGCCTCGCACGAACTTTCCCCCGCGGGGTCCGCCATGCCATGCTGCCGCGTCTTTTTATCCCGCCACCGCATGAAGGGGACGCATTCGCATGGGACACATTCCTGAACGCAAAAAAGCTTCTGACTTTCCGCAGGAGCTCTTGAACCTATTGGACGGCTACGTGCACGGCCGCCTGAGCCGCCGCGATTTCATCGATCACGCGCAGAAGTTCACGGTCGCCGGCGCCACGGGCGCGGCGCTCGTTGAAATGCTGCGGCCCAACTTCGCCTGGGCAGTGCAGGTTCAGCCGGACGACAAGCGCATCAAGAGCGAGCGCGTCGAAATTCCCTCGCCGCAGGGCAACGGCTCGATCAAGGGCTATCTGGTGAAACCCGCCGCCATGACGGGCAAGCTGCCGGTGGTGATCGTCGTGCACGAGAACCGCGGTCTCAATCCCTACGTCGAGGACGTTGCCCGCCGCTTGGCGGCAGCGAACTTCATCGCCCTGGCTCCGGACGGCTTATCATCGATGGGCGGATACCCCGGCGACGAGGAAACCGGCGTCGCGATGTTCCAGAAACTCGACCGCGCGAAGCTGACGGAAGACTTCGTCGCCTCGGCGGCGTGGCTCAAAAAACATCCCGACAGCAACGGCAAGCTCGGGGGTGTCGGGTTCTGCTTCGGCGGCGGTGTCGTGAATACGCTTGCGGTCCGCCTCGGCGCTGATTTCAACGCCGGCGTCCCCTTCTACGGCGCACAACCGAAGACGGAGGACGTGCCGAAGATCAAGGCGCCGATCAACGCGCAGTATGGCGCCCTGGACGAGCGCATCAATGCGGGGTGGCCGGCGTACGAAGCCGCCCTGAAGGCCGCCAACATCCCGCATGAAGGCCACATCTACGCCAACGCCAACCATGGCTTCCACAACGACACCACGCCGCGCTACGACGAAAAAGCGGCGAAGGAAGCTTGGGACCGTACCCTCGGCTGGTTTGAAAAGTACCTGCGCGCTTAGGCAAAGCGGGGCCGCGGCAAAAGCCGCGGCCCCAGCTGCAGAACTCTGCGGAGCGCGAAAGGCATGATGCGCCGTTTCCTGGCAACGACCGCTTTCTTGTGCGCGAGCCTGCACGCCCCCGCTCACGCCTGGGATGCCGCGGGACACCGCATGGCCTGCATGAAAGCCTGGCGCGAACTGACCGATCCCGCGCGCGCCGCTGTGTCCGGCCTGCTCTCCGTCACGACACCGGAAGAATTTTCCGGCATCTGCATGTGGGCCGATGACGCGATCGCCAAGCGGCCTGAAACCGCCGGCTGGCACTTCATCAATGTCCCCAAGACCGCGCGCACCGTCGATCTCGCGCGCGACTGCAAGGGGCCCGCAAGCTGCGTCGTGGAGCAAATCGACCGCCAGACGGAAATCCTGGCCGGCACGGCGCCGAAGGCCGCGCGCGCCGAAGCCCTTCGGTTCCTCGCACACCTGATGGCCGATCTCCATCAGCCGCTCGATGTCGCCTTCGCCGAGGATCATGGCGGCAGGGACATCAAAATCACGTTTTTAGGCAAGCCCACCGACATGCATGCCTTGTGGGATTCCTTGATCCTCGACGCGCCCAATCCACCGAGCCGCGGCTATACGCCGTTCCTGCAGGAGATGGCCGACCGGCACAACCGTGAACGCTGGACCGTCGGCACGGCGAAGGACTGGGCGGAGGAAACCTTGTGGGTCATGCGCGCGCCGCCCACGGGCTATGTCGGCAATCCCGGCGGCGTCGCCTTCGACGAAATCTATGTCGAGCAGAACTATCTGGTGGCGACGGATCAGATCGACAAAGCCGGTGTGCGCCTGGCTTTCGTCTTGAACGGCATTTTCAAATAGCCGCCCGTTTCAAATGATTCGTACAAACCCTTGATCGCCGTAACGAAGAAGGCGCCCGCGGCGTTGTACCGGCACCTTCATTTGTTACGGAGTTCATCATGTTCCACACAGCGAAACGCACCCTCCTCATTGCAGCCGCAGCGAGTGCGGGCCTCGCCCTCGCACACACCGCATTCGCCGCGACGGAGGAGAAGCTTTCAGAACCCGAACTCTTGAAGCTCAATGCGTGCATGGCGATGACGAAGGAGGTCTTGGCGCAAGACGCTCAATGCGGCGTCGTCATCAAGAAGGCGAACATCACCGCAAGCGATATTGAAAAGATGCGCAAGTGTGAGGGAAAGATGAACATCGACGTCACCAAGGACCCCGACTGCGCCGCGATGATCAAGAAGCATCCGGACCTTGTGCGAGGCCACGGCGAATTGGAGGCCGATACGAATATCGAGGCGAAGCCTCCGGAGAAGTAGGCTTTTTCAATGCCTTAGCGGTCACGTCCGCGGCGGGGCCTACCAGCAGGTGCCCGCCGCCGGAACATTACACGGTACGGCTGCGTTGTTGCCTCAGCGAACCCCCTTGGCATTTTTTATGACTGTTCTCAGCACCGTACCGAAACAAGGCTCCGTGAAGAAAGCGTCCGAATACCGTCAGCACGCGAAGGAATGCCGCACGCTGGCCGCGCAGGCCGTCTCCGATGAACATCGCAAGCAGCTCGCCGCCATGGCCGATACCTGGGAGACTCTCGCACTCGAGCGCGAAAAGACCGCCGCCAAGGAGAGCGCGAGCTCCGTGCGCGCGGACGGAGACGGGCCAACGCCGCCGACGTCTCGCGTTACCCATTAGGCCTTGGTGTCTGCGCGCCGATTAACGCCAGCGCGGATTGTTGGGGCGCGAATCGAAGCGATTGGGGATGCCGTCGCCGTCCCGGTCCCGATCGAAGCGATTCGGGATTCCATCCCAATCGCGGTCGCGCGCGCCGTAACCATAACCGCCGTCATTGTAAGAAGAGACGCCGAAGGATGTGTACGAAGCGCCGTCGGCGCACGCCGCCAAGCCGGCGGCGGACACAATAAGGGCCGCGCCTACAACAACTTTCACCGATGCTTTCATGTGAACCTCCGATCTGAAGATAGAGATTCAACGCGCTGAGCACGGCCCCTGTGAGGCCGAAGTGTGGTGCTTATTTGACGCCGCCGCGTCTTAAAACGCGTACAAGCGCGGCACATGCGCCGCTTTCCGCGTTATTTCGCTGACTTCTTGTTCATGTCGGGCCTTCAACGTGAACAAGTTCCGCGTCATGCCGTTGGCTTTTCACAGACACGGCCGAGTGTGACAGCTTGGTCATTCTGCAACCGTGGCGCCGTCAGGTTCCGGTCCTTAAGTTTCAGATGTGAGCCGCAGCGCCCGTCAGCGCCGCTCACATCCCGCGAAGCCCGCCCCCCTTCGGACTTCGCACACAGGCGGCTCCAATCCAAACCTGGATTGGAGCCGCTGCTGTTTTAGGTGCGGTTTCGGCTAACGCATCCGCAGGATGACGACGTCGTCGCTGGCGGGGTTCGTGCTGTCGCGCAGCTTCTTCACCTCGGCCGCGGTGACGGCTCCGGCGGAATGACCCCAGCCCTTGCGCATGAAGCTGATGATGTCGGCGATCTCCTGATCGTTCAGGAGCACGCGGAACTGCGGCATCCGGTAGGCGTCCGGCATGCCCTGCACCACGATGCGCGCGGACCCGTTCAAGGTCACATTGATCAGCGAGATCGGGTTTGCGTCCAGAATGGTCGGATTTCCGGCAATCGGCGGCAGGTACGGCGCGTGGCCGCGGCCGTCATGGCCATGGCAGGCGGCGCAGTGCTGCACATAGAGGCGCTCGCCGGAGGTCTCGAAAGTACCGCCGCGCAGAACGTCGGTGGTCTTTTGATCGTAGGTGTAAGAGACGTTCGCAGTGCCGGCCGGCGACAAGGATTTCAGGTAGGCCGCCATGGCCGCGACGTCGTCGTCGGTCATGTGCTGGGTCGAGTTGTTGATCACTTCGATCATCGTGCCGAAGGCGGACGAGAAGGCGTTGTGGCCGGTCTTCAGGAATTCGGCCGTATCGCCTTCGGACCAGCGGCCAAGGCCCGCAAGCGGATCGCCGCGCAAGTTGGAGGCGTGCCAGTTGTCGAGTTCGGCGCCCGAGAGGAAGCCGCCGTCGCCCGCGGCATAACCCTTTTCCTGGAAGAACAAGCCGCGCGGACTGTGGCAGGCGCCGCAGTGACCGAGACCTTCGACCAGATAGGCGCCGCGATTCCACTTCGCGTCCTTGCTCGAATCGGGCGTATAGCCGGCATCGGGCACGAACAAAGCGTTCCAGATCTTCAGCGGCCAGCGGATGTTGAGCGGAGATTTGATCTCGCTCGGCATGTTGGCGACGTTCGCGGCCGGCACCGCTTCCATGAAGAAGGCATAGAGCGCGCGCAGATCTTCATCGCTCGTCTTCGCATAAGACGGATAGGGCATCGCCGGATACAGCATGTGGCCGTCCTTGGCCACGCCGCGGCGCATCGCGCCTTCGAAGTCCTCGAAGGTGTAGTTGCCGATGCCGTGTTCTTTGTCCGGTGTGATGTTGGTGGTGTAGATCGCACCGAGGAAAGGAACCGCCATCTTGAGGCCGCCGGCGAACGGCTCGCCGTCGGGTGTCGAATGGCAGCTCACGCAGTTTCCGGCGCGGGCGAGGTACTCGCCTTTGGCGATGAGATCCGGAGGAGACGCGGCATGAGCGGCGTTCGCCGCAAACAGTCCAAGCACGGCCGCAAACGTGAAGCGAACCAAACGCATCGCGTTCCCCCTTATCTCCAGAACCACCGAAAAATTTGTACCGCGTTCGGCGGGTGTTCGTAAATAACGCTAACTCTTAGGAAAACCGCGGCCCTGGTGGCCGTCCCATTGACCGGCCCATTGACGGGCCCATTGACGGGCCCATTGACGGGAGAGGCCGGAGTCCTGCTCTGGGCTTTGTAACGGGTCCCACAGGACCCGGGGATCAACCGCGTAAGGCTATTTCGCGGCCGGGGTGGCCATTGGCTTGCCCTTTTCGATCACCCAGGTCACGGCCGCCTTCGCCGTCCCCGAACGCGCGGTCTTCGCATCATGAATCCTGCCGGCCGGAATGACCAGGGAATCGCCGGCCTTGAGATGCTTCGGCGCTTCGCCGTCGATCAGGACGTCCATTTCACCTTCCATCATAATGATCATTTCCACGCCAAAGTGGGAATGCCGCCCCGTCGCACCGCCCGGCGGGACCTCCACGGTACCGATGACCGTTTCGTGGGCCGCACTGGTGGGCACATCGACCCTCTGCATGATGGTCCGCTTGAGTTCCTGAGCTGCGACGGGTGATGCCGCGGCAGCAATTGCAACTGCGAGCGTGAAAAGGCGCATAAAGAGTCCCCCCTAAGATAGACCAACTCTAACCCGTTAGAGATATGGCGCGAAAAGCCGCGCGAAATTGTTGCGCAAGCGCCTTGCCAGCGGCAACGTCATCATGTCCGCCACGCTGACGGCCCTGGCGACCTTTTTAATGCTGTCGAAATGGGTTTCGAGATCGCGGCCGAGATCGCCGTCATAACATTCCAGATTAGCCTCGAAATTAAGGCGCAGGCTGCGCTGGTCCCAATTCGACGAACCGACGAGCGTCCACACCCCGTCCACGATCATCAGCTTGGTGTGATCGAAGGGCGGCGGCGAACGGTAGATCTGCACGCCATGTTCCAGGAGGTATTTGAACTTCGCTTCCATGGCCCAGTCGACCAACACGATATCGGTGCGGGACGGCACAACCACCTGCACGCTGACGCCGCGCATGGCGCAAACGCCCAGCGCATTCGTGAGGATGTCGTTGGGCAGAAAATAGGGCGTCAGCACATGCACGCTTTTTTGCGCGACCGCCAGAGCGCCGAGCATCACCCACTGGGTGCGCTGCGCGGAACTGTCCGGCCCATCGGGAATCGCGCGGGCATACACAGGATCGTCCATTTTTTCCGGCGGGCATTCGATGAGGGGAAGCTCGACCGTCTCCTCGGTCGCGAATTTCCAATCCTCCTCGAACATCGCGTTGAGCTGCGCGATCACAGGGCCGCTGACGCGGAAATGCAGATCGCGGATTTCCTCGTTTTTCTGCGCCGCATAGCTGAGGCAGATGTTCATGCCGCCGATGTAGCCAAGCCGGCCGTCGACCACCATGATCTTGCGGTGATTGCGCAAGTTGATGAGGGGAAGGAACTTGAGGTTCTGCGGGATAAACCGCGCGGTCGAAACACCGGCGGCCGAAAGCAGTTTATCGGCGGGCTTGGTCCGCTTGCCGCTGCCGATTTCATCCAGCAGCACCCGGACTTTCACCCCCCGATGATGCGCCGCCGTCAGCGCGTCGATGAATTTGAGCCCCACTTCATCGCAGTCGAATATGTAAACCGACAACGCAATGCTGCGCTTGGCCTCCGCGATCGCGGCCAGCATATTCGGGTAAGCGCCGTCGGCGTTCACCAGCGGCACGACACGGTTGCCGCCTAGGAACGGCATGTCGTGAACCGAGCGGGCAAACTGGAAAAGCTGGCGCTGCTGCGGCGTCGGCAACCCTTTGAAGGGCATGTCATGCGTGGCGAGATTGGGCGGCGCATCGTTGCGGCGGCGGCCGCGATAGCGCCGCGCGCGGCGCGACACCCGGTTGATCCCGAAGATCCAATAAATGAACGGGCCGAAGAGCGGCGAAACCAACACGAAGCCGATCCAGCCGATCGCCGGCGTTTCCGCCTTCGTTAAAATGATGTGCGTGCACACCACCGCCGTGAGGGCGATGTGCAAAACCAGCAGGAAAGGCCAAATGTCCGTCATCAGCTATCGAGGATGTCGCGAACCGTGCTGCCGAGCTGCTGGAGGGTATACGGCTTTCCGAGCAAACGCACGCCGGGGTCGAGCGTTCCATTGTGGACCACGGCATTGCACGTATAGCCGGTCGTAAAAAGCACCTTGAGATTGGGCCGGCGGCGCCGCGCCTCATCGGCCAGTTCGCGGCCATTCACATTCGGCATAACGACGTCGGTAAAGAGTAGAACGACCGCCGGGTGCTCGTCGAGCAGCTTCAAGGCCTGAACGGCATGATCGGCCTGGAGAACGGCGTATCCGAGCTCGCTCAAGCCTTCGACCGCGAGTTTACGCACGGCGTCGTCGTCTTCCACCACGAGAATGGTTTCACCCTGGACCGCGCGCACCGGTGCCGCCTCGGCGATCTTGCCCGCGCCAGCGCCGTCCGGACCGTGATAACAGGGCAAATAAATCTTGAAGGTCGTGCCGTGCCCGACCTCCGAATAAATCTTGATATGGCCGCCGGACTGCTTGACGAAGCCGTAAACTTGGCTGAGTCCCAGCCCTGTGCCTTTGCCCGGGCTCTTGGTGGTGAAAAACGGGTCGAAGGCTCGATCCATCACTTCCGGCGGCATGCCGGTCCCGGTATCCGTGACCGACACCATCACGTACTGACCCGCCGCGAAGCCGTCGCCATGCGCGGCGACATAGGTATCGTCGAGATGGGCGTTCGCGGTTTCCAGCGTGAGCTTTCCGCCCTGCGCCATCGCGTCGCGGGCATTGACGACGAGGTTGAGAATGGCCGTTTCGAGCTGGTGCGCATCCGCATGGGTCCGCCACAGGCCGCCGGCGAGCACCACTTCGGTCTGGATGACCTCGCCCAAGGTGCGGCGCAGAAGATCGGACATGCCCGACACCAGCTTGTTGGCGTCGAGCGGGCGCGGCTCCAGAACCTGTTTGCGCGCGAAAGCAAGCATGCGCTGCGTCAAGGCGCCGCCGCGCTGCGCTCCTTCGATCGCCGCCTGCATGAACGGCTGGATATTGAAATCACCGCGGTCGATACGCCGCTGCATGATGTTGAGGGCGCCCATGATCACGGCGAGCATGTTGTTGAAGTCATGCGCGATGCCGCCCGTGAGTTGGCCGATCGCCTCCATTTTCTGAACCTGGCGGAGCTGTTCCTCGGCTTTCTCGCGCCGGAGCATTTCCGCGCTGAGCCGGTCGTTGGCGGCGCGCAGGTCGGCCTCGACCCCCTCGAGATACTCACGCCGCCGCACAACGGCGGACAAGCTCAAGACCGCGACCGTCATCACCAGGAAGAGCGTTCCGTACGCAAGGAGTTGCAGGACGCCCGCGGTAAAGTTGGCGCTGGCGCGGCGCTCCACGAGCAGGCGGTCTTCTTCCGCCGTCATGGCATCGACGATCGTTCTGGCGCCCTGAAGCAGATCCACGCCGGTGCGCCGGCGCATCTCGTCGACGATGCCGGCCCGGTCGCCGGTGCGCGCGGCGCCGACAAGGCTTTCCATCTGAACGATGCGCGTCTCGACGTTCGCGCGCAGCGCCGTCAACGATTTCGACTGTGTTGCGTTGTCCGCGAGAAGATCCGCCAGGGCATCGAGTTCAGGTCTAAGACGCTGCTCCGCCTCGGTCAGGGATATGAGGTAGAAGGCATCGTCGGTGAGGATGAAGCCCCGCACCCCCGCTTCAGCCTCCTGCAGGAGGGAATAAACCAGGGTCAGGCGGCCCTTCACGTCCGTCGCGTGGCGGACGCGATCCTGAAGCCCCTGGAACTGCTGCGCGACAAGGGCGAGGATAACGACGACAGCGACCAGCACCACGGCGGGAACAAGGATCGGCTGCGCCCACTTCTTCAGAAAACGGTTCTGCGGCACCCTGTTTCCTCGCTTCTTCGAGCGCGGACTGTAACGGGGAAAGTGCGGCAAACCAACCCGGGACGGAGCCTGCACGGAGCGCGGGAAAAGCATCCTAACCCACGGACCGAACGTTAGAATTTCGTAACAGAAAAACACCTAAACGGCTTTACAAATGCGGCATCGCACCGCAACTAAGAGTAAGCTG
>JAYRTJ010000072.1:0-17142 GCA_041919675.1 Rhodospirillaceae bacterium | reverse complement strand
CCAGACCGCCAGGGTCTGGCCGAAATCTTCCGCGTGATACGGGAGGCCGATTTCCTCGCCCACGTCGAACAGGCCGAGCACGCCGATGAAGGTGTTCACGAAGAAGCGGGAGATGGTGATGCCGGCGCGGTTCGGCTGACCTTGCAGCACGTCATGCACAAGGGTGATCGGCGAGCGCAGGTTGCGCAGAAAATTGCCGGCGCTCCGGCGGCCGCCGTCGGGAACGATGAACCGGTACGTCTTCACCACCGGGCGCACGAGCGCCTTATCCAACGCCTGGTCCGTGCGGAACATGGCGCGGTTGAACGGCTCCAAAGGATCGTTGGCCTCTTCATAGGCGGCCACGGCCTCGGGGTTCGTCGCGGGCGGACGCGTCGCGCAGGCGCCGGCCGAAAGGCCCGCCAGAAGCACGATGGAAAGGCGCAAGAGAGAAGAAAGGGACATGCAATAGGGTCTATTTTCTATCGTATTTATATCGACTTAGCCCCCACCGGCGAGAAAGACGGGTATCATACCGATTTCAAGAAGGATATATGTATTTCGGCATGGCGGGCCGCCGGATTTTGGGGCGCCGGCCTCCTTCGGGGTGGATCTCGGTTCACCCGGTTTTCCAAACATTTTTAGGATTCATCACCCGTGGCCGCCCTGCTTGATCTCAGCGTCACCGAACGTACGACGGCGCCGCCCGATATCCATGTGTCGTTCGAGTTCTTTCCGCCGAAGACCGAGAAGATGCACGAGCAGCTTTGGCAGGCGGTCGAACGTTTAGCCCCGCTGAAACCGAAGTTCGTCTCGGTCACCTACGGCGCCGGCGGTTCGACCCGCGAACGTACCCACGACACGGTGGTGCGTATTCAAAAAGAGAAGAACCTCGCCGCGGCGGCGCACCTGACGTGCGTGGGGGCGACCCGCGGCGAAATCGACGAGGTCGCGCGCACCTATTGGGAGGCCGGCATCCGTCACATCGTCGCCCTGCGCGGCGATCCGCCGGAAGGCGAGACCCGCTACACGCCGCACCCCGGCGGCTACGCCTTCGCCGCCGACCTGGTGGCCGGCCTCAAGCGCGTCGCCGATTTTGAGATCAGCGTGGCCGCTTACCCTGAGATCCATCCCGAGGCGCAGAGCGCCGAGGCCGATCTCGACAATCTGAAACGCAAGCTCGACGCCGGCGCGACCCGCGCCATCACCAACTTCTTCTTCGACCCTGCGGTCTTTTGCCGCTTCCGCGACCGTGCCGCGAAGGCCGGCATCGCGGCCGATATCATCCCGGGCCTCATCCCGGTCACCAACTATGCCCAGACCCACAAGATGTCCGCGCGCTGCGGCGCCAGCGTGCCGGAGTGGTTGCGGGACGTGTTTTCCGGCTTGGATGAGGATGCGGAAACCCGGCGCCTCGTCTCCGCGACGGTCGTGGCCGAGCAGGTGCGCTCTCTGGTGCGCGAAGGTGTCAGGGATTTCCACTTCTACACCCTCAACCGCGCCGAGCTGACCTATACGATCTGCCATATCCTGGGTGTGAGGCCGTAAACTCTTGAGGTCGGCCGCGGCAAATACTGTCGGCGTTGCACAAGCCGGTTCTGAAACCCTGGATCCCGGCGACAAGCGCCAGGATGACCAGATAAAACGATAAAATGTCCGATCCTTTCGAACTCTCCGACGATCCGCCGTTTGAACCGCCGGCTCCCAAGCCCGCGGCGCCCCTCGCGCCGCCGGTGTGGGTCGAGAAGCTGAACCCCGAGCAGCGCCAAGCCGTCGAGACCACGGAAGGCCCCGTGCTCGTGCTTTCGGGCGCCGGCACCGGCAAAACCCGCGTGCTGACCACGCGCGTGGGCTGGATCCTTCTGCAGCGCCGCGCCGGGCCTTGGCAGGTGCTGGCGGTGACCTTCACCAACCGCGCGGCGCGCGAAATGCGCGAGCGCGTGATGCAGCTCATCGGGCCCTCTGCGGAAGCGGTATGGCTCGGCACCTTCCATGCCTTGAGTGTGCGCATCCTGCGCCGCAACGCCGAACTCGTGGGGCTGAAGTCCAATTTCACCATCCTGGACTCCGACGATCAGATCCGCCTCCTCAAACAGATCATGGAAGCGGAGAGCATCGATTCCAAGAAGTGGCCGGCGCAGGGCCTTATGGGCGTGATCCAGCGTTGGAAAGACCGCGGCCTTACGCCGGACAAGGTCGGCGGGGAAGGCGGCTCCGACTACGCCAACGGCCGCGCCGTGGCGATGTACAAGGCCTATCAGGAACGTTTGAAGACCCTGAACGCCGCCGACTTCGGCGATCTCCTCCTGCACTGTCTGACCCTGTTCCAAACGCGCCCCGATATCCTCGCGGCGTATCAGGAGCAGTTCCACTATGTCCTGGTGGATGAGTATCAGGATACCAACGTCGCCCAGTATCTGTGGCTGCGCCTCCTGACCCGCAAGCACCGTAACCTCTGCTGCGTCGGCGACGACGATCAGTCGATCTATTCCTGGCGCGGCGCGGAAGTCGGCAACATCCTGCGCTTCGAGAAAGACTTTCCGGACGCAAAGGTGATCCGTCTCGAACGCAACTACCGCTCGACGCCGACGATCCTCGCGGCCGCCTCGCATCTCATCGCCCACAACGAAGGCCGTCTCGGCAAGACGCTGCGCACGGGTCTTGACGGCATCGAGCAGGGCGCGCCCATCAAGGTGCGTGGCGTGTGGGACGGCGCCGAGGAAGCCCGCTGGCTGGTGGGTGAAATCGAAGCGCTGCAACGTTCCGGCCATCCGCTCGACCAGATCGCGATCCTGGTGCGCGCCGGCTTCCAGATGCTGGAATTCGAAGAGCGCCTCATCACCACCGGCGTTCCTTATCGCGTCGTCGGCGGTCCGCGCTTCTATGAACGTCTCGAAATCCGCGATGCGGTCGCCTACCTGCGCCTGATCCAGCAGCCCGAGGATGATCTCGCGTTTGAGCGCATCATCAACAAGCCGAAACGCGGCCTTGGCGATACCACGATCCAGAAAGTCCATATTTTGGCGCGCGCCCAAGGCGTCTCGATGATGGAAGCAAGTTTGCGTATGGGGGAGACCGACGAGCTTCGCCCGCAAGCCCGCGCCGCGCTCGCCGGTTTCGCCCGCGACATGGAACGCTGGCGCTCCTTGCGCGAGACCGTGCCGCCCGCCGAGATCGCCGCGCAGGTGCTCGAGGAGTCCGGCTACATCGAGATGTGGCAGAAGGACAAATCGCCCGAGGCCCCGGGGCGCCTCGACAACCTGAAGGAATTCGTCTCCGGCCTCGACGAGTGGGAAAATCTCGGCGGCTTCCTCGAACACGTCAGCCTGGTGATGGAGAACGACGCCAACGCCGGCGCGGCGGGCGTCACCCTCATGACCCTGCACAGCGCCAAGGGCTTGGAATTCGACACCGTGTTCATGCCCGGCTGGGAGGAAGATATCTTCCCGAACCGCCGCGCGCTCGACGAAAGCGGCGAGAAGGCGCTCGAGGAAGAACGCCGCCTTGCCTATGTCGGCATCACGCGCGCGCGCCGCCGCGCGTTCATTTCCTTCGCCGCCAACCGCCGCGTCTACAACCAGTGGCAGTCCAGCATTCCCTCGCGTTTCGTCGATGAACTGCCCAAAGAGAATATCGAACAGGACGCCGGACAGGGCCTCTACGGCCATCGTGCGAGTGGCGGCTGGTCCGGTTTCGGTGAGTCGGCATCCGCGCGCAGCGGCACCGGTATCCGCAGGCGCCTCGGGAGCGACGACGGCGCGTCTGGCAAGACCGGCTCCTGGGAAACTCAGGAACGTGTCAGCGCCAATGAATTCCGTATCGGCGACCGCGTCTTCCATCAAAAATTCGGCTACGGCATCGTCGAGGGCATCGACGACAGCAAGCTCGACATCGCCTTCGAGAAAGCAGGCCGCAAAAAAGTGCTCGATAGCTTCGTGGAACCTTCGAAATGAACGACATCGGCTCCGCATGGAGCGCCAAGGTCACCGTCAAAACCGAACACGCCGACGCCTTTGAGCAGGCCTTCTCAGGGCTTGCCGGCGTCGTGTCCATGTACGAGGCCAATCCGGATGGGTTTACGTGGACCGTGGAAGGCACCTTCGATGAAGCGCCGCCGCGCGCGGAACTTGCCGAACGTGTCGCGCTCGCGGCGTCCAGCCTCGGTGTTGCGGAACCCCAACTGCAGATCGCGAAAATCCCGGTGAAGGATTGGCTGACCGAAAGCGCCATGGCGTTCCCGCCGCTGCGCGCCGGGCGCTTCTACATTCACGGCGACCATATCCAGGGCCCATTCCCGCCCGGCGCCCTGCGTATTCTCGTGAACGCCGCGACGGCGTTCGGTTCGGGCCATCACGCCAGCACCATGGGCTGCCTCCTGGCGCTCGACGACCTCAGTCATCGCCGCAAGACCATCCGCCGCGGGCTCGACATGGGGGCCGGCACCGCGATCCTGGCCATCGGCATGGCGAAAGCTTGGCGCGCGCCGGTCGTCGCGGCGGATATCGACCCCGTGGCCGTGAAAGTCAGCCGCTACAATGCGGCCCGCAACGGCGTCACGCCGTTGATCCACGCGGTCCTCAGCGAAGGTTGCGGCCAGCGCGAGGTGACACGCGGCGGGCCCTACGATGTCATCACCGCCAACATCCTTGCACGCCCTCTCGCGGCCATGTCGGCCGATCTCGCCGCATTGCTCGCGCCGGGCGGCACGCTCATCCTCGCCGGTTTCCTGCGCCGCCACGAACAGATGGTGCTGGCGCCGTACCGCATGCACGGCCTGCGCCTCGTGAAGCGCTACCGCCTCGCGCCCTGGACCACGCTGGTTCTCGGCAAATAGGCGGTGCCCGGCTTGAACTCGCGAAGCATCTGGAACGTCATCTCACGCGGTATTGATGCCGCCTTTTAAGGAACGATCAGCACCACGTCGCGGTCGTCGCGTTTCACGCGTACCACGGACTGGCTCTTCACGTTCTTCAAGGCCTTCTCCAGGTCGGAGACGGAGCGGATCTGCGTGCGGTTGACCGCCGTGACGATATCGCCGGGCTGCAGGCCCATGGCGGCGGCCGGTGAGTTCTCTTCCACGTCGGCCGCGCGCACGCCGTCCCGCGTGTTTTCGAACACGGCGCCCATGATGCGGCTCGGCTCCGTCCGCTCCTGCGGCGCGGCGGCCGCGACCGCTTGCGCGGGATCGAGCTTCGCCGTGGTCACGTCCACGTCGCGCTGTTCGCCGTCGCGAATGATGGCCAGCTTCAATTTCGTATCCGGCGGCATCATGCCGACCCGGTTGCGCAGGCTGGCCGAGCCTTCGATGTCGGCGCCGTTCATGGACACCACCACGTCGCCGGCTTTGATCCCCGCCTTGTCGGCCGGTGAACCCGCTTCGACGCGGCTCACCAGCGCGCCGCGATTGATGGAAAGCCCGAGGTTCTGCGCGAGATCCGGGGTGACGTCCTGGATCGCAACGCCGATGCGGCCGCGGCTCACTTCACCCGACTGGATGAGCTGGCGCATCACATTGGTGACGATGCTGGCCGGCACCGCGAAACCGATGCCCACGTTGCCGCCGCTCTGGCTGAGGATCACGGTCGGAATGCCGATGAGTTCGCCCTTGAGGTTCACCAGCGCGCCGCCCGAGTTGCCGGGATTGATGGCGGCGTCGGTCTGGATGAAGTCCTCGAAACCCTGGTCGATGAAACCCGAGCGTCCCAGCGCCGAGACGATGCCGGCGGTGACGGTCTGGCCCAGGGCGAAGGGATTGCCGACGGCCAGCACGTAATCGCCCACGCGCATATTGGCCATGTCGCCGAGGGAAAGGGCGGTGAGGTCCGGCGCATCGATCTTCAACAGGGCGAGGTCCGTCGCCTGATCCTTGCCGATCACCTTCGCGGTGATGGTGCGGCGGTCCTTTAAGGTCACGGCGATGTCGTCCGCCTTGTCGACCACATGGAAGTTGGTGATGACGTAGCCTTCCTTGGCGTCGACGATCACGCCGGAACCGGCGCCGCGGCGCTGCTCACGGCGCTGCGGTTGCTGCTGCTCCCGGTCGGGCACGCCGAAGAAGCGGCGGAAGCGCGGGTCCTGCAGCAGCGGCGAGAGTTCGGACTCTTCCTCCTGCTCGCGCACTTGAATACTGACGACGGCGGGCGTCACCCGCTCGAGCACGTCGGCGATGCCGGTGTAGGGGGTGGTCGGGCCGTCACCCGGGGTGAAGGGCGCCGAACGCGAAGATGAGGACGTTGTCTGGCCGGGCAGGGAGAGGTCTTTATCCCGCGCGAGGTAGAACCCGCCGCCGACGGCGGCCAAGGCGAGGACAGTCACAACGACGAAACGCGCGCGCGGCATTTGCTCTCCGGATGAAAGAACGCCCGAGACGCTTTAGATAGCATCTCCAAACTCGGACGCCATACGGAAATCAATGAATTCGGGGCCTTCAGCATCCTGTGAACAGGCTAAAATAGCTGTTAGCTGAAACAGAACGGCTCAGAAGCCGCGCTCGACCGCCGCGTGTCCAAGGCGATCATGCGCGCCGTTGGTCCAGTCCTCGCGGCCCGGGAAGCGCCCCACGCTCGGCAGGGTCAGCGACAAGTCCATCGGATTGGCGCCGATGACAAGGCCGAGGATATTGATCTCCAAACCTTCGTCCTTTGCCAGCGCGATCCCGAAGGCGCCGCCCAAGGACAGCTGTACCCCGGTGTTGCTCGGTGTCGGCGCGATGAAGCGCCACCCCGTGAAGTCCTTGCCGATGGTGTTGCCCGGCATCGTCAGGTGAAGGGCGGGGATCTCGCGCCCAATGTGCGCGATGAATGTATTGCTGTTGGGGCCGGGCCACACGACGTAGGTGTTGGCGTAGGGGTAGCTGTCGACCACGCCCGGCAGATCTTTGATCACCGCTTCGGCGTCCGCGCCGCGCAGGTCCTGGATCAGCTTCGGGCTTGCCCCGTACCAGCGTTGATCCGGCTCCTTGGTTTCCGTGACGCGAATGGCGTTCTGATTGCGCCGCAAATAGAAGCCGGTCACTTCATAGCGCGTGTAATAGGCCGCGCCTTTTGGTTTCGCCGCGATCCATGTGTGGTCGGAGAAGGCGCCGCGCCAGCGCACGGCGGCCGCCGAATACACCTGCACCACGGCCGGTTCGTAGCCGTCCGGATCCGGCGCCCAGCCGACCGGTTCACGGCTTGCGGTGCGCCAATCCTGCGCCTGGACGTCATTGCCGAAGAACGCGCGCGCCAGCGGCACGGCCGCCATGAGGACCGCGAGCATCAGGACGCCCGTGAAAAACTTGCGCAGAAGCTTGGACATGCCCGCATTAGATCATTGCGGCTGCCCTTCTTCCAGCGGGCCATGGTAACGTTTTGTCACACGAATTAAATCGGGAGGGGCTTATCCATGACCACAGTGACGTTGATGACGGACCGGGACGCGAACGCGATTCCCGCCGTGAAAGCGGTCTTCGACGATATCCGCGCCGTCCGTAAATCCGACTTCATCAACAACTTCTGGCGCGGTCTGGCCCATGATCCGGCGCAGCTCGCCCGCATTTGGAGCCAGGTGAAAGCCATCATGGGCGGGCCGGGCGCTCTCGATCCCCTGACCCGGGAGCTGATCTACATCGCGGTCTCGACCGCCAATGGATGTTCCTACTGCATCCACTCCCACACGGCGGCCGCCCGCGCCAAAGGCATGACCGACGCCCAGCATGCCGAACTGGTGGCCATCATCGGCCTCGCCGGCCAGACCAACCATCTCGTGACCGCGCTGCAGATCCCGGTCGATCCGGAATTTCAGGTGAAATAATTAGGCCGTGACGGCCGCGGTTTGACGGCGTGCAAACCAGACGAGCGCCGCCGCCATCACGCCCAGCCACGGCAACAGCAGCATATTCATCGTCTGCCAGCCGAAGACCGCCAGCAGCGCCCCCGAGCTTGCCGAAGACAGGAAACCCACCGTGACGACGGTGAGATCGTTCACGGCCTGGGCGCGTCCACGCTCCGCGGGCGTGTAGGCCGTGGTCAGCAAGGTCGTGCCGCCGATGAACAGGAAGTTCCACCCCACACCCAGCAATGTGAGCGCGGAGATGAAGAACGGCACCTCCGTTCCACTCAAAGCCAAGGCGATATGACCCGCGAGGAGCCCAACGCCCGCGAACATGATCCGCACCACCCCGAAACGCGCAATCAGCGCGCCGGTGAAGAAGGACGGCAGGAACATGCCAAGCACATGGAATTGGATGGCGTGCGCGGCGTCGGCGACCGTGTGGTGATGCGCGACGATGGCGATGGGCGAGGCGGTCATGGCCAGCACCATGACGCCTTGACCCGTCGCGGCGCCGAACAGCGCGATCAGGTAGGAGGGCTGGCGCACGATATGGGCCAGCGGGCGCACCGCGCCCAGGGCCGCGGCCGGCGGCGCGGGCACGCGCACGGCCAGCAAAAGCAGCATCGCGATCACGGACACCGCCGACACGAGCAGGAAGGAACCTGTGTATTGCGGGTCGATCAAGGGCTCGCCCCAGCGTGCGAGGGCGGGGCCCAGGAAGGCCGCGACGATGCCGCCGGTCATCACGAACGAGATCGCTTTCGGCCGGAACGCCTCGTCGGAGACTTCCGAGGCGGCAAAACGGTAGTAGAGCGAAAAGGCCTGATACGCGCCGAGGAACATGGTGCCCAGGCACAGGACCAGGAGCGAGGACATCACGACGCCCGCCGCGCACACCAGGCCGCCAACGATGCCGAGCGCGGCGCCCGCGATGAAACCGGCGCGCCGTCCCACCCGCGCCATCCACATGGCGGCGGGGAAGGTCGTGAAGGCGTTGCCGAGGAACATCGCGCCGAGGGGCGCCGTGGCCAGCGCCGGTGACGCCGCGACCTGGCTGCCCGCGAGGCCGCCGATGGTCACCACGAGCACGCTGGTGCTTTGGAACAGCGCTTGGGCCGTGGCCAGC
The DNA here is from genome assembly GCA_041919675.1 of Rhodospirillaceae bacterium. Lineage (GTDB taxonomy): Bacteria > Pseudomonadota > Alphaproteobacteria > Rhodospirillales > Rhodospirillaceae > SHVO01. The sequence goes on along the minus strand of JAYRTJ010000072.1, from coordinate 8,225 downwards.
AGCAGGACCTGACGGTGCATCTGGTTCTGTAGCATCTTCAGGCTCCGCCCGTCATCGCCATCAGGCTCTTAACGATGAGGAACACACCGATCAGCGCGATGGCCGCATGCACGATGAACGCGACCTTGAAAAAGCCGGGCAGGGGTTTCTGCGCGGCCTCGAACTTTGCTTTCGCGCGCAGGCCCTGAAAGACGACGAAGCCGCCGCCCGCGATGAACAGAAGGCCGAGCGCGATCTGGAATGCCGGTGTCATGTTGATACCCTAGAAGAAAGGCGGCTCATCGCTGAGCCGCCTTCGCTTCGTCGGCTTATACCCGAACCTATTTTTTCGGCACGTATTCGGTGGTCATGAGACGCGACTTGTCCGCGTTCGGCTTCGGGGTGAATTTCTGCAGGCGGTTGTTCCACGCGTCCGCAATGAACAAATTTCCCTGCGCATCGACCGCGAACTGGTGCGGGTTGTCGAAACGGCCCGGTTCGCTGCCCGTCACGCCCCAATAGGTGAGCAGTTTGCCGTTCAGGTCGAACTTCGCCATACGGTTGTTGCCGTCCGCCGACGCCAGGTAGATCCCGTTGTCGTTGGTCACGATCAGCTTGGTCACGCTGCGGATGTTCGGCCACTCTTCGACGAACTTGCCGTCCTTGTCGAACACCTGCACGCGGTTGTTGCGGCGGTCGGCGGCGTAGATGCGCCCTTGCGGATCGATGGTGACGGCGTGCACCAGGTTGAACTGGCCCGGGCCCGAACCCTTCGTGCCCCACTCGGTCACATACTTGCCGGCCTTGTCGAAGCGCACGATGCGCGAATTGACGTAGCCGTCGGCGACCAGGAACGATCCGTCCGGCAGGAAGGCGATGCCCGCCGGCTGCGCGAAGTGAGTCTTGTCCGACGCCTGGACATTGCGTTCGCCCAGCACCTGGACGAGCTTTTTGCCGTCATTGGTGAACTTCAGGATCTCGTGGCCCATGCGGTTGACGACCCACACATGGCGCTCCGGATCGTACGGGCTGATGTAGATGCTGTGCGGCTGGTCGATGCGCGCGTCCCACTGGCTCCAGGTCTCGATGGTCTTGCCGGTGCCGTCGAGCACCATCAGCTGGTGCGCGTGCGTCTTTTCGGCCGCGGGTTTCGTCGAGGTGGTGCTGCGCTCTTTGCGCACGCTGCCGTCCATGTCGATGATCGGCGCGTTCGGCTGGGTAACCGATTGGTCGCCCGCGCCGATGATGATGCGGTTCGGATTGTCGACGACAACCGAGATGACCGGTTGATCCCATCCATTGATGGGCGGCTTGTACCAGCCGGCGACCGGATTGTACGGGCCCGTTTCGTCGAGGCCGCCTTTTTCCTGGGCGAGCGCCCCCTTGGAAAGCATGGGCGTGGCCGCGATCAGGACCGCCAGCGAAAGTCCGTAAAGGCGCGAATGAAATGTCATGAGTCCCTCCCTGGACCGTCGCCCCACGATATGAGGTCGGCCCCCTCTGTTACCGAGGGCTCAAACTTGGCGAAAAGCCGGCCCGGTGTCCATTGAGGAATGGGCATGTTCCGGTCGGCGTTTTTCCTGTGGATAACATTCTCCTATGGGTTTGAAACCCCTCCGGCGGGCCATTAGGTTGATCCCATGGACGCAGTACCCGCACCTTCGACGAATACCGCCGCCGCGCGCCTCGCGGCCTTGCGCAACGCCATGTCCGAGGCGGACGTCGACGCCTACCTCGTTCCGCACGGCGACGAGCACCGCAGCGAGTATCCCGCGCCCTACGCCGAACGGCTGAAGTGGCTCACGGATTTCACCGGCTCCGCCGGCATGGCGGTGGTGACGGCCGATGCCGCGGCCGTCTTCATCGACGGCCGCTATACGTTGCAGGTCCGCGATCAGGTGGACGGGACCCTCTACGCCTATCGCCACCTCATCGATGAACCGCCGCACGCCTGGCTGGTCGAGAACCTGAAGCCGGGCATGAAGGTCGGCTTCGACCCGAAGCTCCTGACCGCGGCCTCGGTTGCCCGTTTTGAAGACGCCGCCGGCCGCGCGAAATCGAGCCTGGTCGCGCTGCCCCATAATCTGATCGACGCCGTGTGGACCGGCCGGCCGCCGCGTCCGAAGGCGGCCGCTGAAGTCTATTCCGAACGCTTCGCGGGCCGGACCTCGGCCGAGAAGCGCGTCCTGGCGGCGAAGGTCTTGAAGGCCGACGGCGTGGACGCCTTCGTGATCTCGGCCTTGGATGCGATTGCCTGGCTGTTCAACATTCGCGGCACCGACGGCGAGTTCACGCCGCAGGTTTACGCCTACGCGGTTCTGTTCGCCGATGGACGCGCGAGCTTGTTCATCGATCCGGCAAAAGTCACGGACGATGTGCGCGTGCATCTCACGAAAGACCAGCCGGCCGTGACCCTGGCGCCCTACGACGCCCTGGAATCGGCCGTGACGGCGCTGCCGGCGGACGTCGCCACGATCGGTCTCGATCGCGACTACGGCTCGCGCTGGCTGTCCGACATCATCGCCGCCGCGGGCAGGAAACCGAAGATCGGCGTCGATCCCTGCATGGCGTTGAAAGCGCCGAAGCACCCGATCGAACTCCAGGGTGTGCGCGATGCGCATGTGCGCGACGGCGCGGCGCTGACGCGTTTCCTCGCCTGGCTCGACGTCGAAGGCCCGAAGGGCACTCTCGACGAAGTTACGGCCGCCGACCGTCTCGAAGCCTTCCGGGCGGAAAACAATCTTTTCCGCACCCCGAGTTTCGCGACCATCTGCGGCGCCGGTGCCAACGGCGCCATCGTTCACTATCGCGCCTGCGCGAAAACCGCCGCGCGGATCAAGGCGGATATGGTGCTGCTGGTGGACTCCGGCGGCCAGTATCTGGACGGCACCACCGACGTCACGCGCACCGTCGCCATCGGGACGGCGACGCCCGAACAAAAGCGCCGTTTCACCCTGGTGCTGAAGGGGCATATCGCCCTCGGCAGGGCGCGTTTCGTGAAAGGCACCAGCGGCAGCCAGTTGGATGCGCTCGCGCGTCACGCGCTCTGGTCCGAGGGTCTCGATTACGATCACGGCACCGGACACGGCGTCGGCACCTTCCTCGGTGTGCACGAAGGTCCGCAGCGCATCAGCAAGGTGGGCAACACCGTCGCGCTCGAGCCCGGCATGGTGATCTCGAACGAGCCCGGCTACTACAAGACCGGCGAATACGGCATCCGCATCGAGAACCTGGTCGCCGTGCGCGAAGCCGAGAAGCCCGCGGGCGCCGAGAAGTCGCTGCTCGAATTTGAAACGCTCACCCTCGCGCCCATCGACCTCAAGATGGTCGAGGCCTCGATCCTGGACGCCGCCGAAAAGGCCTGGCTTAACGCCTATCACGCGCAGGTGCGTGAAACGCTGTCACCGCTCCTGGATGAGAAGACGAGGGCGTGGCTAATCGCCGCGACGGCCGCGATCTAAGCGCGTCCCCCTCTCCCGCTTGCGGGAGAAGAAGGTCTCAGCGCGGTTTGAAGATGAAGTTGTTCACGTAGCCCGGCTGGCGCACCTTCTGCCGGTGATCCTTGTCGGCATCGAAAGCCGACAGCGGCAGCAGCTTTCCGCCGCGCACGAAGAAGCCCGCCATGTCGAATTGCTCCATGAAGGCGTGCGACGCCTCGATGGGCTCGCCGGTATGGCCTTCCTCCATTTCCACCTGGATCACGGGGCGCTCGCGGCGGATCAGCTCGACCGCGCCTTTGAAGACGGTCTTTTCAAATCCTTCGACATCGACCTTCAGGAATCCCACATCCGTGAAATTGAAGGAATCGAGAGTGCGGGTGGGGACCGAAACGGTCCCATGGTTGCGGCCTCTCATCAACGGATTGAGGGACGCCCCGACGTTCGAGAACACGCTCCCGTAAATCGGCACGATCAACTCGGCCACGCCGTTGTCGCGGTCCGACAGCGCGCAGCTATAGGCGGTCGCGTTCTGCGGCAGGGTGCGCGTCAGCAGGCGGTGCATCTTCGGGTTCGGCTCGAAGGCATGCACATGGCTTGCGAGACGGCTGAGGTAATGCGTGTAAACGCCCTTGTTGGCGCCGACGTCGATGGCCATGCGGCCCGCCGGTACGATGTCCGGCAGGATGCGGATCTCCGGTTCGCCCTTGCGCCAATGTTTGCGGAGCAGCCGCCATAGGTACAGGCGCGCCGGGATCAGGTCGTATTTGAACCGCTCTTCCCACGTGAAGCGCGGTGTCCACGGAATGGAGTCCATGGATGTCCCCAAAGCTAAGAAATCCCCTTGCGCGGGCGAGTATAGAACGCCGTCCGTGACGTGTCACAATCAGGGTGGCAATTGCAAGGGCGCGGCCGTATCCCTATCTGGGGTCCATCTGAAAAAACCTCGCATGAACGCCGTTTTGGGCGTTCCGGAGACGAACATGAAGAAGATCCTTGGTGTCCATAGCGCCCCGCCCGGCCACTGGGTCGGCGACGGGTTTCCCGTGCGCTCGCTGTTTTCCTACAACGGCCCCCATGACCGGCACCTCACGCCGTTCCTGCTCCTGGACTATGCCGGTCCGGCGGCGTTCGAACCGGCCATGCGCCGGCGCGGTGTGGGCGAGCATCCGCACCGGGGCTTCGAGACGGTCACGATCGTCTATCAGGGCGGTGTCGCGCACCGCGACTCCACGGGCGCCGGAGGCCTCATCGGCCCCGGCGACGTGCAGTGGATGACGGCCGCCTCCGGCATCCTCCACGAGGAGTTTCACTCCGACGATTTCACCATGAACGGCGGCACCCTCGAAATGGTGCAGCTTTGGGTGAACCTGCCGGCCAAAGCCAAGATGGGCGCGCCCGGCTATCAGACGCTGCTCGACAAGGACATCCCGCGCGTCGATCTCGCGAACGGGGCGGGGTCCTTGCGCGTGATCGCCGGCGACTACCGGGGCAACAAGGGCCCCGCCCGGACGACGACACCCATGAACGTGTGGGACATTCGTCTGACGCAAGGTCGATCCACGACCTTGCCCGTGCAGGACGGCGACACGCTGGCGCTCGTGGTCCTGAAGGGCGATGTCGTCGTGAACGGCGAGACAAAAGCCGGCGCCGCGCAGTTCGTGCTGCTCGACCGCGCCGGAGCCGATGTCGCCGTCGAAGCCGAGACTGACGCGACCGTGCTGCTCTTGTCGGGTGAACCCATCGACGAGCCTGTGTTCGGCTACGGCCCCTTCGTCATGAACAGCCGCGATGAGATCGTGAAGGCCATCGAGGACTTCAACAGCGGTAAATTCGGCCGAATGGCGAGTTAAAGCCGTGTTCGACGCCTTCGCGACCGCCGAACACGTGACGGCCGGGATCGACCTCGGCGGCAAGACGGCTTTGGTCACCGGCGTCACCGCCGGCATCGGGCGCGAGACCATGCGTGTGCTCGCCTTGAGGGGCGCGCGCGTGCTCGCGGTTGGGCGTACACGCGAGAAGGCGGCTGCGGCGATCGCAGGGCTATCGGGCGTCCGCAAGGATCTCCTCCGGCCCTTCGGCTGCAACCAGGAGAAACTCGCGGACGTCGTCGCGTTCACCGATGAAATCAAGGCGCTCGGCCTGCCGCTCGACATCCTGGTCGCCAACGCCGGGGTCGTCGGCAAATGGCGGCGCGAAACCATCGGCGGCATCGAAAAAACGTTCGTGGTGAACCACCTCGCCACGTTCGTCCTCGTGAACCGTCTGGTTCCGCTCGTCACGCCCGGCGGCCGCATCGTGATCGTCAGTTCCAACGCCCACAAGCGCGCCCCCAAGGCGGGCATCGAGTTCGACAATCTCTCGGCCGAACGCGGCTACTTCTTCATGAAGCAGTACGGCCAGACCAAGCTCGCCAACCATCTCTTCACGCGCAGTCTCGCACGCCGCCTTGCGCCCACCGGCACGACGGTGAATTCGCTTCACCCGGGCCGGGTCTACACCAACATCTTCCACAATCTTCCGCTGCCGCTGCGCATGCTCGTGCACACCGTCGCCAGGCGGCGGATGAAAGATATCCCCACCGGCGCGTCGACCATGTGTTATCTCGCCGCGAATCCGGGCGTGAACGGCGTCACCGGAAAATACTTCGCCGATAACAGGGAGTCCGTCACCGGCCCGCATATGACCGACGATGTCATGGCCGAGCGGCTGTGGGCGGTCTCGGAAGCGCTGACGAAGGGCTATCTCTAACTATTCCCCATTTTCTCCCGCCCCTGAAAGGGGAGGGACGGGGAGGGGGCGTTTTCCGTTTGAAACAGAAACCGGCCTCATCCGATCAGCGTGAGGTACTCGTCTTCCGTCAGAACTTTAACGCCCAACGCCGCGGCGTCTTTCAGCTTCGCGCCGGCGCCGGGACCGGCCACGACGTAATCGGTCTTCTTGGAGACCGAGCCGGCCACCTTGGCGCCCAGCGCCAGCGCGCCCGCCTTGGCTTCGTTGCGGCCCATTTTTTCGAGGGTTCCGGTGAACACCACCGTCTTGCCCGCGATCGGTGAGTTCGATGTGTCGGGGCGTACGAAATCCTCGGCGGTCACGCCGGCCTTGCGCAAGGCGGCGAGCACATCGCGGTTATGCTTCTCGGCGAAAAAGCCGATCAGGTCCGTTGCGACCGACGGCCCGATCTGCTCGATGCCCGTGAGTTCGCGGAAAGCATCCGAGTCTTCATCCTTCGCCGCGATCATCGCCTGTTCCCAGGCGTCCAGCGATCCGTAGTGATGCGCCAGAAGCCGCGCGGTGGCCTGGCCGACTTGCGGAATGCCGAGGCCGAAAATGAAGCGCTCGAGGGTGACCGTGCGGCGGCGCACGACGGCCGCCAGCAGATTGTCGATGGATTTGTCGCCCCAGCCCTCGCGCCCGGCGATCTTGTCCCGTGTCAGCTTGAAGAGGTCCGCCGGGCTCTTGATGATGCCGTCGGCGAAGAACGCCTCGATGCTCTTCTCGCCCAGACCCTCGATATCGAAGGCTTCACGCGAGACGAAATGACGCAAGCGTTCCACGGCTTGCGCCGGGCAGACCAGGCCGCCGGTGCAGCGCGTGACGGCCGCGTCTTCCTCGCGCACGGCGAGGCTGCCGCACACCGGGCACTTGCGCGGGAAGGCGAAGGCCTTGCTGATTTTGGGGCGCTTGTCGAATTTGACTTCGACCACCTGGGGAATGACGTCGCCGGCGCGCTGGATGATCACGGTGTCGCCCACGCGGATGTCCTTGCGGGCGATTTCGTCTTCGTTGTGCAGCGTTGCGCGCGACACCATCACGCCGCCGACGTTGACGGGCGTCAGGTGCGCGACCGGCGTCAGCGCGCCGGTACGGCCCACCTGGATCTCGATATTCTCAAGTTGGGTCTCGGCCTGCTCGGCGGAGAACTTATGCGCGATGGCCCAGCGCGGCGCGCGGCTCACGAAGCCGAGGCGTTTCTGCCAATCGAGGCGGTTCACCTTATAGACGATCCCGTCGATATCGTAGGCCAGCCCGGCGCGGTCGCTGCCGAGCTTCCGGTATTCTTCCAGCATGCCCGCGACGCAATCGCGCACGACGGCGCGCGGGTTCACCGGAAAGCCCCACGACTTCAGGCGTTGCACGAACTCCCATTGGGTCTTCCACGTGACCGCGCCTTCGACCGCGCCCCAGGCATAAGTAAAGGCCTTCAAGGGCCGCTGCGCCGTGATCTTGGAATCAAGCTGGCGCAGGGACCCCGCGGCGGCATTGCGCGGATTGGCGAAAATCTTTCCGCCCGCGATGGCCTGGCGATCGTTCATGGCCTGGAAGTCGGCCTTGGTCATATAGACCTCGCCGCGGATCTCGATCACCTTGGGCACGTCGCCCATGATGAAATCCGGGATTTCCTTGATGGTCTTGATGTTCGCGGTGATGTCTTCGCCGACGGCGCCGTCGCCGCGCGTGGCGGCCACCACGAGACGGCCGTGCTCGTAACGCGCCGAGAACGACAGGCCGTCGATCTTCGGCTCGACGAGCATCTCGACCTTCTCGTCCTCGCCGAGATCGAGGAAGCGGCGGATGCGCTCGACGAAGTCGGTCACATCTTCATCGGCAAAGGCGTTGCCGAGCGACAGCATCGGCACCGCATGGGTGACCTTCTTGAAGCCGCCGCCCGCCGCCGCGCCCACGCGCTTGCCGGGGCTGTCGGCCCGCACCAGGTCCGGAAACCGCTTCTCGATCGCGTCGTTGCGCCGACGCAAGGCATCGTATTGCGCATCCGACACGGCAGGAGCGTCCTGCGTGTAATAGGCG
>JAYRTJ010000071.1:0-17296 GCA_041919675.1 Rhodospirillaceae bacterium | reverse complement strand
CCGCCGTCATCAGGCGCATCCGCTTGGCCGTCGCGTCGCCCGCAGGCTCTTGCGGACCCGACACCGCCGCAACAGCCGCACCCCGCGCCACTTCCGGCGCTGAGGGGCCCGAACAGCTCGCAAGGCCTAAAGCGGCGAGCCCAACAAATGCCGTCGTGTACTTGCCGGCGCGTGCGCGCCGAACCTCACCCATCGAACGCACCAAACTTCTCCTCCCGAAACGCCACTTATGCAGTCAAAATAACTACAGAAGTGGTGCATTAGAATGACACCGGTCACCTTCGAGGACTAGCGATTCCGTATCATGAGCTCCCTCCCAAGAGCTCATGCGCGCCGGTCTCCGAAGCCGGACTAACTGCTTGTATAACAAGGAAAATCGCGCTTTTTTGAAGGGCGCGGACTGTTACACGCTCAGATTGCGTCCGGAGGCGCTTACGCACCATCACCCGAAAAGATGTCATACAATCAGGGCAAAATCTGCAAAAATCATGCAGAAATTAGTTGCTGCACCGCAACAATAGCGCGCCGCCGCCCGGCCCCCTTCACAAATGCCTGATCGCGGGGGCGCGGCGCAGGCTTTAGCTCCCGCCCAGATAGATAAAGCGCACGATAAAGAGCGCGGCCAGCAGCACGAGCAGCCAGTCGGATTTTTGGATCTTCCCGGCCAGCACTTTCAGAAGCGCGTAGGCCGTGATGCCGAAGGCGAGTCCGTTGGCGATGGAGAAGGTCAGCGGGATCATCACCAGGGTCAGGAACGCCGGGATACTCACCATGAAGTCATCCCACTCCAGTTCGGCGAGCGGCGCCATCATGAGACCGCCCACCAGGATCAGCGCCGGCGCGGTCGCATAGACCGGAATGAGCTGCGCATAGGGCGCGGCGAACATCGCGAGCAGGAACAAGACGCCCGTCACCACGGACGTCAAACCGGTGCGGCCTCCGGCCTGCACGCCGGCGGCGCTTTCGACATAGCTCGTGACCGTGCTGGTGCCGGCCATGGAGCCGACGACCGTCGCGGTGGCGTCGACGAGGAGGATGCGGTTGAGTTTCGGAATGCTGCCGTCGGGATTGACGAGGTTCGCGCGCTTGGCGACGCCGACCAGCGTGCCGATGTTGTCGAACAGATCGACGAACAGAAACACAAACACGATTTCAAGAAGTCCGAGAGTCGCCGAGGGCGCAAAAACGCCGGGAATATCGAGCTTAAGCACGGTTTCGGTGATCGCCGAAACATCGTAGGGCCGGGGTTGCATATTCGCTTGGCCGAGCGCCCAGCCGAGACCGGTGATCGCAAGAATCCCGATGAGCACGGCGCCGCGCACCTTCCACACATGCAGCGCGACGATCATGATCAGGCCGGCCAGCGCGAGCGCCGCGCCCGGCGCGCGCAGATCGCCGAGGGTCACCAGAGTCGCGGGACTGGCGGCGACGATGCCCGCGTTGTGAAGGCCGATGAAGGTAATGAAGAGCCCGATGCCGCCGGCGATGGCCGGAAAGAGAAAGCGCGGCACGGCGGCGATGATGAGCTGGCGGATGCCGGTCAGAGTAAGGATCAGGAAGGCGACGCCGGAGAAGAAGACACAGCCGAGCGCGACTTCCCACGGCACGCCCATCTGCTTGACCACCGTGAAGGTGAAATAGGCGTTCAGCCCCATCCCCGGCGCCAGCGCGAGCGGGATATTGGCGCTGAGGCCCATGAGGACGGTGGCGAAGCCGGCGGAAAAGCAGGTGGCGGCGGCCACGGCGGCGACCGGCATCCCGGCCTGGCCGAGAATCGCTGGATTTACAGCGATAATATAAGCCATGGCGAGGAAGGTGGTGACGCCCGCCAGCGCCTCGGTGCGGACATTGCTCCCGCGTTCGGAAAGCTGGAACCGCCGCTCGAGAAACGCGGCCATCGCTGAGTGTGTCACGGCAAGCCCCCTCGCCCATATCCCCGGACCCAACCCTAGCATAACGAATGCATCCGGCTAGACTGCGCCCCGCAAGTCCGATCCTGGAGCCGACGTGAGCAGCAAAGACATCGAAAAGATCTACATCTCCGGCAACGACCTTTTGCGCGATTCCATGGCGCTTGCGATGCAGGTGCTGCGCAGCGGGTTTCGTCCAACGCATATCGTCGGCGTCTGGCGCGGCGGCGCGCCGGTCGGCATCGCGGTGCAGGAAGTGCTCGAGTACCACGGCCTCGACACCGATCACATCGCCATCCGCACCTCGTCCTATTACGGCATCGGTCAACAGGCGGCGCTGGTGAAGGTCTACGCGCTCGATTATCTGGTCGACACGCTGCGCCCGGAAAATTCCGTGCTGATCGTCGACGACGTGTTCGACAGCGGCCGCAGCATCGAGGCGATCCTCGCCGAGCTCGCCAAACGTTGCCGCAACAATCTCGCCAAGGACATCAAGGTCGCAACCGCCTACTTCAAACCCTTGCGCAACAAGACGCAGTTGAAGCCCGACTTCTATGTGCACGAGACCGACAAGTGGCTGATCTTCCCGCACGAGATCAAAGGCCTGACGCGCGAAGAGATCCTCGCGAACAAGCCCGTCGACGCGAGCTTTTTCGAGGTATAGCGATGCTGGAAGATCTCGCGCTCCAGACCGCGCGCGCCCATCAGCAGGCGGGGCGCTTCGACGAAGCGCGCAAAGTGTACAAGCAGATCCTCGCGCGCAATTCCAAGCACGTCGAAAGCCACGCGCAGCTCGCGCTCATGGCTTTCGCGCAAGGGCGCACCCAGGATGCGGTGAAGGAAAACGAGCGGGCGTTGAAGTTGCGTCCGGACATCGCGGGCCTGCACAACAATCAGGGATCCTTCCTGCTCACGTTGGGGCGCTTCAAGGACGCGGCGGCGAGCTTCGAGCGCGCGCTGCGCCTCGATCCAAAGGATGCCCAGGCCCGCAACAATCTCGGCGGCGCGCTTTCCAAAATGGGCCGCCTCGACGAAGCGCTCGCCAGTATCGAGGCCGCTATCGCGCTCGTCCCGACATATGCGAAGGCTTACTCCGACCGCACGATGGTGCTGACGCGCCTGGGGCGCTTCGTGGACGCCGTGGCGAGCGGCGACAAGGCCGCCGCGCTTCAGCCCGATCTCGCCGAGGCGCACGACCACCGGGGCGTGGCGCTGCTGCAACTCGGCCGATACGCCGAAGCGCTGGCCGGTTTTGACGCCGCCATCGCCGCCGACGGCGGCTTTGCGCTCGCGCACAGCAATCGCGGGGTCGTGCTGGAACTGATGAAGCGCACCGACGAAGCGCGCGAGAGCTTCCGCCAGGCGCTCGCCCTCGATCCCAAGCTGCAGCTTGCGGCGGGGCCCGCGCTGAATCTGCGCATGAACCTTTGCGACTGGAACGGCGCCGCCGAAGACGGCGCCGCGATCCTGGCCCGGATCGACGCGGGCGAGCTGGCAAGCCTGCCCTTCAATGTGCTGTCTCTGCCGTCGTCCGCCGCGCAGCAGCGGCGCGTGGCGGGACTTTACACCGCCCTGATATCCCCGCGCCGCGTGCCGGCCGCCGTCCCGGCGCCTGCGCCGGCGCGCCGGCTGAGGATCGGATATTTTTCAGCCGACCTCGGCGAACACCCGGTCGGCCATGCGATCGCGGGCGTCTTCGAGCGGCATGACCGCGCACGTTTCGAAATCTCGGCGTTTCAAATCGCGCCGCTCAAGCCCGACGCCCTGCAAGCGCGGCTGCGCGCCGCCGTCGACCGCTTTGCGGATGTGAGTTCCCTGTCCGACGAGGCCGCCGCCGCGACGGCGCGCGACCTTGGCCTCGACATCGCCGTGGATCTCACCGGCTACACCAGTCACGCCCGGTCCGGCATTTTCAGTTACGGCGCGGCGCCCGTGCAAACCGCCTGGCTCGGATATCCGGGCACGCTCGCGAACGAGGCGATCCCTTATCTCATCGCGGACAACGTCGTCATTCCCGAGGCGCAGCGCACCAACTACGCCGAGAAAATCGTCACACTTCCGTCCTGCTTTTTCCCCCCCGACGACCGCCGCGCCATCGCGCCCGCGCCGTCCCGCGCGGACGCGGGGTTGCCCGAGACGGGGTTCGTCTTCTGCAGTTTTAATTCCGCCTACAAGATCACGCCGGCGATCTTCGAGATCTGGATGCGCCTTCTCGCCGCCGTGCCGGGCAGCGTGCTGTGGCTCGCGGTCCGCAATGAAACGGCGCAGCGAAACCTGCGCGCCGAGGCCGTGCGGCGCGGCGTCGAACCCGCGCGCCTGATCTTCGCGCCGCATGCGCCGATGGATGAACACCTCGGCCGCCATGCGCTTGCCGGCCTCTTCCTCGATACGGCTCCTTTTGGGGCGCACTCGACGGCCGCCGACGCGCTGCAGGCCGGATTGCCGGTGCTGACCCGGCCGGGTGAAACCTTCTGCGGACGCGTGGCGGCCAGCCTCGTCACGTCGCTCGGGATGCCCGAACTGATCGCGGCCGATTGGGCGGACTATGAAACGAAGGCCCTCGCGATCGCCCGCGACGCCAAGCTGGCGGCGGACGTGCGGACAAAACTCGCGGCCAATTTGAAGAGCGCCCCGGTCTATGACACGGCCCGCTTCACGCGTGCGCTCGAGGCGGCCTACACCGCGCTGGCGGCGCGAACGGGACAGCCCCCGGCCGCCATCACGATCTCGCCGCACGCGGCGCTTTAGGCGGCTTTGCAAAGGAGCTAAAATAGAGCCTGCTTTAGAGGGAGGCGACCATGGCAGGACCGTTGAGCAGGCGCACAGCGCTTGCATTCTTGAATGCGGTTGCATTCGCCGGACCGACCAGCCTTTTTGCGCGGCTTGCGGCGGCGCAGGACGCAGCGCCCCCGGCGCCGTTACCCGGGACCGATCCGGGCCCCCAGCTGCTCGGCGCGGCGGTCGATAAAGGCGCGCGCATGTCGGTGCCGATCTCGATCGGCGGCCAGGGACCCTTCCCCTTCATCGTCGACACCGCCCTTGAGCGCACGATCATCGCCACCGAGCTCGCGGCCGAGCTCAAGTTGGCCGACGGGCCCAGGACGACCATTCACACCATGACGGGGCGCGAGAACATCGCGAGCGCGATGCTGCCGCCGCTCGAGGTCAACGGCGTGCGCCTTGCGCCCAAAGCCGCGCCCAAGTTCAGCGAACGCAACATCGGCGCCAAGGGCGTGCTGGGGATCGACGCCCTGAAATCCCAGCGCATTGTCCTCAACCTGCGCACCGGCACGATGACGATGAACGCCGACCCGGTGGTGGATAAGGATTGGGAGGGCGAGACCATCACCGTGACCGCGCGCAGCAAGCTCGGCCAGCTCGTGCTCACCAACGCCGGCATCGGCACCGACGACGACGGGATCTCGGTGATCATCAATACCGGCTCGGAAACCAGCGTCGGCAATCAGACCCTCAAGCGATTCATGCAGCGCACCGGCTCACTTTCCGACTTCAAGATGGCGACCCTCATCAGCATCACGGGGGAGTCCACGCCGGTCGACTGGGTGGTGGTGAAGCGCCTGCGCGTGGGCGGCATGGTGGTGGCGAACCTCCCCATTGCCTTCACCGACGCGCAGCCGTTCCGGCGCCTCGGCCTCAACCGCGACCGCGCGCTGCTGCTGGGCATGGACGTGCTCAAGCTTTTCGATCAAGTCGCGCTCAACTTCCAGAAGCGCACGGTGCAGTTCTTCTGGCAAAAGCCGGGGAAGAGCGCCGCTTAAAAGGACCTAATGCGGCCGGACCGCGCGCGGCGCGTTGGACAGTTCATCGCGGTCGTCCGCGGTCGGCGGAAAGACCGGCGCGGCGGCCTCGCCGCAGGCCGCGATGGCGGCTTCAATGCCGGCGCGCACGCGGCCCGCGGCGAGGTCCCCGGTGAGATCGTCCATGATCTTCCGCCACGCGGCCGGCGGGATGCGCGCCGCAAGTTCCGGCTCCGGCACGATCTCGGCATGATGTTCGGCCAGCGCGACAAAAATCAGCAGGCCATTGGCGGCCGAGGTGCGGCCCGCCACGAGCCGGGCGAACTCGGCGCGCGCCAGATGCGCCGCCGCCTCTTCGCGCACGGCCCGGGGGACGGTGAGAATGCGTAAGGGCCGCCATTGCAGCGCGAGCGCGGCCAACATTGCCGCCGTCCCCGTCGCCAAAAAAGCCAGGCGGACGTGCAGGTCCGGCATGAACAACGCCAGGACGCCGAAGGCCAGAAACCCGGACAGCGCGGCGTAGGGCAACACGTAAAGACGATAATCGTCGCACATGTCCGTCACGCACAGCACGATCTCGGCACTGGTGCGCTGTTCGGCGGCCGCGACGGCGCGCTCGAGTTCGTCCTTGTCGCCTTGCGTCAAACCTACCATCGCCCGCTCGCGCCGCCGCCGCCGAAGGACCCGCCGCCGCCGGAGAATCCACCGCCGCGCCGCGATCCGCCGCGCCAGACAGTGGGCGAACCAAGCACCACGGGCCAAACGCCCCTGCGGCGTCCCATGAAGCGGGTGATGATGAAAATGACGATCAGGACGGTCATGACCGGGAAGCCACCGGGATCAGTGGCGCGCGCGCGCGGCGGCTGCGGCGCCGCGTCCGGGTCGCCCCGCAGGACCGCCAGGATCGCATCGATGCCGGCCGCGATGCCGGCTTCCATGTTTCCCGCGCGAAACTGCGGGAGGATGACGTTTTCGATAATAAGGCGGGACGTGGCGTCGGTGAGCGTGCCTTCGAGCCCGTAGCCGACTTCGATGCGCACGGCGCGCGCGTGCGGCGCGACCAAGAGGATAACGCCGGTGTTCTTGTCCTTTTGGCCGATGCCCCAGGCGCGGCCGAGTTCCACGCCGTATTCGGCGATGTCGCGCTCTTCCAGCGAGGTCACCGTGGCGACGACGACCTGCTGGCCGGTGGCCTGCTCGTGGGTCTGCAATTCGGTGGTCAGCGCCTGCTCCGCCGCCGGCGAAAGAATGCCGGCCTGGTCGACCACCCGCCCGGTCAGCGGCGGAAACGAAAGACCCGCCGCCCGCGCCGCACCCGTTATGACGACGGCGGCGGCGACGAGCAGAAGCGTGAAGACAAGACGCCGCATCAGAATTTGACGGCGGGCGTCTGCTGCGCGGCTTCGCTGGCGGTGAAGGTCTCCTTCACCTTGGCGTCCGGATAGAGAACGGCGGCGACAAAGCGGCCCGGGAATGTCCGCAGCTCGGTGTTATAGCGCTGCACGGTGGCGATATAGTCCTTGCGCGCGACCGCGATGCGGTTCTCCGTGCCTTCAAGCTGGGACTGCAGCGCGATGAACTGCTGATCGGCCTTCAGGTTCGGATACTGCTCGACCACGACCATCAGGCGGGCGAGCGCGCCGGTCAGCCCCGCCTGGTTCTCCTGGAACTGGCGGAAGGCCTCGGGATCCTGGGTCACGTTTTCCGGAAGCTGCATGGACGTGGCCTTGGCGCGCGCCGCGATGACGGCCTCAAGGGTCTGGCTCTCGTGGGCGGCGTAGCCCTTCACGGTCTCCACCAGATTGGGGATCAGGTCGGCGCGCCGCTGATACTGGTTCTGCACTTGGCTCCAGGAGGCTTTCACCTCCTCATCGAGGCGCGGCACCGCATTGATGTCGCACCCGGCGAGCGCGAGGACGGTGAAAAAGACCGCAAGTAAACGAACGAGCATGAATTTCTCCCTTGGCGGAACGGCCGCCAAGTGTGCCATGAAATGACGCCTGAGGGAGGGGGAAGTTCGCCCCCGCCGCGCCTTGCGCGGTTCGCAAAAGTTTCATCATCCGTTTCGAGATACGTTCCCGAGTTTCCCATGACCCGCCCTGTCCGCACCGATTACCGTACGGCCGTCAGCCGCGCCGCAGAGAGCCGGGTGCTTGCTTGCTGTGGGCAAGGCGTCGTGCTGGGACTGGGCGGCGGCCCCTCGCGCGCGCACTCCGGGGTCACAAATCTCAACATCGGGCGGTACGAGAATGTGGATCTGGTCGGAGATGCGCATCGCTTGCCGCTGGCGGACGGCAGCATCACGGCGGTTCACTGCGAAGCGGTGTTCGAACATCTCGAAGACCCGCAAGACGCGGCACGCGAACTGTTTCGCGTGATGAAGCCGAACGCGCTTGCCTATGTCTGCACGCCGTTCCTCCAGCCGTTCCACGGCTACCCTTCGCACTTCCAGAATTTCACGCATCTCGGACAGAAGCGCCTGTTCGAGCGGGCGGGCTTCAAGGTGCTCGAGTGCGGCGTGTGCGTGGGCCCGGCCTGGGCGATGAGCACCATTGTCGCGGCCTTCATCGCCCAATATGCGCCGCGCCTCATCCGCTGGCCGGCGCGCGCGATGTGGTACGCCGTCAGCCATATGTTCGTGCGCCCGCTGGACCGCTGGCTGTCCTCACGCGCCGACGCCTATGTCGGCGCCTCGACAACATATGTGTTGTTGGAAAAGCCGGCGCGCGTGTCTTAGGGCCGAGGCGGACTTGTAATGTCCTCCATTTTCCATCAAGGCCGAGGCCCACCGCCGCGAGCTGGCTACATCGAGCGAAAGCGACATCGGACGCTGGCTGGCGTGGGCGGAAGCCAAGGTCATCGCCAAGAACCCGCTACGGCGCATGTTCGAGAACGCCGAATGGACATTGCCCTCGTGAATGTGCTGTTGGAGCCGTTTGGAAACGAGTGTGCCAAATTTGTGCCAAATGGCACGTTCCAGAGTCCGGTTCCGGGACCGAGCGTTCAGAAAGCGCCAATTTTATTGGGTAAAAGTGGTGGGCGCACCAGGACTCGAACCTGGGACCCGCTGATTAAGAGTCAGCTGCTCTACCAACTGAGCTATGCGCCCTCGGGGCCTTTAGGTGCGGAACGTGGGTCGAAACGTGCCGCGGTACCCTCGAAAGGCGGTCCTTATAGAGGGTTGGCCGGCCCCTGACAAGGCGGCCTGTTTGCCCGGAAAACCTTGCATTTCCAAAGAGCTTGGGGGCCTTATGCCGCCCAAAGCGGCCCAAAAGGCCGTCCCGTCGCAAGCGGGCTAGGCGGCCAGCGTTTCCCGCATCTCGGCGGCGATGTTCCGCCAAACCCGGAGTTGGGCGAAGTTGGCCTCGACCAAAGCGTGGACCGCCAGGAGCCCGACCACCGCCAGAGGCTCAACGCCGTGGCGCGTGCTAAGACGAAGGATATGAGCGCAGACGCCGGCGGCATCGATCATGGGAGTTCCCAGGCTTTTGTTTCTTTTGGGTCACTTATTTCTTTTTTGTGACAGCCCCTTCTTACACGGATCGGTCCTGGAGGCATGTGAAATGAGCCTTCGAGCCGATATGACTTAGATCAAGGCCAAGGACGTTGTTTTGATTTTTCGCAGACCAAAAAAACCCGCCGAACCCGCGCCGATCCCGGCGCCAACCCCGGCGCCCGTGACCGAAAGCGCACCGCCCGCGCCGCCGCCGGAACCCGCCACCTGGGTGCCGCCGGGACATTTCTATTCGCCCATCGCGGATCTCGGCGATCTCAAGGCGCGTGAAGCGGATGTGTTCGACGCCGAAGCGCCGATGCCGGATGTGGATCTACAGCCCGCGCAGCAACGCGCGCTGTGGGACAAGCTTGTCGGCCATGCGGCGCGGTTTTCAATCGCGGCGACGAAGGAGGAAGCCGCCGCGGCCGGCCAGCGCTATTTCGCCGACAACGATCAGTTCGGCCCCGGCGACGCGACGATTTACGCCGGCATGCTCCTTGAACATAAGCCCAAGCGCCTGATCGAGGTGGGCTCGGGCTTTTCCTCGGCGCTGTTCCTGGACATCAACGCGCGCTTTTTCGACGGCGCGATCACGCCCACGTTCATCGAACCCTATCCGGACCGCCTGCTCGGCCTTCTCAGCGAGGCCGACAAGATGCGCACAACGTTGAGACAAGAGCCGGTGCAGGCGACGCCTCTCGAGATCTTCGGCCAGCTGGAAGCGGGCGATGTCCTGTTCGTGGATTCCACCCATGTCGCCAAGGCGGGCAGCGACGTGAATCACCTGTTCTTCCGGGTGCTGCCAAGCTTGAAGCCCGGCGTGCTGATCCACTTCCACGACATCTTCCATCCCTTCGAATATCCGAAGGAATGGTTCTTCAACGGCAACCGCTCGTGGAACGAGCTTTATATGCTGCGCGCCTTTATGATGAACAACAGCAGCTACCGCGTGCTGTTTTTCAATAGTTTCTTCGCGCACAAGCATCCGGAATGCGAGAACGTGCTGCCGAATTTCTGGAAGAACCCCGGCGGCGCCTTCTGGATGCGCAAAGAACGCTAAGGGTTTTTTTATTTTGAGCCTGTTCTTATCGGAAAACCGATCATACTTTTCCGGAACAGGCCCTAGAAGTCGTTGAACCCGCCTCTAGCGCCCATCTGCGTGTCGCGATGGACGTAGATGTTCATGAGCACGCCGACGGAGAACATCAAGGTCAGCAGCGACGTGCCGCCGTAGGATACGAACGGCAGCGGCACGCCCACCACCGGCAACAGGCCCATGACCATGCCGATGTTGATGAACACATAAAGGAAGAAGCTGGCTGTAAGGCCCACCGCCACGAGACGGCCGAACTGATGGCGGCACCGGATCGCGATCGCGTAGCCGTAGCCGATGAAGATGATGAAGCAGATCAGCAGCGCCAAGAGGCCGATCATGCCGAGTTCCTCGGCCAGCATGGTGGCGATGAAATCGGTCTGACGTTCGGGCAGGAAGTTGAGATGCGCCTGGGTGCCGCCCATGAAGCCCTTGCCGAACAGACCGCCTGAACCAAAGGCGATCTTCGACTGCAGGATGTGATAGCCGGTGCCGAGCGGATCGCTTTCCGGATTGAGGAAGGTGAGCACGCGGTTGCGCTGATAATCGTGCAGGAACGACCAGGCGATCGGCAGCGCCGCGAGGCCGCAGGCCGCGACCACGCCGAACTTCCACATCCGTACCCCGGCCATGAACAGCATGATCCCGGCGCTCATCATGATGAGCATCGCGGTGCCAAGGTCCGGCTGCAGGATCACGAGCGCGACCGGCGCAAGAATGAGGCCGAGCGGAACCAGCAGGATCAGAGGATTGCCGATTTCATCCTGCGTCACGCCCTGGAAGTAGCGGGCGAGCGCCAGAATGATCGCGGGCTTCATGAGCTCGGAGGGCTGCAGGCTGATGAAGCCAAGGTCGATCCAGCGCTGCGCGCCCTTGCCGACGAAGCCGAGGACATCCACCGCGATCAGCATCAACAGAACGACAAAATAGAAAAGATACGAGAAGCGCATGATCAGGCGCACATCGGTGACTGCCACGATGGTCACCACGCCGATGCCGAAAATGAAACGCGCGAGCTGAGGACCCGCCCAGGGTTCGAGACTGCCGCCGGCGGCGGAATAGAGCATCGCGAAGCCGAACGCGAAGATACAGGCCACGATGAACAGGAGCGACCAGCTCATCTGCCAGATCTTCTCCACCGGCGACATGTCGCCGCGGCGAATCCGCGCGGAGCTGAAACCGATATCACTCATGGGCCGCCTCCGGCGTGGCGGGCGCCGCGGCCGGGGTCACCCCCGGAAGCGGCGAGGCATCGGCGACGACCTGTTCGTCCACACGCGGTTTACGCGAGGGATCCAAGCGCAGCACTTCTTCCATGATGTCGCGCGCGATCGGCGCGGCGAAGGTGCCGCCGCCGCCGCCGAAGGGCACGTGCTCGACGGCCACCGCGATCGCATACCTGGGCGCATGCGCGGGCGCGAAGCAGACGAAGAACGCGTTGTCGCGATGCTTCCACGGCTGGGCATCCGGGTTGCGCTTGTAGGTTTCGCGCTCGGCGTCCGAGAGGCTGCGCACCTGCGCCGTCCCCGTCTTGCCGGCCATCTTCCAATCTTTTTTCTCGGCGTCCTTGAAGCGGAGCTTGCCGAAGGCCATGGCGGTCGTGGCGCCGGGCGGCCCGTTGATCACGTCGTACATGCCGGCGTGCAGGATGGCCATGTTCTGCGGCGGGATGCCTAAGGATTCCAGCGCGGCGTCCTGGGCTTCCGGCGCCGCGGGCGTTTTGCCGTCCATGGCGCGCACGAGGCGCGGCTTCACCGCGAGGCCGCCGTTGGCCACGCGCGAGACCATGGTCGCGAGCTGGAGCGGCGTGACGGAGACATAGCCTTGCCCGATGCCGGTATTCATGGTTTCGCCGGTGGTCCAGCGTTGGCCGCGGGCCGCTTTCTTCCAAGCTTCGGTCGGGATGAGGCCCGTCTTCTCGCCGGACAGGCCCAAGCCTGACGTTTGGCCGAGGCCAAGCCGCTTCGCCATGTCGGCGATCTTGTCGGGGCCGAGGCGCCGCGCCATTTCGTAGAAATAGATGTCGCACGAGGTCGAGATCGCGCGCTGCATGTTCACGCTGCCGTGCACCTTGTGGCACTGGAACTGCGGAATCTTGGGATCGCGGCCCGAACAATGCAGCGTCTGTTCGGGCGAGATGACGTTGTGCTCGAGCGCGGCCAGCGTGACCACCAGCTTGAAGGTCGAGCCGGGCGAGTAGGTTCCCGAGATCACCTTGTTGATCAGCGGCGTGTGGTCGTTGGTGGAAAGATCCTTCCACTCCGCCTGTGTCAAACCGCGCGAGAAGGAATTGGCGTCGAAGCTCGGATTGGAGACCATGGCGATCAGATCGCCCGTATGGACGTCCATCACGACGACGGAACCGCTCTCCTGGCCCAAACGCTCGCCGGCCAATCTCTGGATCCGTTCGTCGATGGTCAGCACGATATCGGAGCCCGGCTGGCCTTCCTCGCGTTTCAGTTCGCGAATGGTGCGGCCGTAGGCGTTCACTTCCACCTGGCTGACGCCGCCCTTGCCGCGCAGCTTCAGATCGTAAATGCGCTCGACGCCGTCCTTGCCGATGCGGAAGCCCGGCACCTGGAGCAAGGGGTCGCCGGTGAGTTCGTCTTCGTCGACCGCGGCCACGTAGCCAAGCAGATGCGCGGCGTTCTCGTGCTGCGGATAATAACGCGTCAGGCCTTCGTCGATGATCACGCCCGGCAGATCGGGCGCGTTCACCTGAATGCGCGCCATTTCGTCCCAGGTCAGGTTCTCGCGGATGGTGACCGGCACGAAGCCGCGCTTGCGCCCGACTTCTTTCTTGATGCGCTCGCGGTCGTGTTCCGACAGTTCGACCATGCGCGCGAGATTATCCAGGGTCGCGCTGAGCTTGGTCGCTTGCTCGGGAACGATGAGCACGCGGAACTGCTGCTTGTTGATGGCGAGCGCCTGACCGAACCGGTCAAGGATGCGTCCGCGCGGCGGCGCCAGCAGCTGGATGTTGATGCGGTTGTCTTCGGCGAGAGTGCGGTAACGGTCCGCCTCGATCACCTGCAGATAATACATGCGCCCGACAAGCGCGCTGACCAGCACGCCCTGCACGCCGCCCAGGATCATGGCGCGGCGGTTGAACATCTTCGTCCAGTCACTGTCGCGCGTGATCATCGTCATGGCGCGCGACCTTCCGCAGCATGGGTTGCGGCTGTCTTGTTTTTGGGCGTGCACTTCGCGCATCCCATGGTGCGCGTGATCATCGTCATGGCGCGCGACCTTCCGCAGCATGGGTTGCGGCTGTCTTGTTTTTGGGCGTGCGCTTCGCGCATCCCATGGCGCGCGTGATCATCGTCATGGCGCGCGACCTTCCGCAGCATGGGTTGCGGCTGTCTTGTTTTTGGGCGTGCGCTTCGCGCATCCCATGGCGCTGGTAATCATCGTCATGACTACACCTGTCCCATGAGCTTGCCTTGGGCTTTGGCGAGCAGCCAGCCGACCAAGGGATAGACGGCGACGGTGATCAGATAAGACGCGAACATCGGGCCAATCGGCGTGAAGCCTGAATCGGCGACAAGGCCCACGGCGACCCAGCGGATGAACGCCGCGCCCGCCGCCACGAAGATGAAGGCGAACCAGGTGACGACAAAAGGCTTTGCATTGAAAAACTTCTGCTGGCGCAGAACGACCCATTGCGTGAGCAGAAAGACGAGGGCCGACGAGCCGATGGGAGTGGCGGTCAGAAGGTCTTCGAGCAGGCCGAAGCTGAAAGCGGCGCCGTAGCCCATGAGGTCGGGACGGTAGATCGCCCAGAAGTAGACCGACATGAGCGCGAACATCGGCATGACCGGCGACAGGCCCGGCACATTGGTCGGCGTCAACGCGAACAGCATCAACATCAGGGTGAGCGCGGCGGGCAGCGCCTTGCGGGCGGACAGGTCGAAGCTCTGGAGGAGCGTCGGCTGCATCATGGCTGCTGCGCCGCCGGCGGTTCGAGGAGGAAGCCGGCGAGGCCGTAATCGGCGACGCGGACATATTGGAGTTTGTCGCGCGCGACGAACAGTTCCACGGCGACGTTGCCGTCTTCGACTTCGGCCACCTGGCCGATGGGGATGCCCGGCGGGAACGCTTCGGCGTCGCCCGAGGTCACGACCTTGTCGCCGGGCGCGGCGGCGCTTTGATTGAGATAGAGCAGCTTCGGACGCGCGCCGTTGTCGCCGGCAAGGATGGCGCGGTTACCCGCTTCGCCGACCAGCACCGGAATGCGCGAGTTGATGTCGCTGATGAGGAGCACCCGGGACGAGGCGTTGCCGGCTTGCGTGACGCGGCCGACCAAGCCTTCGCCGGTCATGACCACCTGGCCTTTTTTCACGCCCGATGACTGGCCGGCCGTGATGAGCACAGACTGCGCGAAAGCGCCGCCGACGTCGCCCACCACGCGGGCCGTGACGAATTGCGCGCCGGGTTCCGGCACGAGGGCAAGGAGCGAGCGCAGGGACTTGTTTTCGGCTTCCAGGCGTTGGGCGAGGGATTGCCACTGTAGGAGGCGGTCGTTGGCTTCACGCAGCTCGGCGTTCTGTTCGCGGATCGAGGCCAGCTCGCGCACGTTGTTGATCGTCTGCGCGATCATGCTGGCCGGTTCGCTCATCACGCGCAGGATCGGCGTGACGGCGTCGGTGACGGCGGACCGCGCGCGCTCCACCAGAACCGTATCGGCCTTGCCGATGAGCATGAGGGCAAAAGTGACGCCGATGAGCGACAAGAACGCAAATCGCTGCAGCAGCGATTTGAGAGTCCCTAGGCGGGAAATCTGTCCTGTCGGGCCTCGCACGTGGTTGCTCCCCTCGCCCCGTCGTCCCTTGGTTAGTACATCGTCGTCAGAGCGTTACGATGGATCTTCATTTCCTCGAGCACTTTTCCCGTCCCCAGCGCGACGCACGACAGCGGATCGTCGGCGATGGAGACCGGCAGACCCGTCGCATGGCGCAGCACGAAGTCGAGGTTGTGCAGCATCGCGCCGCCGCCGGTGAGCACGATGCCCTTATCGACGATATCGGCCGCGAGTTCCGGCGCGGTATGTTCGAGTGCGACTTTCACCGCATCGATGATGGCGGTGACCGGCTCGGCGAGGCTTTCGGCGATCTGGCGCTGGCTGATGACGATTTCCTTCGGCACGCCGTTCATCAGGTCGCGGCCCTTGATCTCCATGGTTTCGCCGTCGCCGGCTTCCGGCGGGCAGGCGCAACCGATTTCCTTCTTGATCCGCTCGGCCGAGCTTTCGCCGACGAGCAGATTATGGTGGCGGCGAATGTAGTTGATGATCGCTTCGTCCATCATGTCGCCGCCCACACGCACCGAGCGGGCATAGACGATGCCGGACAGCGAGAGCACCGCGACTTCGGTGGTGCCGCCGCCGATGTCGACCACCATCGAGCCGGTGGGTTCGGTCACGGGCAGGCCGGCGCCGATCGCGGCGGCCATGGGCTCTTCGATCAGATAGACTTTGCGCGCGCCGGCGGCTTCGGCGGATTCCTGAATGGCGCGGCGCTCGACGGCGGTGGAGCCGGAGGGCACGCACACGATCACCAGCGGGCTCGCGAAGCTGCGGCGGTTATGCACCTTGCGGATGAAGTGCTTGATCATTTCCTCGGCGACTTCGAAGTCGGCGATGACGCCGTCGCGCAAAGGACGAATGGCCTGGATATTGCCGGGGGTACGGCCGAGCATCTGCTTGGCTTCATTGCCGACGGCCAGGACCTGCTTGCGGCCCTTCGATTCGGCCAGGGCGACCACGGAGGGTTCGTTGAGCACGATGCCGCGGCCCTTCACGTAAACCAGGGTGTTCGCGGTGCCGAGGTCGATGGCCATATCGGCGGAGAGCCAGCCCGTCAGTCTCGAAAACATGTATTTCTACTCGTCCTTATTTTTGTGATCCGGGATGCCGGCGCGCGCGGCGTTTGCCTTCCTCCACGTGCGTCCGCATAGTCGTGATCCCCCGCATATGACCCCGGTTTTTTCTGCCCCGGCGCCCGTCGTCCTCGAAATCTCTCGCTCAAGTCCTCATATCGTTACGCGTGCGCACGCGCCGCGTGTTCGTGAACCTCTTGCTTCAACCGGGCTCGCGCGGAGCGCGGGGGAGACGAAGGCGCGAATGTGATGAAAGCGCTGATGCGCGCGCCGAAGCGCAAGCTGGTGTCGAACTTCAAGTCGCAATCGTCCGTCATCTCTCGTTCTCGCGTGCCGCCGGGGTCAAAAAAGAGATCGGTGCGCGACTTGTCGGAAGGTCAGACGGACGCAGTTGCCGCTGACTCTCGCCGGCTCCCTCCCGCACGGAAAGGGGAGGAGAACCTAAGTCGCAGACCCCGGTCCGCGTTACAAAGTGTGGGAGACCCCTGTGGATAAACGCTCAGTGCCGCGCCGACGTCGCATTTTAGACTCGGCGTAACCCGCAACTGGATTATCCACAGACATGGTCCGTCCCACGTCCTTGTATTTTTGCCCGCAAATCAATGGCTTGTAAAAAGGTCTTCAACGCCCCCGAAAGGTCGCCGCCATGCATTTTGCTGCAACTGCGGTTAATGTCTCATGAAGGGCGGCGCATGGGAAGGGGCGCGGCCAAAAAAATCGAGATTTATCAGGGCGGAAGAAACGCCCAGGAAACGGAGAAAAATGGGGTCAGAGTAAATAAGGGAAATGGAGTCTGACCCCATTAGAAGAGGGAGCGGGGGGTGTCGAGGCCGGCGTCGGGGCGGGGGCAGGTTTTTGAGGGTTCCGAGTCGGCCGCGCGCATCTCGAAGGCGCCGGCCGCGCCCATTTTCACGCGGAAGAATTTCTCGCCGCCGGCGAACCGCACGCCGACCTGCACCACATCGTCGTCCGTGTCGCAGCGCTGCGGCGGTCCGGCGAATGCCGCGCGCGTAAGATTTTCCGCCGCGCCGCCGTGAATCTTCGCAAGCGTTTCGCGCGCGCGTGTTTCCGTCCAGGCCGACGCGACGCTCCATGGCGCGCGCAGCCATTCCTCGACAAAGTCCTTCGGCGTCAGCGCGACCGGCGCGACGCGTTTCGCATA
>JAYRTJ010000070.1:0-17331 GCA_041919675.1 Rhodospirillaceae bacterium | reverse complement strand
ACTGGCAGCGCATGCTGACCTGGCTGGTGGAAGAAGCGCCCGCGGACAAGCGCCCGTCGCTGCGGGATCTCGGACACCGCATCGACCGCGTGATGGCGGCCTTCCTGCACGGTCAGGCCTGGGTATGCGTATGCTGCGCCGTCCTTTACAGCATCGGCCTTTACGCGACGGGCCTCAACTATGCCATTGTCATCGGCGTCATGTCCGGCGCGTTCAAGTTCCTGCCCTACATCGGAACGGCGATCAGCGTGACCATCGCCGTGACCACGGGCGTGACGCAGGGCGGATGGGACAGCTATCTGATGGTCGGCATCGGGGCGACCTATCTCATTACGGAATTCATCGAATCGAGTTTCCTGTCGCCCTGGCTGATCGGCGACCGCGTGCGGCTCAATCCGGCGCTTGTGATCTTCGCGGTGCTGCTGGGCGGCAAGCTGTGGGGCGTGCTTGGGATCTTCATCGCGATCCCGGTCGTCGCGGTGGGCAAGGTCGTGCTGGCCACTTGGTGGCGCCAGCAGCGCGGGGACGCGCCTGCTCTTTTTTAGCGCGGAACCAAATTGAGCCCCTGACGCGTTTCAGCTCCACGCTTCAACAGTGGAGAAAACGTCATGGCGCAGAACGAAGGCGAAGGCAGCCGCACGGCCGCCAAGCAGTACAACGCGGCGGCGGAAAAATTCGCGAAGTCGGGCAAAGTGGAACCCGCCGCGAAAGCCGCCGCGAAGAGCCTCGAGAGCGATGAGGCGGGCGCGCTGAAGCGGGCCGAAGAAGAAGGCAAACGCCACGCCGTGCCCGGGCATCAGCATAAGAAGCCGCATCAGAAGCCGATGTAGGACGCGGTTTTATTCACGGAAAACCGACAAACGGCCCCTTTCAGGGGAGGGACTCGACAAAAAAAGCCGTTACTTTTTCTTCTCGTCCGCTTCGTCGATCTGGCCGAGCAGTTTCACGAGGTCCTGGGGCAGGGGCTCGGAGGCGACGGAATCGAAAATCTTGTGGAGCTTCGTTTCCAGCCATGAATCGAAGGCCGGATTGAATTTCGCCTGCGGACGCGGTGTCGGCGTCGCCATCTCAGGCTTTGTCTTTGGCTTCTCACTCATGCTAGGGCGCAAACAACCTGTGGAAAGACCGGCTGTGGAAATTTGCCCGGTTTAGTGGCATCGGGACTTGTGCGAGGGTCTTGGCGCCCTCTTGCGGGTTCATAGTAAATCGAGGCTCCGTGGTGGAGCAACCTTATAGGGATGCCGCGCCGGCCATCTCACGGGGCGGCTCGATGAAGTCGCGGCCTCGGCCGGTCTTCGTCTCATCGTCACCCATGATCAGCGAGGCCATGCGGGCGCGGGCGCGCCACAGGCGGCTCTTGATGGTGCCGACCGAGCATCCCAGCGCTTCAGCGGCTTCTTCATAGCTGAGGCCGCTGGCGCAGATGAGGATCAGCACTTCGCGCTGGCCATGCTGGAGCTTGTCCATCGCGGCGATGATCTCGCGCGAGAGCACGTCGTTCTCCTGCTCGCCCTTGCGCGAGAGGAATTCGGCCGGCATGTCTTCGATCTGCACCGGCTGGCGCTTCTTGCGGCGCAGCGAGCTGATGTATTCGTTGCGAAGGATCTTATAGATCCACGCGGTGAAGTTCGTCCCCATCATGAACTGGTTCTGCGCGCGCAGCGCCCGCAGCGACGTTTCCTGCAAAAGGTCTTCCGCCTGGGCGCGGTCACGCGTGAGCATGATCGCGTACGCCTGAAGGCGCGGCAGGTGTTCAAGCAGCATCTGGTGGAATTCGTTCGCCATTCGCCCGTCCCTTAGTACTAGCCCGATACCGGTAACAACGCTCGTAAGTAGAAAAGAGTTTCAACGAAACCCTCCGGGAGGCTCTCTTTTTCGCGCGGCGCCCTCTTTTTCGCGCGGCGCCCTGGGCACCCCTCACCGGAACTTTGCCGGAACGCCGGGCGTTTCCCAGGTGAAGTTAAACCGCATGTGGTGCCTCCATGCCCGATACGCAACTGAACATCGCCGACGCCAAGGTCAATCCGAGCAAGTACTTTCAGCATCCCAAGGACGTGCTCGTCCATCCGGGCCTCTCGCGCGACGCCAAGATCGACATCCTGCGCGCCTGGGAAGTCGACGCCCGCCTTCTGCAGACGGCCGAGGAGGAGAACATGACCTCCGGCGAAAACGCTCACCTTGGATCGATCGTCAGCGCGCTTCTGGCGCTGGAAGACGAGACCAAGGGACCGCAGGCCGACACGCCCAAAGCGCCCACCAAGCTCGGCAACGCGGTCCATTAAGAGCTTGAACGGCCGGGGGATCAAGACTGTAAAAAAAATTTGCACGCCCCGGGAACTTATCCGCCGGGGCGGCGTTGTGCGCTGGGGCAAATTATTCCCTCCATCACTCCTCGCCAGCCGCGCGCCCCGGACGATTTCCACGTTTCCCCAAATGAACTAGTCTTATGCCGGGTGCACTGTTTAACCTTATCCTTCCGACGCGCGTCATCCGCGCGGGGATACAATAGGATTTGCAATCATGTCGCTGTCCCACGAAATCGCATCTCATCTTCCATTCCTGCGGCGCTATGCGCGCGCGCTGACGGGCTCGCAGGCCAGCGGCGACGCTTATGTGCGCGCGACCCTGGAAGCCATCGTGGAATCCCCGGACCGTTATCACCGCGACATGCATCCGCGCGTGGCGCTGTACCGCATGTTCCATGTGATCTGGTCGGGCACGCAGCCGGCCCGCGGCCTCGCGGCGAAGGGCGAGAGCGGCGACCGTTTCCGCGACCGTCTCGACGCGCTCGGCGTGGCGCGCCGCCAGGCGCTGCTGCTGACCGCGATGGAAGACTTTACGCCGGCCGAAGCCGCGCAGATCCTGGACAAGACGCCCGATGAGATCGGCCGCATGGTGAAGGAAGCGCTGTATGACCTGGTGGCGCAGAGCCCGACCTCGGTGCTGATCATCGAGGACGAGCCGATCATCTCGCTGGATCTTTCCAACATCGTCGAGGAAATGGGCCACAATGTTTTCGCCGTGGTGCGCACGCGCAAGGAAGCGGTGAACGCGGTGGGCAAGTGGCGCCCGGGGTTGATCCTCGCGGACATTCAATTGGCCGACAACAGTTCGGGCATCGACGCCGTCGCCGACATCCTCGAGCAGGTGGACGCGCCGGTGATTTTCATCACCGCCTATCCGGAGCGCCTGCTGACGGGCGAACGTCCGGAGCCGACGTTCCTGGTCACGAAGCCCTTCATGGCCGACAGCGTGAAGGCGACTATCGCCCAGGCCTTGCTGCTGGCCGAAGATCAGCCGGACGCCTGACCGCATGCGACGGGAATATTCATGAGCGCCGCGCGCCGAATAAGCGCGCGGCGTTTTCATGCGTGCCCGGATTTCGCCACATCGCCGCAATTTCGCCGCACGCGGCGGGCGAAAATCTTCGCCTCTCGCGTAACGGCCCGCAACTTCACGCCCGCTCGCGAGTTAGTCCTTCGAGATTCCGCGCGAGGCAACCGTTGCCTCGAATGAAATAAGAGGACCGTTTCATGAAAGTCTTTAAAGTTCTGTTCGCGATTTTCATCACCGGCTTTTCGCTGAGCCTGGCCGCCTGCAACACCGTTGAAGGCGTGGGCGAAGACGTCCGTTCGGCCGGCGACGCGATCGATGACGCCGCCGAGGACGCCCGCAAGTAATTGCGGCGCCGCCCGTAGATAAAGGAGATTTTCCCATGCTGAGTTGGGCTCTTGTATTCCTGGTCGTTGCCATCATCGCCGGCGTTCTCGGTTTCGGCGGTGTGGCGTCCGCCTCGGCCGGGATCGCGCAGATCCTGTTCTTCCTGTTCCTCCTGGTGTTCCTCGTGACCCTGGTGCTGCATCTGGTGCGCGGCAAATCGCCGCCGCCGCCGATCTGACAAGACCCGAAGATTCGTTCGTGACGTTTGGGGTTTGATCCGGAAAGGATCGAACCCCACATCGTTTTCGGGACCCGCATTCGTGCAACGCTGCATCCCTCTTTTGTGAATTGAAGGGCCGCCGGACTTCGCGTTTAGTGCGTGCTCTCGTGTTTGTTTTGTTTGAAGGAGAAAATCATGTCGCCGCGCGATCTCACCCACGGGCCCTTCACCTTGCCGCCGCTTCCTTTTGCCGAAGACGCCCTGGCGCCGGTCATTTCAGCGAAGACCTTGTCCTTCCACCACGGCAAGCATCACAAAGGTTATGTCGACAAGCTCAACGAGCTGATCAAGGACACCGCGTTCGCCGGCATGGCCCTCGAAGAGATCGTGGCCGCGACCCATGGCGACGACAAGAGCAAGAAGATCTTCAACAACGCCGCGCAGGTGTGGAACCACAGCTTCTATTGGAACTGTCTTTCCCCCAAGGCGACGCAGCCGAGCAAGGAGTTGGGCGACGCGATCACCCGCGACTTCGGTTCGCTCGAGGCTCTCAAGAAGGAATTGAAGGCGAAATCGACCGATCACTTCGGCAGCGGTTGGGGCTGGCTGGTGATCGAGGGCGGCAAGCTGAAGGTGACAGACACGCGCGACGCCGAAACGCCGCTCGCCGCAGGCGCGCACGGCCTGCTGACGGTCGATGTGTGGGAGCACGCCTACTATCTCGACTACCAGAACGCCCGCAAAGACCATGTCGACGCGCTGGTCGAGAAGCTCCTGAACTGGGATTTCGCGTCCCGGAACTTCGCCCAGGCGAGGTAACGGAAATCAATATGTAGTCGTAGCCGGTCCGGTGACCCACAAAGGAAAATGCCGCGGAGCGCCGTTCTCCGCGGCATTTTACGTTTGGTTAGGGGAATTCGTTGTTAGATGCGCCCGGAAAGTAGCAAGACCACGACGATGATGAGTACTATGGAGAATGCACCACTGGGGTAGTAGCCCCACGACCGGCTGTAGGGCCAGCTGGGCAACGCGCCGACCAGAAGGGCGATGAGCAGAATAAGCAGGATCGTGCTGAGCATGATTCTTTCCTTTTATGAAGCTCGCTCCTCCTTGTAACGGTTGCCCACCCCAAGAGTTCCGGCCGCGGCACACGTTGGAGATTTGCAACCGGAAGATGGGCCGGCCGTTGATAGGCCTATGATCCGTGAAAAACGGAACAATTTTTACGTGTTGGGCATTCGCCTCTCGTCGATAACTGTTAGTGGGAAGGGACCACCCATGGATCTGCGCAAGAAAATCGAGAACGTCAGCGGCGCCGACATCGAAGCGATCATCGATGACCTGGCCGCCCTCAAGAAGGACGTCGCCAAGGCCATCGCGCATGTGAAGAAGCTGAACCTCGACGACGCGCTCGACAGCGCGCGCGACATGGCCGACGACCTCACCGACGACGCCGCCGATCTGTACAAGGACATGCAGAAGCGCGGCCGTAAGACCATGGTCGCGATGGAAAAGCAGCTTGACGACCAGCCGATCGCAAGCCTCCTGATGGCATTTGCCGCCGGCTTCGTGATCTCGAAGCTGTTTTTTCGCAAATAGACGCGACAAGAGCCGATCCATGGACAAGCTCGTCAAGATGGCCTTGATGATGCTCGCCGAGATGCGGCTGGCGCAGCGCGTCAGCCGTTTTTCCGGCGCGGCGAAGTGGCTTGTCCTGGCCGCCGTCTGCGGAATCGGCGCGGGCGCCGCGCTCGTCGCGGCGTTGTGGCTGTTTTTGATTCCGCGCATCGGCCCCGATGCCGCCGCGCTCGGCATGGGGATCCTGCTGGCGGCGCTCAGCGGACTTTTCGCCCTGGTCGCCCGCGCGACCTTGCATCCGCAGAAGGCCGCGCAGCTTCATCCCGACGCCGGCGACGAGACCGTGGCCGAGCTGAAAGACATGTTCGTGAAGCACAAGGGCACCGCGCTGTTGTCGGCGGTGATCGCCGGCATCGCCATGGCCAACGGCCGGAAATAGACAACCCACGCCGCCCAGCTTCGATGTGCGGCAGGACCGCACCCAGCTTCGATGTGCGGCAGGACCGCACAATGAGCAAAGCTTTCACCAAAGAAACCGAGACCGGGGACGACGATCTTCCCGAAGACGCCGACGCGCTTCCGGTCGGCACGAAGAACTACGTCACGCCGCGCGGCATGAAACTGCTCGACGACGAGCTGCATGAACTGCTGCGGGTCGAGCGCCCCAAGATCGTCGAGATCGTGTCCTGGGCCGCCGGCAACGGCGACCGCTCGGAGAACGGCGATTATATCTACGGCAAGCGCCGCCTGCGCGAGATCGACCGTCGCGTCCGCTATCTCACCAAACGCCGCGAGAACGCCGAGCTGGTCGATCCCGCCCGCCAGAAAGCGCTGGAGCAGGTGTTCTTCGGCGCGACCGTCACCTATGCGACGAAGAAGGGCGAGGCGCGCACCATCAAGATCGTGGGCATCGACGAAGCCGCCGGCACCGACGACGGTTCATTGGTGAGCTGGGTCTCGCCGGTGGCCCGCGCGCTGGTGAAAGCGCGCGAGGGCGACACCGTGAAACTGCGCACCCCGGCGGGGGAAGAGGCGCTCGAGGTGTTGGAGATCAGATACGGGGTGACCCCCGCGTTCTAATGCTCATGCTCCTTGGCGGCGATGTCGCCTTCGGAGAACAGGTACTCTTTCAGTTCCTTGTCGAAGTCCTTGCTGTTGCGCCGGATCCATTCGAGGGTCATGGCGGCGTGCTCGATCTCTTCGCGCATGTTGTGCAGCAGCACCGCTTTCAGGGCCGCGTCGTCGCAGTCGTCGGCGCGCTGCTGGTACCAGTCCACGGCTTCCAGTTCCTCCATCAGCGACGTGATGGCTTGATGCATATGGATGGTTTCCTTGCGCAGGCGCTCGCGCGGGGCATGGAGATGATCGCTGGCCATTTTTCGAGCCTTTCAAAAGGGAGGGATTGCCTCTGGAACGCGCCTTCACGCCGATGTGTTCTGACCCCCTCAAAAAACCGCCACTTTTCAGAGGCTTGATCGGGAACAAGAGAGGCCTTGCCCGGGCAGGGTATTCCGCGTTATTCGGCGGGCCAAGGGCCGATAAAGGCTGGTGGGGTTTGTTACAGGCAAAGGGAACGGAAATGCGTAAGGCACTGATTTTGGCGGCGTTGCTGCTGGCGCCGGGGGCGGCTCAGGCCGCGGGGGACTCGGTCGCGGGGAAGAAGCAGTTCGCGCCGTGCGGCGCCTGCCACACGGTCGAAAAGGGCGGCCCGAACAAGATCGGCCCGAACCTGCACGGCCTGATCGGCAAGAAGTCCGGCACCAATGCCGCGAACTACGCCTATTCCGCCGCCATGAAAAACGCCGGCATCACCTGGAGCGAAGAGGAACTGATGAAGTACCTCGTGAAGCCGCAGGAATATGTGAAGGGCACCAAAATGCCGTTCGTGGGCGTGCCGAACCCGGAAATCCGCGCGAACATCGTCGCCTACGTTCTGGAATCGACCAAAGACTAGAGTTTCCTCCGCACCCACGCGGAAGGCGACGGGCGCGGTGAACACTCACCGCGCCTTTTTTGATTCTCGAAGGCTGCTATCCTGGCCCACCTGAATTCTGGGAACGCTATGAAAAAGATACTGATCGCCGCTGGCGCGGTTATCGTGCTGCTGGTCGCCGGTTACGCCGCGGCCGGGCCGCATCTTGCGCTGAACGGCATCCGGGAGGGCGTCGTCGCCCAAGATGAAGCCGCGCTGGCCGAGCACATCGATTTTCCCGCCTTCCGCGAGAGCATGAAAGAGCAGATCGCCGAGGTCATGACGGCAAGGATGGCGGCGCGCGCGGGAGGCGATCCGGAAATGGCCGCCATGGGTCAGTTGTTCGCGAGCAAAATGGTCGAGGTGATGGTCGACAAAGTCGTCACGCCGGCGGGCCTTGCGATGATGACCTCCGCGAAGGGCGCGGATGAAGCGCTGAGCAAGGACAATGTGCTCAAAGACGTCCATGTCTCCTATGAAGGACTGGACCGCGCGGTCGTGACGCAAGCCGGCAGCCAAGACGCCAAGCTGGTCCTCAGCCGCCGGGGTTTGAAATGGCGTTTGACGGGCGTGAGGTTGCCGGCGCCTGAAGCGGCGCAGTAGCCGCAGACAAAGAAAAAGGCCCGGAGTTTTGCTCCGGGCCCTTTTTGCGTCTCGTCTCCGGACCGCCTACGCGGCGTTCCAGGTTTCGGCGGCGTTTTCGACGCGCTTGCGCACTTCGCCTTGCTGCTTGAGGAGCACGGCCGGGGTGCGCGGGCCAAAGCGGTCGAACAGGCTCTTCTGATCGTCGATCTCGCGCAATGCAGCCGTACGGTCGATCTGCATGAGGCTCTTGAACTTCGCCTGATCGAACGCGAGGCCTTCCCACTTCAAGTCCTGATAGCGCGGCATGAAGCCGAACGGGCTTTCCACCGCGTCGCCGCGGCCGTGGACGCGGTCAACCACCCAGGCGAGGGCGCGCATGTTCTGGCCGTAGCCGGGCCACATGAACTTGCCGTTCTCGTCTTTGCGGAACCAGTTCACGCGGAAGATCGCGGGCGGGTTCTTCACCTTCTGGCCGATCGCGAGCCAGTGCGAGAAGTAGTCGGCCATGTTGTAGCCGCAGAACGGCAGCATCGCCATCGGATCGCGGCGCACGGCGGCCTGGTTCTCGGCGGCGGCGGTGGCTTCGGAGCCCATGGTGGCGGCGAGGTACACGCCGTGATCCCAGTTGAAGGACTGGAACACCAGCGGGAAGGTGTGACTCATGCGGCCGCCGAACACGAAGGCGCTGATGGGCACGCCCTTCGGGTCGTCCCACGCCGGATCGAGGATCGGGCAGAGGACGGCCGGCGCGGTGAAGCGCGCGTTCGGGTGGGCGGCGGGACGGCCGCAACCCGGCGTCCAATCCTTGCCCTGCCAGTCGATGAGGTGCGCGGGGGCTTCGTCGGTCATGCCTTCCCACCACACATCGCCATCGTCCGTGAGGGCGACGTTGGTGAAGATGCAATCGCGCGCGACGAGCTTCATCGCGTTCGGGTTGGTCTTGTCGGAGGTGCCCGGCGCGACGCCGAAATAACCCGCTTCCGGGTTGATGGCGCGCAAGGTGCCGTCGGCCGCCGGCTTGATCCACGCGATGTCGTCGCCCACGGTCCAGGCTTTCCAGCCTTCGAAACCCTGGGGCGGAATGATCATGGCGAGGTTGGTCTTGCCGCACGCGGACGGGAAGGCGGCGCCGACATAGGTCTTCTCGCCCTTGGGCGATTCGAGGCCGACGATGAGCATGTGCTCGGCGAGCCAGCCTTCTTCCTTCGCCATGACGGAGGCGATGCGGAGCGCGAAGCACTTCTTGCCGAGAAGGGCGTTGCCGCCGTAACCGGACCCGAACGACCAGATCTCATGGCTATCGGGGAAGTGCACGATGTACTTGTTGTCGTTGCACGGCCACGCGACGTCCTTCTGGCCGGGCTCGAGCGGCGCACCGACGGAGTGCACGCACGGCACGAAGTCGCCGTCGCCGAGAACGTCGAGCACCTTTTTGCCCATGCGGGTCATGATGCGCATGTTCGCGACGGCATAGGCGGAGTCGGTGATCTGGATGCCGATGTGGGCGATGTCGGAGCCCAAGGGACCCATGGAGAAGGGGATCACGTACATGGTGCGCCCGCGCATGCAGCCGGCGAAAAGCCCATTGAGGGTTTCGCGCATCTCGGCCGGGTCCGCCCAGTTGTTGGTCGGACCGGCGTCGTCCTTGTCCTTCGTGCAGATGAAGGTGCGGTGTTCGACCCGCGCCACGTCGCCCGGGTGCGAGCGGCAGAGATAGGAGTTGGGGCGCTTCTGTTCGTTGAGGCGGGTGAACGTTCCGCTCTTGACCATCTGCTCGCACAGCGCGTCGTATTCTTCCTGCGAGCCGTCACACCAGTGAATGCGATCCGGTTTGCACAGGCTCGCCATCTTATTCACCAGCTCGTTCAATTTGGTGTTGCTGGTGGCCACACGTACGTCCTTATTCACCGCAGTCCCTTCAAAAAACATCGATGTATTGGGCAGTTCTTTGCATCCGAGCCCCCCAAGGCGCAAGAGGGTGTTTCGGTAAATTCCCGTTCTTCTGTGGATAAACCGCGCGGGATCGTAAGTTGAGCTTACAAGCGCGCGGAATTGACGCGGAAAATCGGACTACTTACGCTGCCTCTCGCCGCCAAGTGTGCACTGCACAAGGAAAATCTCGGCGTCTCCGATCGCCGCGAAAGCGCTTACAAGGTCTCCAAGAGGTGCCTGTCCGATGAAAAATCTGCGTTTCACGCTGCCCGAGATTCGCGCCGCCTACGCCGCCGGCGCGCGCGTCGCCGAGGTGGTTCAGGAGGCCGTGCGCCGCGCGGACAGCGACACGCAGCAGAGCGGTGTGTGGATCACGCGCATCCCCGCGGACGCGTTGACCGCGCGCGTGAAGTCGCTGGAAAGCCTGGACGCCGCCGCGCGCGCGAAGATGCCGCTGTTCGGCATGCCCTGCGCCATCAAGGACAATATGGACCTCGCCGGATATGAGACGACGGCGGCGTGTCCCGCCTACGCGTATCGCCCCAAGGAAAGCGCCTTCGCGGTGCGCCGCCTGGAAGCCGCGGGCGCGGTGATCGTCGGCAAGACCAACATGGATCAGTTCGCGACCGGCACGGCCGGTCTGCGCTCGCCCTATGGAACGCCGCGCTCGGTGTTCGGGCGCGATTATGTGTCCGGCGGTTCGAGCTCGGGCTCGGCCGTCGTGGTCGGCGCGGGTATCGTGCCCTTCGCGCTGGGCAGCGACACGGCCGGCTCGGGACGGATCCCGGCGGCCTTCAACAACATCGTCGGTTTGAAGCCGACGCGCGGCATCATCTCCTGCGCCGGGGTGGTGCCTTGCAATCGCAGCATCGATTGCGTTTCGCCGATGGCTCATACCGTCGAAGACGCCATGGAAGTCCTCGATGCCCTGGCCGAGATGGATCCGGCCGATATCTATTCACGCGTGCGCGTGTCGATCCCGGCGCGCGTGGGCGGTTTTACGTTCGCAGTCCCCAAGGCGGCGGACCTCGAGTTCTTCGGCGATACCGAGAACGCCGGGATGTTCGCGCGCACCGTCGCCGCGATGGAGCGCATCGGCGGAAAGAAGATCGAGGTCGATTTCACGCCGTTCCGCGATGCTGGGGCGCTTCTATACGGCGCGGGCTTTATCGCCGAGCGTGTGGTGGACCTGGGCGCGTTCATCGAAGCCCATGAGGCCGCGTGCCATCCCAACGTCGTGAAGCTGATCCTGGGCAACAAGGACCGCAAGGCGACGGAAGTGTTCGCGGGCCAGCACAAACTGGAAGCCCTGAAGCGCGAGGTCGCCGGCATCTTCTCCGGCGCCGATTTCCTTCTGGTGCCGACCTCGCCTCTTCAATCCACCGCCGCCGAAGTGGAGGCCGACCCCATCGCGCTGCCGTGGAAGTTCAGCTTCTACACCGGGTTCGGAAACATCCTCGACCTGGCGGCGTTCGCGGTGCCCGCGGGGATCAACACGCGCGGCCTGCCGTTCGGGGTGCAGCTGGTGGGGCCGATGTTCACCGAGGCAAGAATGGCGCCGGTCGCGAGCGCCTTCATGAAGGCGGCGGGTGTGGTGACAGGGGCGCCGGCGTAGCTTGTTTCCGGTGACCCCGGGCATGCGCCCAGGATGACGAAAAAACAAAAAGTGAAAAAAAAGCCGGCGCAGGGGGGAGGGCCCTGGCCGGCTTGAGGTGAGGTCCCTGGGGGGACCTACGAAAACGCGACGAAATAGCGATCCGGCTTAGATCGCGGCGGCGCCGCGTTCGCCGGTGCGGATGCGGACGACTTCGCTGACGGGCGAGACGAAAATCTTGCCGTCGCCGATCTTGCCGCTTTGCGCCGCCGTGCGGATCGCTTCGATGGCGGGCTCGACCTGCGGGTCGTCCACCACGACGTCGATCTTCACCTTCGGCACGAGATCAACCACGTACTCGGCGCCGCGATAGAGTTCGGTATGGCCCTTCTGGCGGCCAAAACCCTTGACCTCGAGCACGGTCAAACCCTGCACGCCGATGTCATTCAGCGCTTTCTTCACGTCATCCAGCTTGAAGGGCCGGATAATGGCTTCGATCTTTTTCATCTTTGGTCTCCTGTTCGGATGTACCGGTCACGCGGGAGGTATGAAGGCCCAAGCTTACCATTCCGGGGATCGAGGGGGGAAAGTTCGCCACACCGCGTTTGACGTCGATGTGGCGAACCCTGTCGAGCGCGTCCCCACTTCCCCTAGGGGTTAGTTCACGACCTCGCCGTGGAGGACGATATCCAACCCTTCGCGCTCTTCATCCTTCTCGACGCGCAGGCCGACGATGAGGTCGACGACCTTGAGAATGATTGCGGTCGCGATGGCGCAGTAAACGATCGTCACCCCGACGCCGTAAAGCTGCGTGACGACCTGGCCGGCATTGCCTTCGATCAGACCGTGAGCCTCGACCGGGCTGATGGCTTCGCGGGCGAAGACACCGGTCAGGACCGCGCCGATGACGCCGCCGACGCCGTGAACGCCGAAGGCGTCCAAGCTGTCGTCGTAACCAAGGGCGTGCTTGAGCGACGTGGCGCCGACGTAGCAGCCGACGCCGGCGACGAGGCCGATGATGAGCGCGCCCGTCGGGTCAACGAAACCGGCAGCCGGGGTGATGGCGACGAGACCGCCGACGGCGCCCGAGATGATGCCGAGAACGCTCGGTTTGCCCTTGAACGCCCATTCGATGAGCATCCACGCAATACCCGCAGCGGCGGCGGCGATCTGCGTGACGGCCATGGCCATGCCCGCGTTCATGCTGGCGCCGGCGGCGGAGCCGGCGTTGAAGCCGAACCAGCCGACCCACAGGAGCGAGGCGCCGATGACGGAGAGAACGAGGTTATGCGGCGCAAGCGGTTCGGTGCCGTAACCGATGCGCTTGCCGAGCATCAGCGCGGCGACGAGACCGGCCACGCCCGCGTTGATGTGCACGACCGTGCCGCCGGCGTAGTCGAGCACGCCCGCGGCGCCGAGGAAGCCGCCGCCCCACACCCAGTGGGCGATCGGCACGTACACGAGGAGGCTCCACGCGGCGGTGAAGATCATCAGCGCGGAGAACTTCATGCGGTCGGCCACGGCGCCGCAGACGAGCGCCGGCGTGATGATGGCGAAGGTCATCTGGAAGGTCATGAAGACCGATTCCGGAATGGTGGCGGCCAGCGGATGCACGCTATCCAGACCCAGGCCGGCGAGGAACAAGCGGCTCGTGCCCCCGATCAGCGCGGAGCCTTCGGTGAGGGCGAGGCTATAGCCCGCGATCATCCACAGAACCGTGATGAGACAGGTGATGGCGAAGCTCTGCATCACCGTCGCCAGCACGTTCTTCTTGCGGACCATGCCGCCGTAGAAGAGCGCGAGGCCCGGGATGGTCATGAGCAGGACCAGCGCCGTGGAGATGAGCATCCATGCGGTGTCGCCGGTGTCGAAGGACGGGCCGGCGGGCGCTTCAGCGGCCGGGGCTTCGGCGGCGGCCGGCGCCGCTTCCGCAGCCGGAGCTTCCGCGGGCGCGGCCGCCTCGGCGGCAGGAGCTGCGTCTTGCGCGAACGCCGTATGCATCGCGGGTACGGAAAGCGTGAGCGCGAATACGGCCCACACCATTGCGGTTATCGTCGTCTTCAAACGTTTCATGTGCTTGCTCCCCCAGTTGGGTCGTTAAAGAGGACCGCCGCGGTCCGAAGGGCCGCGGCGGTGATGGCAAATTAGAAAGCTCTGGAGATCTTCACGACGAAGCGGTCGTCGGCGAGGTTGCCGGCCGAATGCAGGTCGCTGTCGTAGTAGCGAAGGTCGAGGCTGAACCATTCGGGGATGTTCAGAGTGCCGCCGATGTTCCAGTCGGCGTAGTTCTTCACGCCTTCAAGGGCCGAGTAACCCGCGCCGGCGGAGATGGCGAACATGTCGCCGACCGGCGCCGAGAGAACGGCGCTGTAGTAGATCGACGAGTCCTTGTTGACCGGTCCGAAGATGTCCGGCGTGTAGTTGATGCCGACCGTGGCGGCCATCGGGCCGAAGTTGTAGCCGGCCTTACCGTAGACCTCCCAGAAATCGTAGCCCGGCGCCGAAGACGAGGGGTAGGCGTAGTAGAGGAAGCCGAGGTCGTAGGTGAAGTCCTCGACCGCGCCGCGATAGCCGGCGTACATGTCGAGTTCCATGCTGGCGTCGTCGCCGAATTCGATCGAGGAGGCCC
Source organism: Rhodospirillaceae bacterium (assembly GCA_041919675.1). Taxonomy (GTDB): domain Bacteria; phylum Pseudomonadota; class Alphaproteobacteria; order Rhodospirillales; family Rhodospirillaceae; genus SHVO01. Next base: position 3,161 of record JAYRTJ010000070.1, on the reverse strand, counting down.
ACGTGCCGACATAGAAGCCGGCGCCGCTGTCCCAATCGAGGCCGCCCTGGATCGCGGGGTCCTGCAGAGTCTGGGTGACGCCGCGGAAAACGTAGTCGCTGACGATGGCGACGTTGCCGGTGAAGGCGCCGGGCAGCGCGCTGTCTTGAGCGCGGGCCGCGAACGGCGCGGCGACCGTGAGGGCCGCACCAAGCAGGCCGACGATTTTGGTTTTCATTTTATCCCCTCTCGCAAATTAGGTTCTCCGCACCGGCGCTCCGCGCTTCCCCGCGTCACGCGCCCGTCCGTCGGGCACAGGCCCGTGGAACCTTATTGCAAGGGTTGTGCCAACTTTGTGCGATGCAGCAATTATGCCGCAGTGCCAAAGATTCAGAGGCGAATCCAAAGGGTTGGGAAATCCGGGGTGAGGAGAGGCCCAAATGAGGGCGCGCCCTAAAGAGCCTAATTTTTAGTCATTTAAGATTATTGACTAAAATATATGCAGTATTTGGACATTTGCTATGCGAATGGCGCCCGGAACGGTCCGCCAAAGGGCCTACGGCTTGGCGGCGAGGTCGAAATAGGCGGTGGCGCCGGCATGCCAGGGGAGGGTCATGGACCTCTGGGCATCCTCGCGCCCGACCATCGCGCCGGTGAGGCTGCCAAGAGGCAGGTAATCCACGCGGGTGAGCATCAAATCCAAAAGGCCCGCGGCCTCCTTGGCCGGAACGGTGTTCACCGAAACGAGCATGGTGACGGCGGCAACGGCCGCGAGGGGGCGCGCCTGAGCGGGATATGTGCGCGCCGGAATGGTGATGGCGACATAGCTGGCCGTGCCGGTGGTGAGGAACGCGATGGCGTCGCTGTCGAAGGGCAAAAGACGGATGGGGCGCCGCGCCGCGAAGCTCCGCAAGGGCGCGCTGGGCAGCGGCGCGGTGACGATCAGCGCGTCGAAGGCGTCCGCTTCCAATTGATCCAAAGCCTGATTGGTCGGCACGGCCACCAGCGGCGCGGCGAGCGCGGACAAAGGAACGCCGTGAGCGCGCAGAATCGCTTCGGCTTCGACCGCATCGACACGCGCGGTCCCGGCAACGCCGACATGCTTGCCGAAGAGTTCGGCGGGCGAGCCAAGGGGACTGCTTTCCTTCACGATGACATGCACCGGTTCCGGATACAGCGCCGCAAGCGCTTCGAGTTTGTAGGGGCCGGTGTCGGCGTAGGGCGCGACGCCGCCGGCGGCGAGCGCGGCTTCGGTATTGCGCATGACGATCGCCGTGACCCGGCCGTCACGCAGAAGATCGAGCGCTTCCTGCGGGCCTTGGGCGGCGACATTGGCGAAAGGCACGTTGGTGTTGTCGGCGGTGCGCTGAACGGCGTCGCCCAAGTGCCAATAGACCGATCCTTCGACGTCGGTGGCGATGGAGAAGCCGCCGTCGTGACGCGCGGCGCGCCCCGCCACGGCGCGGCGCGCGAGCTTCCATTCGTCGTAGGAGATGGCGGTGCGCGACGCGCGCCATGTTCTCTCCAAATTCGCGATGCGGCGCTTCACACCGTTTCGAATGACCGACACGAGCACGAAGCCCGGCGCTTCCTTCGGCGCGGCTTCGGGCGGCGTGGTGTCGAGTTTGAGGGTGTCGCCGTTCTTGAGATAGGCGAGGCCGCCGCGCACGGAGATCATATCGCCGGCGGCGTTGCCGTTGGGCTTCACGCCGCGGATCTGATCGGGCGCGGCGTCCATCAGAAGCGCAAGCGTGGCGATGTTGATCTGGTCCCAGGCGCCGAAGCGATGGCCGCGCTTCAGGCGCAGCGCCGCATCGTAGCCGACGCGGATTTTCGCGCCCGGCCAGACATAAGGGACGGCGCGCGTGTGCTGCGCGGAGACGACTTCAAGCAGGCCGGGCGCGAAATTCGCCTCGATCAAGGTCTGCAAATCGCTCTTCAAGGTTTCGTCTTCAGGCGCGGGTGTGCAGGCGGCGATCGTCACCGCGAGAGTCACGACAAGAAAAACGCGTAGAGCTTTCATGCCCCCCGGCAACCTTGTTTACTTTGCCCGCCGTTTGCGGCGCCACCGGTTGAACGCGCTCATCATCCGGTGAACGAGTTTTTTCACCACCGGGATATCGATCGCGAGGACCGCAAGCCCGACGGGAACCATCCAGAACCCGAGAACGGGCAGGAACCCCACAAGCCCGAAGAGGACGAGAAGGATTCCGACCAAGATCCGCACCAACTTCGGCAGGCGGGTCACCTTCTCCCGGAAGGTTTTTATTTTCTGGCGGAACGTCATCGGTACCCTAGCATATGGCGGGGCTTATATAACCTTGCAAGTAAGGCAAAAAAGAAGCGCGGATGTGTCGAAAAACACGTTCCGCGCTTGCCATAAGCCCCTCACCCCAACCCTCTCCCGCAAGCGGGAGAGGGAGGGCCCCGGCGAAGAGGGGGCTAGTGATGCGCGGCGCCCTCCATATTTTGTTTGCGCGATTGCACCACGCGTTCGGCGTCGCGGCCGATCAGCTCCTGATAGTGACTGAACATCGATTCAAACGTGCCGATGCCTTGCGTGATGGAACGAATCTCGGTGATGAGATCCTGCATCGCCGCTTCGGGCATGTTGACGTGGATCTCCTCCCATCCTTCCCAGCCCTCGCGCGCGTTGAAGCCGAGGATCTGCGCGCGCCTTTGTGTGATGGTCCGTTGCACACGCGAGGTGAACTCGGTGGGCATGTAGATCTTCACATCGTAAATGGGCTCGAGCAGAACCGGTTCACACTGCGGCAATGCCTCGGTCATGGCGAGGCGCCCGGCGGTGCGGAAGGCCTGATCGGAGCTGTCGACGCTGTGATACTGGCCGTCGTAGAGGCGCACGTTGATATCGACGACGTTGAAGCCGAGCGGACCGTGCACGGTGTTGTCCTTGAGGCCCGCCTCGACCGCCGGGATGAAATTCTTGGGCACCACGCCGCCGACAATTGAATCGGTGAAGACGAAGCCCGAGCCGCGCGGCAGCGGCTTGATCTCCACGCGGATGTCGGCGAACTGGCCGTGTCCGCCCGATTGACGCTTGTGGCGCGCGTGGTGAGTGATGGCCTTGCGGATGGTCTCGCGATACGGAACTTGGGGCGTGTGGGTCTGCACCGTGAGATCGAATTTGCGCTTCAGCCTTTCGAGGGCGATGCCGAGCT
>JAYRTJ010000069.1:0-17380 GCA_041919675.1 Rhodospirillaceae bacterium | reverse complement strand
AACCTCGCGCCGGAACCACGTACAGACATTGATCGCGATCAACCGCTGCGAAAGCGGCTCAGCGATCCAACGATACATATTGCGTGGGCGCGCATGTCAAACAACAAATCCTCATGGCTCCACCCGACCGCGCGCGCAGCTGTGGCGTGTGTAGTTTCGGGGACAGTATACTTAATTCTCCGCGCGCCGGCGTCCGCGCCGCCCGAGGCGCGCGAAAATACCTCATCCCGCGCGGCGGAAAGCATCGCCCCGCCGCCGTCTTGATCGCCTGCGGGCGCCGCCCGCTTCGATTTGACCCCCGCCCTCGCCCCCAAGTGTCACATTTATAGAAGTGTCACATTTATATTGACACGGTATCTAAATAAGATACTTTGTCCCTACGAAGGTGTCAATAGGAGGATCGCATGGCCGCCCCCAAACCGCATCTCCCCTCGCGCCGCGAGAGTTCTTTGTCCGCCGTGCTCCCGGCGGCGCAAACCTTCGCGTTTCCCGTGTCTGCATTGGGCCCGCGGATATCCGCGGCGGCCGCGGCGGTGACGCGGGAGACGCAGGCGCCGCGCGAGGCGGTCGCGCACCATCTCATGACCCTTGCCGCGATGTCCGCGCAGCGCGTCGCGACCTTGTGTCTCCCCACGGGGCAATACCGTCCGCTGTCCTGCTACTTCCTCACCATCGCCGGCCCCGGCGAGCGCAAGAGCGCGGCCGAGGACGCTCTTGTCGATCCCGTGCGTCTGTGGGATCTGGACCGGCCCTACCACGACGAGCCCGACCCGCGGTTCGATCCGAATTTGTTTTGGCGACACCCGCCGCGCGCGGGCAATCGTTATGCGCTTTGCCGCGCCCAGTGTGGACTATTCGCGCAACAGTCCGCGGAGGTCGTGGCCGGCGGTTCGCGCCGCCTGGCCGAAGCGGCGAGTCTTTGCGCGCTCTGGGACGGGCGCAGCGAGAAGGGGGCCGACGCGGCGGTTTATGTGCCGCGCCTGTCGCTCCATCTTGTCGCGACGCCCCGGGACGGCGGACGGTTGCTGGGCGATGCCGATCTGGCCGACACCGCGCTTCTCGGCCGGTTCCTCGCCGCCGCGCCCGTTTCGATGATCGGCCGCCGCGATTGCCGGGAGACGCGCGCCGACGCCGCCGCTTACGACGATCTCTGTGCGGGTCTGTTCGCAAGCTACGACAGCGAAGTTTCCGCGCATCGGCGCGCCTTGTCGTTTTCCGAGGCCGCGAAGGCGGCGTGGTACGCGTTCGCGCAAGAGGTCGAGTCCGCGATGGCGCCGGGCAAGCCGCTTGCGGGCATCCTGGCCCTGGCGAGCCGTTTGCCGGAACACGCGGCGCGGCTCGCCGGTGTGATCGCGCTGATCGAGGACAAGGACACGTCGGAGCTCGGCGCCGAGGCGCTCGGGCGCGGCATCGCGCTCGCGCGTTACTACGCGGCCGAAGCCCTGCGTATTGCCGACTTTACGGCCGTCACACGCGAACTGGAAGAAGCCGATCTCCTGCTCGCATGGCTCCAGCGCACCCGCGCCGGGCAGGTGGTCGAGCTGCGCGATATCTATCGCACCGGTCCGCCCTCGGTCCGCAATGCCGACACCGCGCGCCTTCTCATGGCCCGGCTTCAACGCCACGGGGCGGTCCGCGCCAAGCGTTCCGGCGTCGACGGCCCCAAGCAATGGGAGGTCGCCGCCGCCTCATCACAAGACGCCGCCACAATGTCGCGTGATGTCGCGTGAATGTCGCGCGCAACATCGCCGTGCACATCATTGATGCCACGCGCATTTTACCGGTTTGGCGCGTTGTCGCGCATGTCGCGCGGTTTGGAGGGCCTGGAGTGGCGTGCGGTGTTGTGAAAATGGCGCACCACGCCGAAGCGCGCGGGCGGCATCCTTCTCTCGCAGCGCGAGCGAAGGATGGTGGGCGGTACTGGGATTGAACCAGTGACCCCACGCGTGTGAAGCGTGTGCTCTCCCGCTGAGCTAACCGCCCGTCCTGCAAGCCTGTGAAGGATGCAAAAGGAAGGCCGGTTCTTAAAGTCCGGCCTCCCGCCTGTCAAGGCGGGGCGAAATCGGGGCCGATCCCCGTAACTCATTGATGGTGACACTTTTTTCACCGGTTGCGGGAACAAAGTTTGTTCGCGCGCCCTTTATCCTTGGGCTCCGGCGTGCCATTTTTACGCATCTCCAGGCTCTAAATATCGGCTTTCCATGACCTCTCCCGCGCTGACGGCGACCGCCGCCATAGTCCTCGCTGCCGGTCTCGGCACGCGCATGAAATCCAGCCTTCCCAAGGTGATGCACAAGGTGGCGGGCCTGCCGCTCGTCAACCATGTGCTGAACACGCTGGCCGCGCAGAAGATCGCGCCCGTGGTGGTGGTGATCGGTCCGGACATGGACCAGCTCTCCAAAGCGGTGGCCCCGCACCCCACCGCCGTCCAGCACGACCGCCGCGGCACCGCCCACGCCGTGCGGCAGGCTGAAAGCGCGCTCAAGGACTTCAGCGGCGATATCGTCGTCGTTTACGGCGACACGCCCTTTATCGGCGGCGAGACCATCGCGCGCATGCGCGCGGCCCGCGCCGGCGCGACGACGCCGGCCATCGTGGTGCTCGGTTTCACCCCCGACGATCCGGGCGGCTACGGGCGTCTCATCACCGGCGCCGAAGGCCTCGAGCGCATCGTTGAAGCCAAGGACGCGACCCCCGCCGAGCGCGCCGTCAAGCTGTGCAACTCCGGCATCATGCTCGTTGAGGCTAAAGCCCTGTGGCGGCTGCTCGGCGACGTCACGCCGAACAACGCCAAGAACGAATTTTATCTCACCGACATCGTCGGGCTCGCGCGCGCGGCCGGCATGGTCTGCGCGGTCGTCGAAGGCGACGAGGACGAACTGCTCGGCATCAACAGCCGCGCCGAACTTGCCGAAGCCGAAGCCATCTACCAGCGCCGCCGCCGCCGCGAAGCCATGGAAAACGGCGCGACCCTTACGGCCCCCGACACGGTGTATTTCTCCGCCGACACCAACGTCGGCAAGGATGTCGAGATCGGTCCGTTCACCGTCTTCGGCCCCGGCGTGACCGTCGACGACAACGCGGTGATCAAGGGCTTCTGCCATATCGAAGGCGCGCGCATCGCGGGCGGCGCCGTCGTCGGTCCCTACGCCCGCTTGCGTCCCGGCGCCGACATCGGCACGGACGCCCATGTGGGCAACTTCGTCGAGGTCAAGAACGCGCGCCTTGAAGCGGGCGCGAAGGTGAACCATTTGACCTACATCGGCGACGCCCGCGTCGGCGCAAAAGCCAACGTAGGCGCGGGAACGATTACCGCCAACTACGACGGGTTCAACAAGGCGCGCACGGAGATCGGCGCGGGCGCCTCCATCGGGTCCAACTCGGTCCTCGTCGCGCCTGTAAAGATCGGCGACGGCGCCATGACGGGCGCGGGCGCGGTTGTCCGCAAGGATGTGCCCGCCGACGCGCTGGCTTTGAATTCGTCGCGGCAGGAAACACGCGAAGGGTTCGCCGCGAAGTACCGGCAGATGAAGCAAGATAAGAAGAAGTAGAAATCATGTGCGGAATTATCGGCATCATCGGCCGTGAGAATGCGGCGGAGCACCTCGTCGACGGCCTGCGCCGGCTTGAATATCGCGGTTACGATTCCGCCGGGGTCGCCACCATCGCCGATGGGTCGATCGATCGCCGCCGCGCCTCCGGCAAAATCGCAAATCTCGCGGCCCAAGTCGCGCGCGAACCGCTCGCCGGAACGACCGGCATCGGCCACACCCGCTGGGCGACCCACGGCGTGCCCAGCGACACCAACGCCCACCCGCATTCCAATGGCCGCGTCGCCGTCGTCCACAACGGCATCATCGAAAACTTCCAGGAATTGCGCGGCGAACTCGAGAAGAAAGGCCACACGTTCACCAGCGACACCGATACCGAAGTTGTCGTGCATCTGATCACGGAAAATCTCGATCGGGGCCTCGCGGCCGAAGACGCCGTGCAGGAAGCGCTGCCGCGCCTGCAGGGCGCCTTTGCGTTGGCGATTCTCATCGCCGGGCGCGACGACATCCTCATCGGCGCCCGCCGCGGTTCGCCGCTCGCGATCGGTTACGGCAACGGCGAGATGTATCTGGGATCCGACGCGATGGCGCTTGCGCCCATGACGCAGAACATCACCTATCTCGAAGACGACGACTGGGCGCTGATCTCGCGCGACAAGGTCGAGATCCGCGACGGCGCCGGCCGGATAGTCGCGCGCCCGATCAAGCAGACCGCGTTGTCCGGCGCGCTCATCGGCAAGGGCGAATACCGCCACTACATGCTCAAGGAGATCTACGAACAGCCGCAGGTCCTCGGCGATACCCTGCGCGCGCTGTTCAATCCGGCGGAACGCTCGCTCACGCTTCCGCCGATGCCTTTCGACCTTGCGAAAATCGAGCGCATCACGGCGGTCGCCTGCGGCACCGCGTACTACGCCTGTCTGGTCGCGAAGTATTGGATCGAACAGCTCGCCCGCGTCGCGGTCGACACCGATGTCGGCTCCGAATACCGCTACCGCGAACCGCCGCTTTCGCCGGGCGGTCTCGGCCTGTTCGTCTCGCAGTCCGGTGAAACCGCCGACACGCTCGCGCCGCTGCGCTTCTGCAAGGCCCGCAAGCAGCACATTCTCGCCGTGGTCAATTCACCGGAAAGCGCCATCGCGCGCGAATCCGATGTCGTGGTGCCGACGCTGGCCGGCCCGGAAATCGGCGTCGCGTCCACCAAGGCCTTCACCACGCAACTGATGTCGCTCGCCTGCTTCGCCATTTGCCTCGCGCGCGCGAAGGGCGCCATCGATTCCAAGCGTGAAGCCCAGCTCTCCACCGCGCTCGCCGAGGTGCCGTCGCGCGCCGCCGAGGTTCTGCACCTGGACGAACAGATCCGCACCATCGCCGAAGACCTGATGCAGGCGCGCGACGTGCTCTATCTCGGCCGCGGCGCGTCCTATCCCATCGCGCTCGAAGGCGCGCTGAAGCTGAAGGAAATCTCCTACATCCACGCCGAAGGCTACGCCGCCGGCGAAATGAAACACGGCCCCATCGCGCTGATTGATGAGCATGTGCCTGTGGTCGTGATCGCGCCCAGCGACAATCTCTTCGACAAGACGCTCTCGAATATCGAGCAGGTGGTCGCGCGCGGCGGCAAGGTCATCCTGATCAGCGACGAGGAAGGCATCCGCCGGACGGGCAAGAACGCCAGGCACTCCATCTGCCTGCCGAAGATGGATCCCTTCGTCGTGCCGATTGTCGCTTCGATCCCGATCCAGCTGCTGGCCTATCACACGGCCGTGCTGAAGGGCACGGATGTCGATCAGCCTCGGAACCTGGCCAAGAGCGTCACGGTCGAATAGCGGCGAAGGTCTCCATCATCGCCGTGCGCAGGGTGTGCTCCGCCATGGGCTTGGCGACTTGCGGATAGTCCTGAAACCGCTTTGGCACCGCCTGGGTGAAGGCATGGCCCGAACAGAACAGCATCGGGGTCCGGCGTTCCGCCAATTGCTCGGCCAGGGGATAGACCATCTCGCCGTGCAGGTTGATGTCCAGCATCGCCCCGTCGATGGGAACGCGGTCCAGCACGTCCAGGGCTTCGGCCAGGCGGCCCAGGGGACCGATCACCATGCAGCCGAGGCTTTCCACGAATTCCTGAAGGTTGAGCGCCACGAGGGCGTCGTCTTCCACGATCAGGATGCGCAGGCCCGCTAAACAACTCATGGGTACATACTCTTGACGGTTTTCCACCAGCAGCCAGCCAGCCAGCAGCCAGATAGAACGCCCGGCTTGCTGAAAGTTCCCGCCTCCCGGCTGTATTACCGGGCATTATTTTCAAGCGCCTCGGCGGGCCGGTGTATAAAGAGGCCGTCAGAAACCGAAAAGTTGATAGCTCCATGACCCAGGGCCAGCGTTACGACTACGACCTCATCACCCTCGGCGCCGGTTCCGGCGGGGTCCGCGCCTCGCGCCTCGCGGCCAAGTACGGCGGACGCGTCGCGGTCATCGAGGCCGGCCGCCCCGGCGGAACCTGCGTCCTCAGGGGCTGCGTGCCCAAGAAGCTCCTGGTGTACGGCTCCCACTTCGCCGGCCACTTCCAGGACGCCCTCGGTTACGGCTGGCAGATCGGCGGCGCGACCCACGACTGGGGCGCCATGATCGCCGCCAAGAACAAGGAACTGGACCGCCTGGAAGGCATCTACGCCCGCATTCTGCGGGACGCGGGCGCCACCCTCGTCGCCGGGCGCGGCGTCGTCGTCGATCCCCATACGGTCGAAGTCGGCGGCAAGCGCCTGACCGCCGGGAAGATCCTGGTGGCCGTCGGCGGCTGGCCCCTGGTGCCGGACTTTCCGGGCAGGGAACATGTCCTCACCTCGAACGAGGCCTTGGAGCTGAAAGAACGTCCCAAGCGCATCGTTATCGTCGGCGGCGGTTATATCGCCGTCGAGTTCGCTTGTATCTTCCGCGCCCTCGGCTCCGACGTGACTCTCGTCATTCGCTCCGGCGCGATCCTGCGCGGCTTCGACCAGGACGTGCGCGCGACCCTGGCCGAGGAACTCGAGAAGCAGGGTATCAAGATCCAGCGCGATTGCACGGTTCACTCGGTCGAGAAAAAGGGCGGCGAATATTCCGTACGCTTCGACGAAAACGAGGAGATGGTGGCCGATTGCGTGCTCTACGCCACGGGCCGCGCCGCCAACACCGCGAACCTCGGGCTCAAGGAGGCCGGCGTACAGCTCAAGAAGAACGGCGCCATCGTTGTCGACGCGCAGAACCGCTCGAGCGTCGAAAGCATATTCGCCGTCGGCGACGTCACCGACCGCGTCAACCTGACGCCGGTCGCCATCAACGAAGGCCGCGTCTTCGCCGAGACCTTCTTCAACAAGAACCCGATGACCCTCGACTATACGAACATCGCCTCGGCGGTCTTCACCCAGCCCCCGGTCAGCGTCGTCGGCCTCTCGGAAGAACAGGCGCGGAAAGACTACAAGGTCCGCGTCTTCATCACCCGCTTCAAGCCGATGAAACACACGCTCTCGGGCCGCGACGAACGCACCATGATGAAGCTCGTGGTCGACAAGGCCACCGACCGCGTGCTCGGCTGCCACATGGTCGGCGAAGACGCGCCCGAGATCATTCAAGGCCTCGCCGTCGCGCTCAAAGCCGGCGCCACCAAAGCCCAGTTCGACGCCACCGTCGGCATCCACCCGACGGCCGCCGAAGAGTTCGTCACCATGCGCGATCCCGTGCCGGAAAAAGACCCGGCCGCCGCGGAGTTATAAGTTTTTCTGTTTATGGTCATCCTGGGGCCTGTTCCCAGGATCCAGGATTGCGACTCGCGATGGACTCCCTCACGATCATCATCATTGTCGGCGCGGCCGCCGCCGGCTTCGTGCAAGGTCTTTCCGGCTTTGCCTTCGCCATGTGCGCCATGGCCTTCTGGGCCTGGACGGTCGATCCGCAGCTTGCCGCCGTCGTCGTCGTGGGCTGCTCCGTCATTGGCCAGGCCATCACCATCATCGCCGCGCGGCGCGGGTTCAATCTCAAGCGCACCTTGCCGTTCATCGCCGGCGGCGTGCTCGGCGTGCCGCTCGGCATCATGATCCTGCCGCTGATCGACCAACTCGCGTTCCGCGCCGCCGTCGGCGGGTTTCTCGCGCTCTATTGCCCCTTGATGCTGTTCTATGGCGGCAAGGTGCATGTGCAGAAGGAGCGGCCCGCCGTGAACGGCGGCTTCGGCTTCGTCGGCGGCATCTTAGGGGGCATCGGCGGCTTCGCCGGCGCGGTGCCGACGCTGTGGGCGTCGTTCCAGGCCTGGAGCAAGGATGAGCAGCGCGCGATCATCCAGTGGTTCAACCTTTCGATGCACGTCGTCACCATCGGCGGCTACGTCGTGCGCGGCATCATCACGGTCGAACGCGCGAGCTGGCTGTTGATCGCCATCCCGGCGATGGTGATCCCGTCGCTGATCGGCGCCAAGATGTACACCAAGATCAGCGATGCCGCGTTCCGGCGCCTGATCCTCGGCATCCTGTCGCTGACCGGAATCTCGCTTCTGATCTCGTCGGTGCCGCGCCTGCTGGTGGGCTGAGCGCCGCCGGCCGGACATGCGCAAAGCGGCCGCAACCGATTGGAATTGTTCGCCTTTGGGCTTTTCCCTAGAAAAGCGGGCGCAGAATCATTAATACCTGCACATTATATGTACGCAGACGTACGTGAGAACAATTGAGGCGCGCCGTGGCAATACGTGAGACAGGAAAATGGAGCCGGGAAAGTTGGAGGGCCAAGCCCATCCAGCAGGTGCCCGTTTATCCGGACGCGTCCGTCCTCACGGCGGTGGAGAAACAACTTCGCGGTTATCCGCCGCTGGTGTTCGCCGGTGAAGCGCGCCGCCTGAAGACCGAGCTCGGCAAGGTCGCCGACGGCAAGGCGTTCCTGCTCCAGGGCGGGGACTGCGCCGAGAGCTTCGCCGAATTCCATCCGGATAACATCCGCGACACCTTCCGCGTGCTTCTGCAAATGGCCGTCGTGCTCACCTTCGGCGGCGCGGTGCCGATCGTGAAGGTCGGCCGTCTCGCCGGCCAGTTCGCCAAGCCCCGTTCCTCGCCCGATGAAACCATCGGCGGCGTGACCTTGCCGTCTTACCGCGGCGACAACATCAACGGTCCCGAGTTCACCGCCGAAGCGCGCACGCCCGATCCGAAGCGCATGGTGCAGGCCTACAATCAGTCGGCCGCGACCCTCAACTTGCTGCGCGCCTTTGCACAGGGCGGTTACGCCGATTTGCACAAGGTCCACCAGTGGACTCTCGGTTTCATGACCGACGCCGCGACGGCCGAGAAGTACAAGCGCTTCGCCGACCGCATCCAGGAAACCCTCGAGTTCATGGAAGCTTGCGGTCTCACCGGCGACACGGTCCCGCAGATCCGCGAAACCGAGCTTTACACTTCGCACGAATCGCTCCTGCTTCCGTACGAAGAAGCGATGTGCCGCAACGATTCCACCACCGGCCAATGGTACGGCTGCTCGGCCCACATGCTGTGGCTCGGCGAACGGACGCGCCAGCCGGATCATGCCCATGTGGAATTCATGCGCGGCATCCAGAACCCGCTCGGCGTAAAGGTTGGTCCGAAGACGACCCCGGAAGAACTGCTGACGCTGTGCGATCTTCTCAATCCGCAGAATGAAGCCGGCCGCCTGACCGTCATCACCCGCATGGGCGCCGAGCGTCTCGCGGAGCATCTGCCTACCCTTGTCGGAGCTGTCCAGCGCGAAGGCCGCAAGATCGTGTGGGTGTGCGATCCCATGCACGCCAACACGGTGAAGAGCTCGACGGGCTACAAGACCCGCCAGTTCGACCGCATCCTCTCCGAAGTGCGTGCGTTCTTCGCCGTGCACCGCGCGGAAGGCACCCATCCGGGCGGGGTTCACTTCGAACTCACCGGCAAGGACGTCACCGAATGCGTCGGCGGCACCCAGGCCATCACCGAAGCCAGCCTCGCCGACCGCTATCACACCCACTGCGATCCGCGCCTCAACGCCTCGCAGTCGCTGGAACTTGCCTTCCTTATCGCCGAAGCGCTCAAGGAAGAGCGCGTTCTGCAGAAAAAGGATCGCCTGGCCGCAGCTTCGTAAGACCTCCGCCCCATGGCTGACTCTCTCACGATCGCGTTGGCCCAGGTCAATCCGACCGTGGGCGACATCGTCGGCAATGTCGCGCTCATCAAGGAGGCGCGCGAGAAGGCGCGGGCGCTTGGGGCCGACCTCGTGGTGTTCCCCGAGCTTTGCGTCAGCGGCTACCCGCCCGAGGATCTCGTGTATCGGGTTTCATTTCTCGAAGCCTGCGAGAAGGCCGTGGGTGAACTCGCCGAACTCACCGCCGACAAGGGCCCCGCGCTCCTGATCGGTTCGCCCTGGCAGGTCAAGGTCGGCAAGGGTGACGACACCCGCGTGCGCGCTCATAACGCCGTGCTGCTGCTCGATCACGGGCAGGTGCAAGGCGTGCGCTACAAGCACCATCTGCCCAACTACGGCGTCTTCGACGAATACCGCGTGTTCCTTTCCGGCCCCGCGCCGGGACCGATCCCGTTCCGCGGCGTCCGTTTGGGCGCGATGGTGTGCGAGGACATGTGGTTCGAGGATATCGCCGAGACCCTCCAGGAATCGGGCGCGGAAATCCTGATCGTGCCGAACGGCTCGCCCTTCGAACTTTCCAAACACGACGGACGCCTCAATCACGCCGTCGGCCGCATTCTCGAAACCAATTTGCCGCTGATCTATGTGAATCAGGTCGGCGGCCAGGACGATCTCGTGTTCGACGGCGGCTCCTTTGTGTTGAACGCCGACCGCGCGCTGGCGGCGCAGATGCCCTGGTGGCGGACCGATCTTCTCGTCACCAAATGGCGGCGCGGTGAAAAGGGCTGGGTCTGCACGCCGCAAGCCCCCGCCGCCGTGTGCGCGCGCGCGGAGAATATCTATCAGGCCACGGTCATGGGCCTGCGCGACTACGTGCGCAAGAACCGCTTCCCGGGCGTGGTGCTGGGCCTCTCGGGCGGCATCGACAGCGCCTTGGCCGCCGCCATCGCCGCCGATGCGCTTGGCCCGGACAAAGTCCACTGCGTCATGATGCCGTCGCCTTATACGTCGCAGGAAAGCCTCGACGATGCGGCCGCCTGCGCGAAGCTTCTGGGCGTGCGTCTCGATACCATCTCCATCGGCCCGGCCATGAACGCCTATGACGGGATGCTCGCGCCGTTGTTCGCCGGAACCAACGCGGGCATCACGGAAGAGAACCTCCAGTCCCGCGCGCGCGGGATGGCCTTGATGGCCATCTCCAACAAGTTCGGGAAGATGGTGCTCTCCACCGGCAACAAGAGCGAGATGTCGACCGGCTACGCGACCCTCTACGGCGACATGTGCGGCGGTTACGCGGTGCTGAAGGACCTCTACAAGACCACGGTCTTTGCCGTCTCGCGCTGGCGCAACGCGCACAAGCCGGCAGGCGGCCTTGGTCCGGGCGGCCCCGTGATGCCCGAGAACGTCATCACCAAGCCGCCCACGGCCGAGCTGAAACCCAATCAGAAGGACCAGGACACGCTCCCGCCCTACGAGGAACTGGACGGAATCCTCAAAGGCCTGATCGAGGGCCAGAAGGGGATCAAGGACCTGACCGCCGAGGGCTTTGCCGAGGCGACCGCGCGCCGGGTCTTCAAGATGCTGAAGAACGCCGAATACAAGCGCCGCCAGGCGCCGCCGGGCGTAAAAATCAGCCAAATCGCCTTCGGACGCGACTACCGCTATCCGATTACCAATGGCTTTAACGGCGATGTAGGTTAATTTCCTGCCGTCGTCAGCCTCGCCAATCCCCGAGAGTTTTCATGTCCGAAACCGAAGCCCCTGCCGTCGTAAACAATTTCCTGCGCGATATCGTCGGCGCGGATCTCGCCGCGGGGAAACACAAGGAAATCGTCACGCGGTTCCCGCCCGAGCCGAACGGCTACCTGCACCTCGGCCATGCCAAGGCGATCTGCATCAATTTCGGCCTCGTCGAGGAATTCGGCGGCCGCTGCCACCTGCGCTACGACGACACCAATCCGGCCAAGGAAGAGCAGGAGTACATCGACGCCATTGAAGCCGATGTGCGTTGGCTCGGCTTCGATTGGGGCAAGCACCTCTATCACGCCTCGGATTATTTCGAGCAGCTCTACCAGTGGGCCGAAACCCTGATCGAGAAGGGGCTCGCTTATGTCGACGATCAGACGCCCGACGAGATGCGCCTCAACCGAGGCACCCTGACGGAAGGCGGCAAGCCCAGCCCGTTCCGCGACCGCACGGCCGCCGAGAACCTCGATCTGTTCCGCCGCATGCGGGCGGGCGAATTCCCGAACGGCGCCCGCACCCTGCGCGCCAAAATCGACATGGCCTCGGGCAACATCAATCTGCGCGACCCGGTGCTCTACCGCATCATCCACACACCGCATCCGCGCACGGGCACGGCCTGGTGCATCTTCCCGATGTACGACTACGCCCACGGCCAGTCGGACGCGATCGAGCATGTGACTCATTCGCTCTGCACGCTCGAATACGACGACCACCGTCCGCTCTACGACTGGCTGCTCGAACACTTGCCGGTCCCGGCGCGTCCGCGGCAATACGAGTTCGCGCGTCTCAATATGACCTACACGGTCCTCTCGAAGCGTTCGCTGACGCAGTTCGTGAAGGAAGGTCATGTGGACGGCTGGGACGATCCGCGTATGCCGACCATCGCCGGCATGCGCCGCCGCGGCATCCCGCCCGAAGCGATCCGCGAGTTCGTGAAGCGCGCCGGTGTCGCGCGCGCCAACAGTGTGGTCGATATCGCCATGTTCGACGCCGCCGTGCGTGAATATCTCAACAAGGCCGCCTCGCGTTACATGGCGGTGCTGAAACCCTTGAAGGTCGTCATCGAGAACTATCCGCAAGGCCAGTCCGAAGACCTCGACGCGGTGAACAATCCCGAAGACCCCGGCGCAGGTTCCCGCAAGGTGCCGTTCAGCCGCGAACTCTACATCGAGCAGGACGACTTCATGGAGAACCCGCCGAAGAAGTTCTTCCGCTTGTCGCCGGGCATGGAAGTGCGCCTGCGCTACGCGTATTTCATCACCTGCCGGGAAGCGATCAAGGACGCGGCCGGCAATATCGTCGAGCTGCGCTGCACCTACGATCCCGCCACCAAGGGCGGCAACGCGCCCGACGGCCGCAAAGTGAAGGCAACCATGCACTGGGTCTCGGCCCCGCACGCCGTGAACGCGGAAGTGCGCATCTACAACACGCTCTTCAGCCGCCCCGATCCGGGGGCCGACGGCGATGTGGTGAAGGATCTCAACCCGAACTCGCTGGACGTGATCCGGGACGCGAAACTCGAGCCCGTCCTCGCGGCGCGTCGCGAAACGACCACGGTGCAGTTCGAGCGCCTGGGCTACTTCGTGCGCGAGTCCAAGACGAAGGACCTGGTGTTCAACCGGACCGTCGGTCTGCGCGATACCTATGCAAAAGCGCAATAAGCCTAGGATGCGCTGCGAAAAACGCGATTGAATATTTTCAATAATTCTAAGGGGTTGCCGGATTTTGCAGTGCTTCCGGCATGCCTCCTATGCGAGGGAATCACGAGGAACGACGCCCCCACGCGCTAACATACCCCCCGCACGTAGAAGCGTGCTGAAGGTGAGTTTCCGATGAAAGCGAGAGTCGGTTTTGCACACCACCACCGGGAAGCGGTCCCGTCGCCCCTGATGATTGCCGCCAGCAGCGCGGTTTATGTGGGCGGCGCGGTCGGCGTTGGATTTTTCGACCGCGGGTTTTTATTGATGGCGTGGTTGATGACGGTCTTTCTGGCCGTGGCGGTCTATCTCACACTTGACGCTCATGGCCGTCTCATCAATGCCTACACCTTGTTTTTTACGGGCGTGATTGCCGTGAGCGCGGCGGGCTACTTCCTGACGTAAAACGCTTTGAAGGCGTCCACCGCTGCCGCGATATCGGCGCCGGCGACGTCGCCATGGGTCACCAGTCTTAAGTGTGGCGACATCAAGGTCAGGACGTTGCGTTCCTTGAGGTGGGCGGCAAGCGGCGCGCAGTCGCGTTCCGGCACGGCGACAAACACCATGTTTGTGCTCTGGGACGTGATCTTCAACGCCGGAATCTCACCCAGTCCCGCGGCAAGCTTCGCGGCGTTTTCGTGATCCGTGCGCAGCCGGACGAGGTGATTGTCCAGCGCATACAGGCACGCCGCCGCCAGCACTCCGGCCTGGCGCATGCCGCCGCCGAGCATCTTGCGCCAGCGCGCGGCGCGTTTGATCAGCGCCTTCGACCCCACGAGCACCGAGCCGACGGGCGCGCCCATCCCTTTCGAGAAACACATGGAGACGCTGTCGAAACCCGCGCACAGGCCGGCCAGCGGCGTGTCGGACGCGGCCATCACGTTCCAGATCCGCGCGCCGTCCAGATGGGTTCCGAGCCCCTTGGACTTCGCGAACGTGGTCGCGTCCGTGACGTAACGCGCCGGCAGAACCTTGCCGCCGATGGTGTTCTCGAGGGCCAGCAGGCGCGTCCTGGCGAAATGCGTGTCGTCGGGCTTGATTGCCGCGGCGATCAGGTCCAGCGGGATCGTGCCGTCGGCGGCGTTGGCGAGGGGTTGCGGCTGAATGCTGCCCAGCACCGCCGCGCCGCCGCCTTCGTACTTATAGGTATGGGCGTTCTGGCCGACGATATACTCGTCGCCGCGTTCGCAGTGGGCCATCAGGCCGGCGAGATTGCTCTGCGTCCCGGTCGGCAGGAACAATCCCGCCTCTTTTCCCGCGCGCTCGGCCGCAATCGCCTGGAGGCGGTTCACGGTCGGGTCGTCGCCGAAGACATCGTCGCCGACAGGGGCCTCCATCATGGCTTTTCTCATGCCCGCCGTGGGTTGCGTCACGGTATCGCTGCGCAGATCGATCATGTATGAAAGCCTTCTAGCTGCCGATCGAGCCTAGGAGAGAAAGATGCCGTCCGTCTACATCGCCATGAGCCAAACCATGCAGGACTGGGGCAACGATGCCGGCATCAGCAAGCATCTCTACCGGGTCGGTTTCACCGGCGAGTCGCCCGAAGAGGCGGTGAAGGCGCTGAATGAAACCGGATACGGCGGCCAGAAGGACTGGATCCTCGTGGGCGCGCGCGAAACGGACACCATCGATGAAGCGGCCCTCATGACGCGCCTCGGCGAACGGGTGAAGGTGATCGACCCGCTTTATTATCCCAAGATCAAGGGCGCGAAGGACATCGTGAAGGTCGAGCAGCGCAAGGTCGAAGCCAACATCGTCATCAAGCGCACGATGGAAGGGCGCGATTCAAAAGTCCCGAAGATCAAACCGAAGGACATGGCGGCGTTCATCCTCGACGCCACGCTCGGTGACTCGTCTCTTACCTAGCGCGGATACGAACACCGTCATCGCGCGCGGCGCGCCCTCCCACCGTTACGGAAGCGATCTCCCATGCCCCATCTGTTCGATCTGTACACCATACGCGGCGTGACCTTGCGTAACCGTATCGCCGTCTCGCCCATGTGCGAGTACAGCTCCGAGGACGGCTTCGCGAACGACTGGCATTTTGTTCATCTCGGCAGCCGTGCGGTGGGCGGCGCGGGGCTCGTCCTCACCGAAGCCGCCGCCGTGACGCCCAACGGGCGCATCTCGCCGCAGGATCTCGGTGTATGGAGCGAAAAGCATTTCGAGCCGCTCGCGCGCCTTAACCATTTCATGGCGGGCCAGGGCGCCGTGCCGGGCATCCAACTCGCGCACGCCGGCCGCAAAGCCTCGACATACCGCGGGTTTCCCGGCGAGCCCACGGGCGAAGTGAAACCGGAGAACGGCGGCTGGCCGGTTGTGGCGCCCTCGGCCATTCCCTTCTCGAAAACCTATCCGCAGCCGAAGGAGCTGACTCTCGCGGAGATCGCCGATCTACGCGCGGCTTTCGTCACCGCGGCCGCGCGCGCCTATGAAGCCGGTTTCCGTGTGATCGAACTCCACGCGGCCCACGGCTACCTTTTTCATGAATTCCTCTCGCCGCTGTCCAACCGGCGCACGGACCGCTACGGCGGCGGCTTCGAGAATCGCATTCGCATCCTCACCGAAACCGCGACCGAGGTCCGCGCGAAGCTTCCGGACAGCGCGGTGTTGTTCGTGCGGTTGTCGGCGACGGATTGGGTGCCGGGCGGATGGGATGCGGAACAGACCGTGGAACTTGCCCGCAAACTCAAAACATGCGGCGTCGATCTCATCGACGTCTCGACGGCCGGCAATGTCGAAAAAGCCGAGATACCGGTTGGGCCCGGCTATCAGACGCCCTTTGCCGAAAAGGTGCGCCGCGAGGCCGGCATCGCGACGTCGGCCGTGGGGTTGATCACCGATCCTGCGCAGGCCGATCATATCCTCCGCACGGGGCAGGCGGATCTCGTCATGCTGGCGCGCGCGCTCCTGCGCGATCCTTATTGGCCGCTGCATGCGGCGCAAGCGCTTGGTCACGCCGCGACCTGGCCGGCGCAATACCTGCGCGCCGCGCCGAAGGGCTCGGCGGCGCGCGCGGCAATCGACAGTGCGCGCTTGAACCAAGCTTAAGCGGGTTGCGCGGCCTTCAGCTCGCCCACCTGCTTCTGGAGCTGCGCCAGCAGCCCCGGGAAGCCGCCCTGCTGGGCGATGAGAGTCGTATATTCCTGGCGATAGGTGATCGCCATGCTCACGCCCGCGACAATCACGTCCACGATCTTCCAGCCGCCCGGGCGCTTACGCAGGCGCCAATCCACCGCGAAGTTCTCGCCGGCATTGCCGACGATGGTGGATTTCACGATCGCGCCTTCGTCGCCGTCCGGCGTGCTGGCGCCGACCTTCAGCGTCTGGCCGTTATATTCCGAGAAGCGGCGCGACCAGGTGTAGACGATCACGTCCTCGAACAGCGGCGAGAAGGAGTTCATCTCCTCGGGCTTCACCGTGCGCGTATAGCGGCCCAGCACGAAACGGCCGATGGCCGGCAGGTCGAAGTAGTTCGTGAACATCGCGCGGAAGCGAGTCTGCTTTTCGGCGTTGGCGATTTTCGCCGCCAGGATATCGACGATGCCCTTTTGCGCGAATTCGGACACGAACGCGCCCGGCTCGGCGGCCTGGGCAAAGCTCATGCGCGGCGCGAGCAAAAACGCCGGAGAAACGGCGAGCAGGTGGCGGCGGGAAATCATGGCGGCTCCGTGAGGGTCTAATGCTCAGACGTAAGGGGCGTCTGCGGCATTTCCGAGGCGGCTTGCGCGGCCAAAGCAGGGGTCTGGAAAGTGCTTGAAAAATCATCGAAATCTTCCATCGGCGGTGGTGCGCCGTTGCGGATTTCGCTCGCCCGGATCTGCCTGTAGGCGGACCGCAGCGAGGCATAATAGTCGATGGACGAGGCCTTCAGTTCGTCGGTCGCGTACATCGTCTCGTCTTTAAGATTGATATAGGTGCCGCCGAGGACCGCCCATTGGATCCAGGTTTCCGCGCCGTTGCCGCGGCTGTACCAGGCCAAGGGGTCGACAAAGAAGGCGTCGACGCCGAAGCCGGTCCCATCGCGCATGGTCGAAGGGCCGAACAGCGGCACATAGATGAACGGGCCGTCGCCGATGCCCCAGACCGCCAGGGTCTGGCCGAAATCTTCCGCGTGATACGGGAGGCCGATTTCCTCGCCCACGTCGAACAGGCCGAGCACGCCGATGAAGGTGTTCACGAAGAAGCGGGAGATGGTGATGCCGGCGTGGTTCGGCTGACCTTGCAGCACGTCATGCACAAGGGTGATCGGCGAGCGCAGGTTGCGCAGAAAATTGCCGG
>JAYRTJ010000068.1:0-17403 GCA_041919675.1 Rhodospirillaceae bacterium | reverse complement strand
TCGATATGGGTGCCGAAGGTCTGCCCGCCTTCGTAGCTGTTGAACATCGGCGGCAGCACATGCAACGGCAGGGCCGCCGACATGAACACCTTGTGGGCGCGCAGCGCATTGTTGATCATTTCGCCGACCTGGCGCGCCGCGGGGCTGCCGGGCGGCAGTTGCACGTTGTCTTTGACGTGCGCGCCCTGATGGCCGGCGCTGATACGCCCATCGATCCATTCGGCGGCGTCGAGAATTTTTCGGGCTTCGGCCACCTGCGCGGCGGTGAGCACCTCGGGGATCGCAACGAGCATCGGGGAAAATCCAGATCGTAAGACGCCGTATAATATCGCGAATGATTCTCAATTACAGCGAAAATCCGGATCCGAGGCCCGCCTTTACCCGCTTTTAGAAGTCGAACAGCTCGCTGAGGAAGGAGTCCCGCTTCTTATAATAGGGTTTCTGGCCGTAGCCGGGCCGGTAGTCCGGGTGGTGACCCTGCGGGGGCTGCTGGTACTGCGGCTGCTGGTATTGGGGCTGCGGCGGCGCTGGCTGCGGCGCGGCGGCGCTGCGTTCAATGATCTTGTCGAGTTCGCCGCGGTCCAGCCATACGCCCCGGCACTTGGGGCAGTAATCGATCTCGACACCGCCGCGATCGGCCATCACCAGCGTTTCATTGTCTGCCGGGCACTTCATCGCCTTTGCCTCTCCATGGTCGTGGTGGAGATTCACTAAGGCCGCGCAAGCGTCCAGAGCAAGAAACCGAAGGTAACAAATGGCAACGTTACACGTCGGACTTGCGACGGGGAAGGGTCGTTTGTTGTTTTTCGTTTTCGAAAACAAAAACCGTTCCCACTGTCGCCGCTAGGTGTTGCCACCTCCAAAGAAGCGCACGGCTTCCTCGGCGGCGCGCATCAGCGCACGCGCCTTATTGTTGCTCTCCTGGAACTCGGCCTCGGGATCGCTGTCGGCGACGACGCCGCCGCCGGCCTGGATGACGACTTCGCCGTCTTTCACCAGGGCGGTGCGCAGGCCGATGCAGGTATCCATCTCACCGTTCACCGACAGATAGCCGATCGCGCCGCCGTAGAAGCCGCGCCGTTCGCTTTCCAACTCGTCGATGATTTCCATCGCCCGGATCTTCGGCGCGCCGGAGACCGTGCCGGCCGGGAACCCGGCCATGAGCGCGTCCATGGCGTCGTAGCGCGGATCGATCTCGCCTTCGACGTTGGACACGATATGCATCACGTGGCTGTAGTTCTCGATCACCATCTGCTCGGTGACGCGCACCGTGCCGGGTTTGCAGACGCGGCCCACGTCATTGCGGCCGAGGTCGAGCAGCATGAGATGCTCGGCGAGTTCCTTGGGATCGTTGAGGAGATCGTGCGCCAGCGCGTCGTCCTCGGCCTTGGTCTTGCCGCGCGGACGCGTGCCGGCGATGGGGCGGATGGTCACGACGCCGTCGCGCAAGCGTACAAGGATCTCGGGGCTGGAGCCGACAATCGAGAAATCGTCGAGATTGAGGTGAAACAGGAAGGGCGAAGGGTTCAGGCGGCGCAGCGAGCGGTAAAGCGCGAACGACGGCAGCGCGAAGGGAAGGCGGAAGCGCTGCGACGGAACGACCTGGAAGATATCGCCCGCGCGAATGTATTCCTTCGCGCGCTCAACCATCCGATGATAGCCCGCGCGGCCGATGTTGGAGACGGGCGCGTCGAAACGCGGCGCGGCGCTGGGTATCGTGTGCGGCACGGCGGCGCTCAGCCGCGCGATCACGTTGTGAATGCGCTTGGTGGCGATCTCGTGCGCCAGCGCGGCCGGCACGTCCGGTTTCGGATATACCGGCACCACGATCGTCATCACATCGTCGACGTTGTCGAAGATCACATTCACGGTCGGGCGCATGAACATGCCGTCGGGAATCCCCAGCGTGTCGGGGTTCTTGTTCGGGATGTTCTCGACAAGCCGGATGGTGTCGTAACCCATGTAGCCGATAAGCCCTGCCGAGTTGGGCGGCAGGTGCGCGGGCATGTCGATCCAGGAGTCCTTCACCAGCGCGCGCAGCGAAGCGAGCGCGGGCCCGCCGTCCGGCGCGAATTGCAAGGCGCCTTCGCGTACGTTGCGGCAGGTTTCGGCCTTCGCGCCGCTGCAGCGCCATACGACGTCGGGTTCCAGCGCGATGAACGAATAGCGGCCGCGGGTGGTGCCGCCGGTGACGGACTCCAGAAGCGCGGTAAAACGGCGCTCCTGGCCCAACTTGAGCATGACCGAGACCGGCGTGTCGATATCCGCGGGCAACTCCGCCCATACGACTTGGGAGCGGCCGGCCGTATAGGCTTCGTCGAACGAGGAGCGGCCGGGAGAGACATCCATCGTAATAGCTTTCGAACTCGGCTCGCGGCGCCCGGCGCGGCTTAGCGCGCGGTCTTGACCATCTGATCGACGACCGTGCGGTTCACTTCGACCGGATAGCGCTTGGTGAACTCGGCGGTCATCTGCTCCATGATGTCGCCGGTGACGGCGTTGCGCAGATCGCCGGCGATCTGGTTGCGCACCAGAGCCTGCGGGCCGACGGCTTGCGGCGTGACGACGTCTTTCAAGCGTGCGACGACAACGCCATCGGACGTGTCGGCGGTGATGACTTCGCCCGGTTTCGCCGCAAAAAGCTTCGCGAGCATCGGTGCGCTGAGGCGGCCGGTATCAAGCAGGTGGAAGCGGTCAAGCGGCTGGCCGGTCCGGGTCACGGCGGTCAAGAGGCCGTAGCTGACCTTGCCGTCCTTGGTGCCCATGGAGGACATGTCGCTGGAAGGGCCGACTTCGGCGGCGATCTTGTCGGCGATCTTGCGCGCTTCCGCGAGCGCCTTGTCGCGCTGCCACATGGCCAGGAGTTCGGGGCGGACCTCCTCGATCGGGCGGGCGGCCGGGGGCGTGACGCCTTCCACTTTCACGACGTAGTAGCCGGCGCGGCCCGGAAGGTCTTTCAAGCCGCTGTCGCCGCCCGTGGGCAGCGTGAAGGCGGTCGTAAGCAGGCCTTGGGGATCGACAATGCCCGGCACTTGAGCGCCGGCCATATCCTTGCCCGTTTGGTCGATGGCTTCGATCTGCGTGAGCGGAACGCTCAGATTGTTCGCGATCTCGTTCATCGGCGTGCCGGCGGCCAGCGCATCTTGTACTTCGGTCGAGGCGCGGTACAGCGCGTCCGTGCCGCGTTCCTCGGACAGGAGCCTGCGGATGGTGGCTTGTGCTTCTTGAAACGGCGTTTCATGCGCCGGCGTGAGCGCGGTGGTCGTGAACAGGTGCCAGCCGAGATCGCTCTGTGTCGGCTGGCTGATCTCATTCAGCGGCAGCTCGTAAGCCGCGCCCATGCTTTTGCCGATGATGGAATCCTTGGCCTGTTCGCCGAGGTCGATCGGCGCGCCGATCTTGGCCTTGGCGGCGAGCGCGGCGAGGGTGTCGCCCGGCGCGGCGAGCGCGTAAACCTTGTCGGCTTCTTCCTTGCTGTCGAACACCAACTGCGCGACACGGCGCTTTTCCGGCGTGCGGAAGCGGCCCGGGTTTTGGTCGAAGTAAGTCTTCAGTTCATCTTCGGCGAAGGATTCCGGCTTCACCAGCTCGGTGGCGCGCATCGCCACAACGGCGAGCTTACGGTACTCCGGACGCATGAATGAGGCGAGGTGCTGGTCGTAGAGCGCCTTGAGGTCGGCATCGCTCGGCGTTTCGGAAATGGCGATGGCCTTCGTCGGGACGAGTAACGTGTCGGCCGAGCGGGCTTCGTTACGGTAGGTGAACAGGCTGTCGGTGAGGAAGCCCGGCGCCGCGCCGCCCAGCGCGACCGGCTGCATCAAGGCGCGTTGACGGAGCTCGCCGCGCATCAATTCGAGGAAGGCCGCTTCGGACAGGCCGTTCTGCGAGAGGACTTCACCGAACACGCGTTGGCTGAAATTACCGGTCTCGTCGTTGAAGGCGTCCATCTTGCGTACGTCGTTGCGCAGTTGCGCGTCGGTGACGACGACGCCGAGATCGTCCGCGGCGCCTTCCACCAGGCTGGCGCGCGTCAATTCGGCCACGGTCGCATCCATGATGGAGCGGCGGATGGCTTCGTTGTCGGGCAGCTGGCCGCCCACGGATTCCTTGAAGCGGCTGTATTGCTGATCGTAGCGGCGCTGGAACTCGACCGCGTTCATTTCGCGCTTGCCGACCTTCAGCGCGATATTGGGGTCGAGACCGCCGGTCCCCACGAAGTCGCCGATGCCGAAGATGCCGAAGCTTATCATCAAGGCCCCGAGCATGATTTTAACGAGGATGCTGTTTTTGACGGCGTCGCGGATTTGGTCGAACATTGGCTTACTCAAAAAAGGTGCGCCGCGTTGAGGGCGGCAAGGTGGCCGCATCATAGGTTGGGGGGGTGGGCCCGGCAAGCACGCCGCGCAGCCAAATTTTCCAATGAACATGAAGAGTTAGAGAGATTGCGCCAACCCTTCGTCCGGGGTACCAACCTTCCAACGGAGGAAGACTCATGCCTTATCTGATCGCTGGAAACTGGAAGATGAACGGCACGCTGGCGTCGGCCGAGGCGCTCGCCGCCGAACTCATCGCGACCGTGCGCGGCGCCGCGGTGCAGGCCGAAGTCGCTTTGTGCCCGCCGGCGCCGCTCATTCCCGCGGTGCTTGCGGTCACGAAGGGAACCGCGGTCGCCGTCGGCGGCCAGGATTGCCACGCGAAGGAAAAGGGCGCTCACACCGGCGACATAAGTGCTGTTTTGCTGGCCGAACTTGGTTGCCGTTTCGTCATCGTCGGTCACTCGGAGCGGCGCGCGGATCACGGCGAGACCGATGAACTTGTGCGCGTGAAAGCCGAAGCGGCGCTGAAAGCCGGTTTGACGCCAATCATCTGCGTCGGTGAAACGGAAGCCGAACGTGAGCGAGGCGAAACTATATCCGTGATCGCGCGGCAGGTGACGGGCTCCGTTCCGGGCGGTGCGACGGCGGAGAATGTCGTGATCGCCTACGAACCTGTTTGGGCCATCGGCACCGGAAAAACAGCGACGACCGCCGATATCGCCGCGGTTCATGGCCAAATCGCCACACTGTTCGCGGCCGGCCGCGGCGGTTCCGGCGGCTTGCGTATCCTTTACGGGGGGTCGGTTAAAGCCGCGAATGCAAAGGAAATCCTGGCGACGAACAACGTGAGCGGTGCGCTCGTGGGCGGCGCCAGCCTGGACGCGGCCGAGTTTTCGCGGATCATTGAAAGCTGCCCGCGATAGATGAGCGGATTTTCGCTCATTTCGCTGAAGAGCGACGGCCGCGGTTGCTGCGCAGAAAAATGCGTCTCATGAGGTTACGCGGCTACGGCGTTATTGTTTCCGCCTGCCCAAGTCGGGTATAATCATTCCCCGGGGTAGGGGTGTCTGACGCTTACCGGCAGGCGGCCTCTGAAGTGGAATGCGAGTGACACCCGCGCACTTAATAAGCGGAGATGCGGCGCATGAAAAAAAAGCAGCTGACGACCAATCTTCGCCGGCAAGATCTTCAGCGGTTCATCACCGCCCGAAAGATCAAGGTGGCCCGTTGGGCCAGGGAAGCCGGCATTTCGGAAGGCACGATCAGGAATTTCCTGACCAAGCGCTCCGAGACTTTGACGCAAGCGACCGTCGATGCATTGGCGGCGGCGATGGGGATCGCGACGTCGGTGATCTTTCCGTCGGTCGAGAAGGCGGAGAAGGGCCGTTCGCCGAATCTCACCTTCATTCCCAAAAGTCAGGGCGGTTTCGGCGCCAAGGACCTGCCCGTCATCGACACGGTCAAGGTGGCGGGCGGCGCGCGGATCGACCGGGCCCGGATCTCAAAACTCACCGAGCGGCCCGCTTACTTGCGCCGGGTCCTGACGGCCTATGCGCTGACGGTCCATGACGAGACCATGTCGCCCGCCTTCGAGCCGGGCTGGCTGATCTATGTGGATCCGAGCGAAGCGGCCAAGGTTGGGGATAACGTGATCGCCGAGACGACGGACGGACGCGCCGTCATCCGCCGGCTGGTGCGCAAATCCAAGGCGGGGGTGACGCTGCGTCAGTTCAACCCCAAGAAGGATACGCAGATCAAAGCCGACAAGCTGGCCTCCTTGCATTGCATCGCCGGGGTCCGCTATCGCCGTTAGGCTTTAACTATTTGAAATTTAATTGTAATTGCCGGGGAGGCTGGCTTTTTCGGCCGGCCGCTCCTATCTGAAACGCGACTAGCTATTGGCGGTCGAACAGATTACAAGACGCCTGCTTTTGTTTCCCGAGGATCCATGACCACCGTCGTTCTCGCGCTCCACCTGCTCGTCACCGCAGTCCTGATTTTCCTTATTCTTCTGCAGAAGACTGAAGGAAATGCAGCCGGCGGCGGCTTTGGCGGCGGCGTGTCCCTGAGCGCCATGATGCAGCCGCGTTCGCGCCCGAACGCGTTGACGCGCGCGACCTCGATCCTGGCCATGACCTTCTTCGCCACCAGCATCACGCTGGCGCTTTTGGCCCGTAACCAAACCGCGCCGGCCTCGATTATGGCTCCGGCCGCCGCCACCGGCGGTGTCGCCGTGCCGAAGGTGAGCGACAGCGTCATCGAAACGCCGGCGGCCCCGGACGCGGCCCCCGCGGTTCCGAGCGAACCGGCCGCGCCGTCGGTTCCGAAATAACCTCGTGGCGGTGCGAGGAACCTCGCTCACCGCTTCATCCACAACTTTCTTCTTCGGATCAGCGCGCGGCGCTTGTCGCGCGCGCAACATGAGTTACATTAGCCGCCCATGACGCGTTTTATTTTTATCACCGGCGGCGTGGTCTCCTCTCTTGGTAAAGGTCTTTGCTCAGCATCCCTCGGGGCGCTGCTGCAGGCGCGCGGCTATAAGGTCCGCCTGCGCAAACTCGACCCGTACCTGAACGTCGATCCCGGCACGATGAGCCCGTACCAGCACGGGGAAGTCTACGTCACCGACGACGGCGCCGAGACCGACCTCGACCTGGGCCATTACGAACGCTTCACCGGCGTGGCCTCGCGCCAGTCCGACAGCGTGACGACGGGGCGCATCTATTCGAACGTGATCGCGAAGGAACGCCGCGGCGATTATCTGGGCGGGACGGTGCAGGTCATTCCGCACGTCACCGACGCCATCAAGGAATTCATCCAGTCCGACATCCAGGACGAAGACTTCATCCTGTGTGAAATCGGCGGCACGGTGGGCGATATCGAAAGCCTGCCGTTCCTGGAAGCCATCCGTCAGTTAGGCAATGAACTCGGGCATGAACGCGCCCTTTATATGCACCTGACGCTGATCCCGTTCATCTCGGCGGCGGGCGAGTTGAAGACCAAGCCGACCCAGCACTCCGTGAAGGAGTTGCTCGGTCTCGGGATTCAGCCCGACATCCTGATGTGCCGCATCGACCGTCCGCTGCCGGCCTCCGACCGCCGCAAGATCGCGCTGTTCTGCAACGTGCGCGAGGAGAAGGTGATCCCCGCGCTGGACGTCGACACCATCTATCAGGTGCCGATCTCCTATCACGATGAAGGCCTCGACCGCGAAGTGCTCAAGCATTTCAAGCTGCCGGTCGACAAGGAGCCGGACCTGCAGCGCTGGTACGACATCGTCGAACGCGTACGCCGCCCGGAAGGCGAGGTGACCATCGCGATCGTCGGCAAATACATCCAGTTGAAGGACGCCTACAAATCGCTGTCCGAAGCGCTCGAGCACGGCGGCATCGCCAACAACGTGCACGTCAAACTCGATTGGATCGATTCAGAAATTTTTGAGCGCGAGGACGTGGTCAATCACCTGGAGCATGTCGACGGGATCCTCGTGCCGGGCGGGTTCGGCGAGCGCGGCGCGGAAGGCAAGATCCAGGCCGCGAAGTTCGCGCGCGAGCGCAAGGTGCCGTACTTCGGCATCTGCTTCGGGATGCAGATGGCCGTGATCGAAGCGGCGCGCAACATCGTCGGCCTCGCGGGCGCGAGTTCGTCCGAATTCGGCGAAGCCAAGCACCCGGTCGTCGGTCTGATGACCGAGTGGGTCAAGGGCAACGAGGTCCAGAAGCGCACCGAACGCGGCGACAAGGGCGGCACGATGCGCCTGGGGGCCTATCCGTGCGCGCTGAAGCCGGGCACGCGGGTGGAGGAAATCTACCGCGCGCGCACCATCGAAGAGCGCCACCGCCACCGCTACGAAGTGAATATTAACTATAAAAAACAGCTGGAAGACGCGGGTTTGACCTTCTGCGGGATGTCCCCGGACGGGGTGCTACCCGAGATGGTGGAGTATCCCGACCATCCCTGGTTTATTGGCGTTCAGTTCCATCCTGAGCTAAAGTCGAAGCCTCACGATCCGCATCCGCTGTTTACGTCCTTCGTGGCGGCGGCGGTGAGACAGAGCCGACTGGTTTAAACCACAGGGTAAAAGGTGGCCTTCCGGATGAGAAAGTTCTTCGCAAAGGCTGCCGTCATCTCTTTTCTGATGTCGCCGGCGGCAGCGCAGGCCGCGCCGCTGGACGACGCCTATTTCGCGCTCCGCAGCGGCGATTATGACCGCGCATTGACCCTGGTGATGCCGTACGCCGAAAACGGCGTGCCGTTCGCGCAGTATGTCGTCGGCGCGATCATGGACGGCGGCTTCGGCAGTCCGCAGAAGAAACCTGAAGAAGCGGTGATGTGGTACAAGCGCGCCGCCGAGAAGGGCCACCCGGAAGCGCAGACCGCGCTCGCGCGCTGCTATGAAGAAGCGCACGGCATCGGGCAGGACTATGTCGAAGCGCGCAAGTGGTATGCCGCCGCCAGCGATCAGGACATTCGCGAGGCGCGCTACGGACTCGCCGTGCTTCACTCGCGCGGCCTTGGCGGCCCGAAGGACGAAGGCTCGGCCGTCTCGCTGTCGCGCCGCGCGGCCGAACAGGGCCATACCGGCGCGCAAGTGTTCCTCGCCAACCTTCTGTCCACCGCCGACGATATTCCGCATGACAATATCGAAGCGGTGAAGTGGTTCCGCGAAGCCGCCGAGAGCGGACATCCGGAAGGCCAGCTTGGCCTCGGTGTGGCTTATCGCGACGGCAGCGGCGTGGAAGCCGACATCGTGATTTCTTACGTGTGGTTCCAGATCGCGCTCAAGAACCGCCAGCTCGACGCCATCGATCCGCATGCGCGCGGCGCGCTGGCGTCGGACATCGAACGCATCGGCGCGAGCTTCCCGCCGCAAGTGCGCACCCGCGCCGACCAGCTCGTCACGAAGTGGGTGGCGAAGCGCGGTTAGAGCGCCGGCGCCACCTTCACATCCGTCTTCACCGAATTACCGATGAAGCACAGCTTGTGCGCCGCGTGGTGGAGTTCGTCCACTTCCGCCGGCGTCGGACGTTTGTCGTCCGTGTAAACGATCTCCGGGTTCAGGATCACTTCCGAAACCCACATCGCACCTTCGGCATTTTTCGCCATGCGGCCGACGGCCTCGTCGCGGTAGCGCTCAACCGCGAAGCCCTTGCGGCGCGCGAGATCGAGAAACGTGAGCATGTGGCAGCTTGAGAGCGCGGCGATGAAGGCTTCCTCGGGATCGACGCCCGCGGGATTGGAGAGCGGGACCGGGACAATCGAAGGCGAGGAGGAGGCGAGCACGGTCCCGCCGCCGTCGAAACTCCAGGTGTGTTCGCGGGAATAGCGGCCTTTTAGGAAATCGGGGGTCGGTCTGGCCCACTCGACGATCGCTTTATGGTCGGACATAGCGGCTCCTTTCGGTCACGTAACGCTGCGCACGGGAGACTTGAGTATAACTATCGGCCCGGCAACCTGCCTGTAGGCATGGCGGCCATGCAACTTCCGCACTATATTCCCGATCCATGAGCACAAAATCAAAATCAGTCACTGTCGGCAACCTCACCATCGGCAACGACCGTCCGGTCACGATCATCGCCGGACCTTGTCAGATGGAAAGCCGCGCCCACGCCCTCGAAGTCGCCTCGGCCCTCAAGGAAATCGCCGCCAAGGCGGGTCTGGGGCTGATCTACAAAAGCTCCTTCGACAAAGCCAACCGTACGAGCGTTTCGGGCAAGCGCGGGATCGGTCTGAAGGAGTCGCTGCCGGTGTTCGCGGAAATCCGCGAGACCCTCGGCCTGCCGACCCTCACGGACATCCACGAGATCGACCAGTGCGAACCGGTGGCCGACGCCGTCGACGTGCTTCAGATCCCGGCCTTCCTGTGCCGCCAGACCGATCTTCTCGTCGCCGCCGGTAAGACCAAGGCCGCGATCAATGTGAAGAAGGGTCAGTTCCTGGCGCCCTGGGACATGGCGAACGTCGTGAAGAAGGTGGAATCCACCGGCAACGAACGCATCCTTGTGACCGAGCGCGGCGTGTCCTTCGGCTACAACACGCTGGTCACCGATATGCGCAGCCTGCCGATCATGGCCAAGACCGGCTATCCCGTCGTGATGGACGCGACCCACGCCGTGCAGCAGCCGGGCGGGCAGGGCACCAGCTCCGGCGGTGACCGCGCGTTCGCGCCCGTCATCGCGCGCGCCGCCGTTTCTGTCGGCGTCGCGGCGGTGTTCATGGAAACCCATCCCGATCCGGACTGCGCGCCGTCCGACGGCCCCAACATGATCCACTTGAAGGACATGGCCGGGATCCTCGCGACCCTGAAGGCGTTTGACCAGGTGGCAAAAGCCAATCCGGTTGTCCTCTAATCCTGTTGCACGTGACCATGTCTGAACTTTCTCAACGCCAACCTCTGCGTCCGCTGCCCGCGCTGATCTTCGCCTCGCGCTGGCTGCAGTTGCCTTTGTATCTGGGGCTGATCATCGCGCAGGGCGTCTACGTGCTCCTGTTTCTTAAGGAACTGTGGCACCTGGTGACGCATTCACTGACCTTCGGCGAGCAACAGATCATGTTGATCGTCCTTGGTCTCATCGACGTAGTGATGATCTCGAACCTGCTCATCATGGTGATCGTTGGTGGCTACGAGACGTTTGTCTCGCGCCTTCGTTTGGGTGGGCATCCCGATCAGCCGGAGTGGCTCGATCAGGTCAACGCCAGTGTCCTCAAGATCAAGCTGGCCATGGCGATCATCGGCATTTCCTCGATCCATCTGCTGCGCACCTTCATCGAAGCCGGCGGTTTGGGAAGCCCGAGCGCGGCCTTCACCGAAACCGGCGTGATGTGGCAGACCATCATCCACTGCGTCTTCATCCTGTCCGCCGTGGGCATCGCTTACGTGGAGCGCCTGTCGCACGGCGCTCACGGCAGCCACTAGGACGGCCATGAACGGAACCTTCGCCGATAACAGTGCGCAGGGCCGTTTTGAGCTGACCGAGGACGGCCACGTCGCCTACGCCACTTACCGCATTATGGATGGCCGGATGCTGATCCCCTACGTCGAGGCGGCCGTGGCCCTGCGCGGGACCGGCGCGGCCGGCCGGCTCATGGAACATGTGGCCGGCGAGGCGAGGGCCCGCCGGCTCAAAGTCGTGCCGCTCTGCGGCTATGCGACCTCCTGGTTCCGCCGTCACGCCGACCAGCGCGACCTGCTGGATTAGGACGCCGCCCTGGTCCCTTGAACAGCTTCTCCCTCCCCTGTAAGGGGGAGAGATAAAAACAATGAAGAAGGACCCCCATGAGCGCCATTGTCGAGATCGTCGGCCGCGAGATCCTGGACTCCCGCGGAAACCCCACCGTTGAGGTGGATGTGACCCTTGAAAGCGGTGCTTTCGGCCGCGCGGCCGTGCCCTCGGGCGCCTCGACCGGCGCCCACGAAGCCGCCGAACTGCGCGACGGCGACAAGTCCCGTTACCTGGGCAAGGGCGTCCGCAAGGCCGTGGACGCCGTGAACGGCGAGCTGTTCGCCGCCATCGGCGGCCTGGACGCCAACGACCAGGTGAAGATCGACCAAGCCATGATCGGCCTGGACGGCACTCCCAACAAGAAGCGCCTGGGCGCCAACGCCATCCTGGGTGTGTCGTTGGCCGTCGCGAAGGCGGCCGCCGTCGAAGCCGGCCTGCCGCTGTACCGCTATATCGGCGGCGCAGGCGCGCATGTGCTTCCGGTCCCGATGATGAACATCGTCAACGGCGGCGCCCATGCCGACAACCCGATCGACATCCAAGAGTTCATGATCATGCCGGTGAGCGCGCCGACGGGGGCCGACGCCATTCGCATGGGCGCCGAAGTCTTCCACGCTCTCAAGAAGCAGCTGAAGGACGCCGGCCACAATACGAACGTCGGCGATGAAGGCGGCTTCGCGCCGAACCTCGCCAGCGCCGACGCCGCGCTGGCGTTCATCATGAAGGCCATCGAAGCGGCCGGCTATAAGCCGGGCAGCGACATCGTGCTCGCGCTCGATTCCGCATCGACCGAGTTTTTCAAGAACGGCAAATATGCCATGGACGGCGAAGGCAAAACCCTCGACGCCGCCGGCATGGTGAAGTTCTACGAAGACCTCGTGAACCGTTATCCGATCGTGTCCATCGAAGACGGCATGGCCGAAGACGATTTCGAAGGCTGGGCCGCGCTGACCAAGGCGATCGGCCACAAGTGCCAGCTTGTGGGCGACGATCTGTTCGTGACCAATCCGAAGCGCCTGTCGGACGGCATCGAGAGGGGCCTCGCCAACTCGATCCTGGTGAAGGTGAACCAGATCGGCACGCTGACCGAAACTCTTCAGGCCGTCGAGATGGCGCACAAGGCCGGTTACACCGCCGTGCTGTCGCACCGCTCGGGCGAAACGGAAGACTCAACCATCGCCGACATCGCGGTGGCCACGAACTGCGGCCAGATCAAGACCGGCTCGCTGTCGCGCTCGGACCGTCTCGCCAAATACAACCAGCTCATCCGCATCGAAGGCGAATTGGGGCCGGCCGCCGTTTACGGCGGCCCTGCGTTTAAAAAGAAGCGGGGTATTAAGGCCTAGTTTTTCTCGGTCGCGCTTACGCGCTTGGGGCCGCCGTTTACGGCGGCCCTGCGTTTAAAAAGGAGCGTGGTATTAAGGCCTCGTTTTTCTCGGTCGCGCTTGCGCGCTCGGGGCGGCCGTTTACGGCGGCCCTGCGTTTAAAAAGAAGCGCGGTATTAAGGAGGCCTTCGCCGGGACGACGGATGTGTTTTCTACTCGCGTTCAGCTTGTTTTCGGCCGAATCATTCTGAGTCCCGCGCGCCCTTGCTGTGAGTCAATTTTGCCACATTGACCCTGCGAGTCGCGCGTGATTCTCTATGTGCATGATCACGCGTAAGGACAATCTCCGTTCGAGGGTTCGTCAGGTGTTCGGCCCGCTGGCCGGCATCGCGCTGATCACCTACTTCGGCTATCACGCCGTTCAGGGCGACCGTGGTCTCATCGCGTGGTGGAATCTGCGCTACGAGATCGAGAAGGCGGACTACGAACTCGCCGCCGTCACCGCCGAGAAGCGGAAGATCGAGCACCGCGTCAGCCTGCTGCGCCCGGAGAGCCTCGACCGCGACATGCTCGAAGAGCGCGCCCGCGCCATGCTGGGCGTCGTCGGCAAGGGCGATCTGATCGTCCCGGATCCGGCCGCGGACTCTCAAACTCCGTAACAAGTATATAGCTTGATATTTTAATGACCCTCGCGATTCGGGCATTTAAATAGCAAGCGATTTAAATTGACATTATCGAACGAAACAAAGTTATTTTGACGCGCTTTATGTCGCAACTAAATGTCCGCCGCATTGCGAAAGATGCGGAATAACAAACACTTATATCTCTTTGCGGTTGGCCGTGCAGTGCACACGCTGGCAGACTCCGGGCCTTCGATGGGACTGATCCAACGGGAGAGAGATTTGATGGCCATAAAGAAGCCGGCGTCCAAAGGCGCCACCGAAAAACCCTCGGCAGAGATGCTGATGCGTTTTTATAGGGAGATGCTTCTCATTCGCCGGTTCGAGGAACGCGCCGGCCAGCTTTACGGCATGGGCCTGATCGGCGGCTTCTGCCACCTCTACATCGGTCAGGAAGCGGTCGTCGTCGGTCTGCAGTCCTGCTGCAAGCCGGGCGATTCCATCATCACCAGCTACCGCGATCACGGCCACATGCTGGCCTGCGGCATGGACCCGAAGGGCGTCATGGCCGAGCTGACCGGCCGCAAGGACGGCTACTCCAAGGGCAAGGGCGGCTCGATGCACATGTTCAGCCGCGAGAAAGGTTTCTACGGCGGTCACGGCATCGTCGGCGCGCAGGTGCCGATCGGCGCGGGCCTTGCGTTCGCGCACAAGTACAAGGGCGACGGCGGTCTCGCCATGGCCTACATGGGCGACGGCGCCTTCAACCAGGGCCAGGTCTATGAGTCCTTCAACATGGCCTCGCTGTGGTCGCTGCCGGTGCTGTTCATCGTCGAGAACAACAAGTACGGCATGGGGACCTCGGTCGAGCGTTCGACCGCCGGCGGCGATCTTGCCGCGCGCGGCGTGCCTTACAAGATGAAGACGATGGTCGTGGACGGCATGGACGTGCTGGCGGTGCGCGAAGCCGGTCTCGAAGCCGTCGAGTACATCCGCGCGGGCAACGGCCCGGTGCTGATGGAAGCCAAGACCTACCGTTATCGCGGCCACTCCATGTCCGACCCGGCGAAGTACCGCACCAAGGAAGAACTGGAGAAGATGCGCGCCGAGCATGATCCCATCGACGGACTTCGCGCGAAGCTGATCGCCATGAAAGCCGGCGACGAAGAGTCGTTCAAGGCCATGGACAAGGAGATCAAGGACATCGTGATCGCCGCAGCCGAGTTCTCGCAGACGAGCCCCGAGCCCGACGCGTCGGAGCTCTGGACCGACGTGCTGGTCGCTTAAGGGGAGGGTGTAGATATGTCCGTTCAGATTCTGATGCCCGCCCTGTCGCCGACCATGACCGAAGGCAAGCTTGCCAAGTGGCTCGTGAAGGAAGGCGACAAAGTGCAGACCGGCAAGGTGATCGCCGAGATCGAAACCGACAAAGCCACCATGGAAATGGAAGCCGTGGACGAAGGCGTCATGGGCAAGATCCTCGTCGCCGAAGGCACCGAGGGTGTCGCGGTGAACGTGCCGATCGCCGTGCTGCTGGAAGAAGGCGAAAGCGCCGCGAACATCAAGGACGCGACCGCCGCCGCGCCGGCGCCGAAGGCCGAAGCCGCGCCCGCGCAGGAAACGAAAGCCCCGGCGCAAGCCGCTCCGCCGCCGCCCGCGGCGGTCGCCCCGCAGGGCAGCATCCCGACGGGTCCGACCAAGATGATGACCGTGCGCGAAGCCTTGCGCGACGCCATGGCCGAAGAAATGCGCGCGGATGACCGCGTGTTCCTCATGGGTGAAGAAGTCGCCGAATATCAGGGCGCCTATAAAGTCAGCCAGGGTCTGCTGCAGGAATTCGGCGCGCGCCGCGTGATCGATACCCCGATCACCGAGCACGGCTTCGCCGGCCTCGCCGTGGGCGCCGCGTTCGGCAACCTGAAGCCGATCGTCGAGTTCATGACCTTCAACTTCGCCATGCAGGCGATGGATCACCTGATCAACTCGGCCGCCAAGACGCTGTACATGTCTGGCGGTCAGATGGGCAGCCCGATGGTGTTCCGCGGTCCGAACGGCGCCGCGGCGCGCGTGGGCGCGCAGCACAGCCAGGACTTCGCCAGCTGGTACGCGCATGTACCGGGTCTTAAAGTTCTTTCGCCGTGGTCGGCCGAAGACGCGAAGGGCCTTCTCAAGGCCGCGATCCGCGATCCGAACCCGGTGATCTTCCTCGAAAACGAAATCCTGTACGGCCAGAGCTTCCCGGTTCCGGAAGGCGAACTGGTGGTTCCGATCGGCCAGGCCAAGATCGAGCGCCCCGGCAAGGACATCACCCTGACCGCGTACTCGATCATGGTGGGCAAGGCGCTGAAGGCCGCCGAGAAGCTGGCCGAAGAAGGCATCGACGCGGAAGTCATCAATCTTCGCTCGATCCGTCCGCTCGACATCGACACCATCGTCGCCTCGGTGAAGAAGACCAACCGTCTCGTGAACTGCGAAGAAGGTTGGGTCACCTGCGGGATCGGTTCGGAAATCGCCGCGCTCGTCATGGAGCAGGCGTTTGACTATCTCGACGCGCCGGTGGGACGTGTCTGCGCGAAGGACGTGCCGCTGCCGTACGCCGCGAACCTCGAACACATGGCGCTGCCGCAGGTGGAAGACATTGTCGCCGCCGCGAAAGCGGCCATGTACCGCTGAAGCGAGGGCCCCATGTCCACACAAATCCTGATGCCGGCGCTCTCGCCCACAATGACCGAGGGCAAGCTCGCCAAGTGGCTCAAGAAAGAAGGCGACAAGATCAAGAGCGGCGACGTGATCGCCGAAATCGAAACCGACAAGGCGACCATGGAAATGGAAGCCGTGGACGAGGGCGTCCTGGGCAAGATCCTGATCCCGGAAGGCACCGAGAAGGTTTCGGTCAACGAACCGATCGCCGTTCTGCTCGAAGAAGGCGAGAAGATGGGCGCGGCGCCGCCGCCCAAGGCCGCGGCTCCGGCGCCCGCGCCGCAGCAAGCTGAAGCGAAACCGGCCGCGGCTCCGGCGCCGGCGCCGCAAGCCGCGCCGGCGCCCAAGGCTGCCGTACCCGCCCCTGCCAAGGCGAAAGGCGAACGCATCTTCATCAGCCCGCTCGCGCGCCGCTTGGCGAAAGACGCGGGGCTCGATCCGGCCGATCTCACGGGCTCCGGCCCGCGCGGCCGTATCGTCCGCGTGGATGTCGAGCGCGCCGTCGCCGGCGGGGTGAAGCGAAAGCCGGCCGCCGCCGGCGCTTCGGGCACCGTCGATATCTTTGGCCAGCCGTACAAGGCGCAGCCGAACAGCGGCGTGCGCAAGACCATTGCCAAGCGTCTCACGGAAGCCAAGAGCACGATCCCGCACTTCTATCTGTCGCTCGATTGCCGGATCGACGAACTCCTGTCGCTGCGCAAGAAGCTGAACGAGCGCGCCGAAGGCGAGATGAAGCTGTCGGTGAACGACTTCGTGATCAAGGCCGTCGCGCTGGCCTTGCGCAAGGTGCCGCAGGTCAACTCGAGCTGGACCGACGACGCCGTGCTTCTGTACGAGAATGTCGACATCTCAGTGGCTGTCGCAACGCCGGACGGCCTCATCACGCCGATCATCCGCAACGCGGATCAGAAGAGCGTGGCGCAGATCTCGACCGAGATGCGCGACCTTGCTTCGCGCGCCAAGGCGAAGAAACTCAAACTCGACGAATTCCAGGGCGGCGGT
Source organism: Rhodospirillaceae bacterium (assembly GCA_041919675.1). GTDB lineage: Bacteria > Pseudomonadota > Alphaproteobacteria > Rhodospirillales > Rhodospirillaceae > SHVO01. Next base: position 217 of record JAYRTJ010000068.1, on the reverse strand, counting down.
TTCTCGATCTCCAACCTGGGTATGTTCGGCATCCGCGAGTTCCAGGCCATCATCAATCCGCCCCAGTCGGGCATCATGGCTGTCGGCAAAGGCGAGGAGCGTGTGGTCGTGAAGAACGGCCAGATGGTCGTCGCCAATGTCGTGACCTGCACGCTGTCGTGCGACCATCGCTCGGTCGACGGCGCGGTGGGCGCCGAGTTCATGCAGGCCTTCCAGC
>JAYRTJ010000067.1:0-18333 GCA_041919675.1 Rhodospirillaceae bacterium | reverse complement strand
TCTCGATGGAGCAGATGATGATGCAGTTGTCCGCCTTGTCGCGGACGACTTCCATCTCGTATTCTTTCCAGCCGAGCACGGATTCTTCGACGAGGACGGTGCCGACAGGCGACGCCGCGATGCTGGTACCGACGATGTGTTCGAATTCTTCCGTGTTATAGGCGATGCCGCCGCCTTCGCCGCCGAGGGTGAAGGACGGGCGCATGATCGCGGGCAGGCCCACGAACTTCATGGCTTCGCGCGCTTCTTCCAGCGACTTCACCATGACGCTGCGCGGGCTTTCGAGGCCGATCTTGCTCATCGCGTCGCGGAACAGCTCGCGGTCTTCGGCCTTCATGATGACGTCGCGCTTCGCCGCGATCATCTCGACGTTGTACTTCGCGAGCACGCCGCTGTCGGCGAGCTTCATGGCCGTGTTCAGCGCCGTCTGGCCGCCCATGGTGGGCAGCAGGGCGTCGGGGCGTTCTTTCGCGATGATCTTTTCGACGATGGCCGGCGTGATCGGCTCGATGTAGGTCGCGTCCGCCATCTCCGGATCGGTCATGATCGTGGCGGGGTTCGAATTCACAAGGATGACGCGGTAACCCTCTTCGCGTAGCGCCTTACACGCTTGCGCGCCGGAGTAGTCGAACTCGCACGCCTGGCCGATGACGATCGGCCCGGCGCCGATGATCATGATGCTCTTGATATCTGTACGCTTCGGCATCGGCTTACTGCGCCTTTTTCTGATCGGTCATCAGCTTGGTGAAGCGATGGAACAGATAATGACTGTCCTGCGGGCCCGGAGAGGCCTCGGGGTGATACTGCACGCTGAACACCGGCTTGTCGGTGGCGCGCATGCCTTCGACGATGCCGTCGAACAGGCTCTTATGGGTCTCGACCACGTTCTTGGGCAGCGTCGCGCGGTCGACGCAGAAGCCGTGGTTCTGCGAGGTGATCTCCACCTTGCCCGTCTCCAGGTCCTTCACCGGCTGATTGGCGCCGCGGTGGCCGAGCTGGAGCTTGTAGGTCTTCGCGCCGAAGGCCAGCGCGAGCAGTTGGTGGCCAAGGCAGATCCCGAACACCGGTTTACCCGTGGCGATGATCTTCTGAATTTCAGGCACGGCGTATACGCCGGTGGCCGCCGGGTCGCCGGGACCGTTGGAGAGGAACACGCCGTCCGGATTGTGACGCAGGATGTCCTCGGCGGTGGAGGTCGCGGGGACGACGGTGACTTTGCAGCCGGCGTCGGCGAGGCAGCGCAGGATGTTGCGCTTGGCGCCGTAGTCGACGGCGACGACATTGAACGCGGCTTTTTTGCCGTCCTTCTCGAGATCGCCGTAGCCCTTTTCCTTCGACCACAGGGTCTGCGACCAGGTGTAGGTCTGGCTGCAGGAGACCTCCTTGGCGAGGTCCATGCCGTTGAGGCCCGGGAACGCCTTGGCTTGTGCTTTAAGCGCCTCTAAATCGAACTTGCCCGACGGTTCGTGGCAGATGACGCCGTTCGGGGCGCCCTTGGCGCGGATGCGGCGGGTCAGGCGGCGCGTGTCGATGCCGGACAGGCCGATGAGATCATTCGAGCGCAGCCACGTGTCGAGGTGCTGGGCCGAGCGGTAATTGGAGGGATCCGTGATGTCGTCGCGCACGATGCAGCCGCGGGCGGCGGGCGTCATGCTCTCGAGATCTTCCGGATTGACGCCGACGTTGCCGATGTGCGGGAAGGTGAAGGTGATGATCTGGCCCGCGTAAGACGGGTCCGTCATGACTTCCTGATAACCCGTGATCGACGTGTTGAAGACCACTTCGCCGACTTTTGCCCCGGCGGCGCCGATTCCCCGCCCCCAAATGACTTCCCCGTCGTCAAGAACGAGAACGGCCGTGGCACCGGAGGGTTGTTTCATCGGTCGGGTCAACTCGGCTTCAGGTTTGCGCTCATTCGAACCGCCCTTCCGCGTGGCGCGCGGCTGGGCAGTTTGGAACGGGTCGTCGTATGTTTGGATGGCGCGCGGGCGAAAACGCACGCTATCCGGCGCGGTGTAAGCAAAGCGAACCGGTGAGTCAAGGGTTTGGGCCGACGGCAGGCAATGTGAACTATAAGTATGGTTTTAGACGCGTGAAGCTTTTGCAAAACCGGCGCGAATCGCGCTACGCTGACTCTTTCCGCAATAGAAATCCGAGTACATAAACATGCTGCGCACCCGTTTGGCCGATGCGTTAAAGGACTCCATGCGCGCGAAGGAAGAGCGCCGGGTGTCCACCATCCGCCTGATCCTCGCCGCCTTGAAAAGCAAAGACATCGACGCCCGCCCGTCGGGGAATACGCAAGGCATCGGCGAGCCCGAAATCCTGCAAATGATGAACGGGATGATCAAGCAGCGCCGCGAGAGCATCGAGATGTTCGAGAAGGGCAACCGTCCCGAGCTCGCCAAGCAGGAAGCCGAGGAAATCGAGATCATCCAGAGCTTCATGCCCAAGCAGATGGACGAGGCCGAAGTGGTCGCGGCTGTTAAAGAAGCCGTCGCCGCCTCGGGCGCCGCGTCCGTGAAGGACATGGGCAAGGTGATGGCCGTTCTGAAGGAAAAATACACCGGGCTGATGGACTTCTCGAAAGTCTCCGGCGTCGTGAAGCAGCAGCTCGGGGCCTGATCCGCCGCCCCGGCCGAGGTTGAGGCCTTATGGCGTTTCCGCCGAACTTCCTCGACGATATCCGCACCCGGCTGCCGGTGTCCTCGGTGGTCGGGCGTCGCGTACGCCTGATCAAGCGCGGACGCGAGTACGTGGGCCTGTCGCCGTTTTCCAACGAAAAGACGCCCTCCTTCACGGTCAATGACGAGAAGGGCTTCTACCACTGCTTCTCGACCCAGGAGCACGGCGACATCTTCAGCTTCCTGATGAAGACCCAGAACCTGTCGTTCGTCGAGGCGGTGGAACGCCTGGCGGAAGAGGCGGGGCTGGAGATGCCGCGCGCGACGCCGCAGGACGCCGCCGAAGCCGCGCGCGAAACCAAGCTGCGCGAGGCCGCCGAGGCGGGGTGCTCCTTCTTCGAACAGATGCTGCATGCGCCGGACGGGCGCCACGCGCTGGAATACCTGCGTAACCGCGGCCTCAGCGACGCGACCATCAAGCGCTTCCGCTTGGGGTATGCGCCGAACGGCAACCAGCTCAAAACCAAGCTGACCGCGCGCGGCGTCAAAGAGGATCTGCTTCTGGACGTGCGCCTGGTGTCGCCCGGCAAAGAGGGGCGCGAGTCCTTCGACTTCTTCCGCGACCGCGTGATGTTCCCGATCCTCGACATGCGCGGGCGTCCGGTTGCTTTTGGCGGCCGCGTCATGGGCGAAGGCGAGCCCAAGTATCTCAATTCGCCCGACACGCCGCTCTTTCACAAAGGGCAGATGCTCTACAACTTCTCGCTGGCGCGCGCGCCGGCGGGCGACAAGCGCGACGTCATCGTCGCCGAGGGCTACATGGACGTGATCGGCCTTTCGCAGGCCGGGTTCACCCATGCCGTCGCGCCGCTCGGCACCGCCATGACGGAAGGACAGCTGGCTATTCTCTGGCGACTCGCGCCCGAGCCCATCTTGTGTTTCGACGGCGACCGGGCGGGCCGGGCCGCGGCCTTGCGGGCGGCGGAGCGGGCGCTCCCGCTGCTGAAGCCGGGTCTTTCGCTGCGTTTTGCCATGATGCCGGCCGGCAAGGATCCCGACGACATCTGCCGGCGCGAGGGCGCCGCGGCCATGCAGGCCGTGCTCGGCGCCGCCGTTCCCCTCTCCGAGGTCGTCTGGCAGCAGCTTCTGGCCCAGAACCCGGCCGACACCCCCGAACGGCGCGCCGGGCTCGAACGGGCGGCCCAGGCCAAAGCCGGCGTCATCGGCGACGAAAGCGTTCAGGCCCAGTACCGCCAACACTTCCGGAACCGGCTTTTCGAGCTGTTCCGGGCGCCTCGGGCCGCCGCCGGCGGCCAGGGCGGCGGATTTGCGGGCGGTAAAGGCAAGGGTTTCCGGCCCGCTTCGGGACAGAAGGGTGCGACTCCGGGACGCTTTGCCGGATTCCCGCCCCCCCGGACGTCCGGGGACCCTGACAGTGCCCGAAAAGTCCGGGAACGGATTCTGCTGGCTACCCTTCTGACTCACCCCGATATTTTCGACCATGTGGAAGAGCGCCTGGGCCGCCTGGATTTTGCCGACTCGCGCCTTGACTTGCTGCGCCAAACCGCATTAATCCACGTCGCCCAAGACCCAGAGCTTGATTTCGGCGGTCTTCAGGCCCACCTAGCCAACACAGGGTTTGCCGCCGAACTCGAAACTCTATTAAATTCAAATACTTATGTGCACGCGGGCTTCGCCCGTCCAACGGCACCCAAAGAGCAAGCGATCAGTGGGTGGGATCATACGTTTGCTCTGTGCCAGCGGGCCGACTTAGAAGCTGATCTCAAGCGGGCGGAATTGGAACTGGCGGAGAATCCCTCGGAACACGCACTCGCGGTCTTCGAGGCCCTGCAACGGCAGGTGCGCCCACCTGGAGACGAGGACAGCGACGAACTTTGAGATCGGCAGAGCTAATTATCGTAAAACAAAGGCACACGGCGGACAGCCGGCGGAATGACCGGCGAGATTTCCGCGTGGAGTTATGGGTGTAGCGATGGCGGCGAAAGCGGCCCCGAAGTCAGCAAAACAATCGTCGAAGGCAAGCAAGGCGTCCGCCAAGGCGCCGGCGAAAGCGGCTGCTAAGCCCGCCGCCAAGCCTGCCGCCAAATCCACACCCGTGAAGTCGTCACTCGTGAAATCCTCACCCGTGAAATCCTCACCCGTGAAATCCTCACCTGTGAAATCCGCCCCCCCGAAACCGGCGGCCAAAACAGCCGCCCCAGTAAAAGCGCCGGAAAAAGGCGCGACGGCCAAGATCGCCGCAGCGGCAAAAGCCGCTGCAGCCAAGGCGCCCCCCGCGCCGGTGGCCGGCAAGAAGCCCCAGGAAGGTATGAAGTTAAATACGAAAGCTAAAGCGCCCGGCGAAGAGGCGAAAGAAGAAGGCGCGGCTCCGGCGGCGCCCGGCGATAGCCCGCTGCTCGATTCGACCAATGCATCCGTCAAGAAGCTGATCGCGAAGGCCAAAGAGCGCGGTTACATCACCTATGACGAACTGAATGCCGCTCTCCCCTCGGAGGAAATGACCTCCGAGCAGATCGAAGACACGATGTCGATGCTGTCCGAAATGGGCATCAACGTCGTCGAAGGCGAAGAGCAGGAAGCCGAGGAAGGCGCGGAAGCCGCCGAAGGCGAAACCAAGTCCGAAGCCTATAGCGGCGGCAATATCGACGAAGACGACGTCGGCCGTACCGACGACCCCGTGCGCATGTACCTGCGAGAGATGGGTTCGGTGGAGCTCTTGTCGCGCGAAGGCGAAATCGCGATTGCCAAGCGTATCGAAGCCGGCCGCGAAATGATGATCGGCGGCATCTGCGAAAGCCCGATCACCATCCGCTCGCTGCTGGCCTGGCATGACGCGCTGCAGGACGGAAAGATGCTGCTGCGCGACATCATCGATCTCGACGCCACCTACGGCGCGGGCTCGAGCGATCTTGCCTCCGACGCCGATCTCGAAGTCGACGTGGTGTCGGAACCGGCCGACGGCGAGGAATCGGAAGGCGGCAACAAGCGCCCCGCGCCGGCCAATGGCGGTGCGCGTCCTGCCGCCCCGGCTGCTGCGGCGCCGGCGCCCAGCAGCGCCGCGCCGGCCGCGCCGGGCGGCGTTCCGGGCGGCATGCCCGGCCAACCGTCCATGGATGAAAACGACGAAGCGGCTGTTTCGCTTGCCGCCATGGAATCCCAACTGATGCCGCAGGTCCTCGAAGCGTTCGAGAAGATCGCGGCGACCTACGGCAAACTCAAGAAGTCCCAGGAAGCGCGTCTCATCACCCTCCAGCAGGGCCAGGAAATCGACAAGACCGTCGAGCGCCGGTTCCAGAAGCTGAAGTTGGAACTCGTCGAGCTGATGGAAGCGGTGCATCTCAACAATGCCCGTATCGAAGGCCTCGTCGAGCAGATGAACGATCTGAACCGCAAGCTGCTCGGGCTTGAAGGTCAGATCCTGCGCTACGCGCTGAAGTGCAAGATCAAGCGCGAGGAATTCCTCGACGAATATTACAACAGCGAGCTCGATCCGAAGTGGGTCGCGCGCGTCCAGAAGCTGACCACCAAGGGCTGGAAAGAGTTCGCGACCAAGTACCAGCCGATGATCGAAGACCTGCGCGCGCAGATCTCGACCATCGCCGGCGAAGCGGGCGTCTCCATCGCCGAGTTCCGCCGCATCGTGAACACGGTGCAGAAGGGCGAACGCGAAGCCTCGCGCGCCAAGAAGGAAATGATCGAAGCCAACCTGCGCCTCGTCATCTCCATCGCCAAGAAGTACACCAACCGCGGCCTGCAGTTCCTCGATCTCATTCAGGAAGGCAACATCGGCCTCATGAAGGCCGTGGATAAGTTTGAATACCGCCGCGGCTACAAGTTCTCGACCTACGCCACATGGTGGATCCGCCAGGCGATCACGCGTTCGATCGCCGACCAGGCGCGCACGATCCGTATCCCCGTGCACATGATCGAAACCATCAACAAGCTGGTGCGCACCAGCCGCCAGATGCTGCACGAAATCGGCCGCGAGCCGACGCCGGAAGAATTGGCGGAAAAGCTGCAGATGCCGCTGGAGAAGGTGCGTAAGGTCCTGAAGATCGCCAAAGAGCCGATCTCCCTCGAAACGCCGATCGGCGACGAGGAAGACAGCCACCTCGGCGACTTCATCGAAGACAAGAACGCGGTGCAGCCGCTCGATGCCGCGATCCACGGGAACCTGCGTGAAACCACGACCCGTGTCCTCGCCAGCCTCACGGCCCGCGAAGAGCGCGTGCTGCGCATGCGCTTCGGCATCGGCATGAACACCGACCACACTTTGGAAGAAGTCGGCCAGCAGTTCTCGGTCACGCGCGAACGAATACGCCAGATCGAAGCCAAGGCCTTGCGTAAGCTGAAGCACCCCAGCCGGTCGCGTAAGCTGCGCAGCTTCCTCGATAACTAAGGTTCGGAAGCGTTTAAAAGGTTGAACGGCCGGCGCCTGAAAAAGACGCCGGCCATTTTGTTTTGGAAGGACATTCCGCCGGCGTGACGTGCGCCTGCGGCCCAACGGTGGGCCTGTAGCTCAATTGGTTAGAGCAGGCCGCTCATAACGGTCTGGTTCCCAGTTCAAGTCTGGGCGGGCCCACCAAGTTTTCAAGGGGTTACGCTGTCAGGGAAGTCATCCTCGATCCCGTAAGTGCAGCGTAAGTGAATAGGAGTTCGAATCCCTTCCGGCACGGCAGGAAATGGCATTGTCGTGCTAATTTGTTTGCGGCCTAAGGTGGATAGGTAGGAGCAGATTTCGGGATGCGGCACGGCGGCAAAATTCGTGGGGCAGCGCCTTGGGCGGCTGGCATCCTGTTCATATTGACAGCAGGATTTATTTTTGCGTCTTCCGAAACTGCTTCACGGCCGCGGATTTACGCCGCTAACTTGCTGGGAGTAGAGCTTTCCAATCCCGTTGTATGGCTTTCAGCGGACAAGATCGCATTTGCGGGCAGCCTACGAGCTGCGAACGGCGTGCGAAATGACTCGCTGTATTTATGGGAGATCACGTCCAAACCCGTCGAAGTGTATTCCGGGACTTCAGGCGAGATCGTCGAGATTATTCCTCTAACGACAAGCAGCGGGGTATTCCAATCTACGGGCCCCGGCCCAAAGTTCACAAAAAGTTATTTCAGATTTGACTCTTCCTCCGCCGTGGCGATTACGGCAGGGGAGTATCTACCTTACTGGAACATAAACCTGGAGAACCGACACGCCGCGCCTGAATCCTTACGCAAGCGTGCGGCAGAGACGGTGAACTTGGCGACCGACAGCAAGAACTTTGAATGGTTCCAGGCGGAGCTGGCCGCCGATAGGACACGCGCAGTTCTCTACAAAGATGTTGCTTACACTGGAAATGGGCGCCCGCCAGAAAGATCAGAATGGGAGGACTGGGCTAAAACTAATTGTCGGCCGTTTTATTCCTTTGAGTTCGCAACGAACCAAGTCGCAAAACACTGTCTTCCTTACGGCGGTTGGAGTGAGGTTATAGTCACTCCAGTTGTCGCTGCTAGAGAGACGTTCTTTGCTGGGTACGCCGGAAATTGGGCGTCGTGGTCCCCGGAATATTTCGGAATCTATCGCAACACAGGAACAAATCTCCAAAATCTCTATCCGAAAAAGCATATCAAACCGCCCTTGCTTTCACCTGACGGCTGCAAGGTGGCAGTGGTCGGACGGGATACCAAGGCAGACGCACCGGTTAACGTCAGCAATGATAATTCGACCTTGGAGGTTTTAGACCTCTGTTTCTTACGGGAAGGACGCGAGGGCGATCAATCGCTGCAATAAGCTCCCAGTTCGCAGCTTCATCACCTACGGCACTCCCATTCATCATGAGATGGGCGCGGACCAACTGGGCCACTCGTAAAATGTCGCCGGTCATAAGGGATTTGCAAACTTGCCCAACTTTCAGAGAAACTGATGCCTATGAGTGAGCGGATAAATGATTTCGGCCAACCTATCGGGCCCCGTGTAGAGAACTGGGCTCCTCGGGCCCTTCCGTCTGATGAACCGATGGTAGGCAGGTATTGCCGCCTCGAGAAAATCAATCCGGATCACGCGCCTGTCCTCTATGCCGCTTATCGAGAGGCTCGGGATTGGCGCGACTGGACTTATCTCCTGCGAGACCCCTTCGAAACTGAGGCAGCGTATATCAGCTGGGCGGAAGAGAGCGCGACCCTACGAGATCCTTTGCACTTCAGTGTCATCGTTGATGGAAAGCCCTTGGGCACATTGGCGCACATGCGGATTGATCCAAATAACGGTGTTATCGAGGTAGGCGATATTAGATTTGCCCGGGCCTTACAACGCACCCCGGCTGCGACGGAAGCGGTATATCTGATGATGCGGCGGGCTTTTGACGAATTGGGGTACCGCAGGCATGAGTGGAAATGTGATGCATTGCACGAGAAGTCGCGAAGAGCTGCGGAACGCTTTGGCTTCACATACGAGGGTCTCTTTCGGCAGGCCGTGATCTACAAGGGCCGGTCACGTGACACCGCATGGTATGCTGTCACCGACAAAGAGTGGCCAACGGTGAGGGAGGCGTTTCAAGGGTGGCTCGGAGCCGCGAATTTCACCACAGAAGGTCGGCAACGCCGTCCGTTGCAGGCGTTTAGAAATCCGTCACCCGTGCTTCCGGGCGCGATGTAATGTGGTGGTGCTAATCCAACAGTGCCCAGGTTCATCACCTAAGGAACGCCACGATAACAATGGAACTCCCGCTCAACGGTGCTTGCGCTTCTCGGATCGCTCAAGGGAGCGGACAAGCACATCGTTGATGCGTCCCTGCCACCCAGGCCCCTGCGCTTTGAAGCCGGCAATGACCTTCGCGTCCAATCGCAGCGAAACGTGTTTCTTTGGATCGGCGCTGCGCGGGCGGCCGCGCATACGCTTCGCAGCGGCGATTAATTCGGGCATGACGTCCTTCACCGGTTTGGCCCTACGAAAATCAGCGAGTGTCATTTCCGGGATGTCTTCGTCGGGAACACCGTAAGCCGGCGGCTTTTTTCTACGCTTTGCCATATCTCTCCATTTCTCTACGGTTCGCCTTGCGGAAGCTGATAATTCGGAACTTGTTGCTGCGTATCGTAAACACGACCAGATGTAACCGACCCTGCAGAAGGCCGTAGGCCCAGTATCGCCGCTCGCCGTCGTCAGCCCGCTTGTCTTCGCGAAGGGTTGCGGCTTCTCAATCAAGCAAGCCTACATGTGCGAAATCCAAACCGTGTTTGGCAAGATTCGTGCGCCGCTTCTCCTCGCTCCAATCAAATTCCATGCTAATTATTGTAGCACAATTAATGCGGCGATCTATGTTTTTGTGCTACATTAAATGAATGCCTGAAAACGGAGCTCATAACGGTCTGGTTCCCAGTTCCAGTCTGGGCGGGCCCACCACTTCCAAACACGCGCTGACGCGCTCTCCCTCTCGGGTTAAAGCCCCCCACCCTCCCGGCTTCGCCGGGGTGAGGGGAGTTGGGATTTTTCTGCATTGATCCGAATCAAGGCCGAGCCTGGGGGCGGCGGTTACTCATGGTCACAATCTCCGGCTCGATTTGTCTCGGTATGGCTTCATAAGATGACGAATGATGTCCTCCAGCGCCTACGGGACGATCACGGGCGCTGCGAACGGCTCTTCTGTGCGATTGAAGAGGAATGTTCACGTCTCGAGTCCGGAACGCCGGCCGATATGCCGCGTCTTAAAGCGATCGCCGACTATCTCGGCAAATGCTGCTTTCCTCGCCACCACGCGCTCGAAGATGCGATCTTCACGGAGCTTGTGAAACGTCTGCCCAATTTCCGCGCCGATATCTTCGATTTGTCCGAAGATCACCACGCCAGCAAACAGGAGTTCATAAACTTCATGCTTGCCGTGGCGCACGAAGACGATGACCTCGCCGAAACGGCCAGGTCATTTGTGGCCAATGAGCGCGGACATTTCATTTCCGAGGAGGAACTCGTTTTCCGCTATGCGGAGAAGTATCTCACGCCGGAGCAATGGGCCACCCTCAGGCAGAGCCTCCATATCGTGGAAAGCGAGGAATGCCGGTCACGCGCGTTGGAACAGAGCGCCGATCTCTTCGCTTAAGATCCCTGCAGACTCAAGACCATCCGCACGAGTTCCGACAGGCTTCGCGCCTGCATCTTCTGCATAATTCGCGCGCGATGGGTTTCCACCGTCCGGATGCTCATGCCCAGCTCGTGCGCGGTGATTTTATTGAGCTTTCCGATCACAAGGCATTCGAGAACTTCCTTCTCGCGCGGCGTCAGCGATTCCATCCGTTCGGCGACCTCGCCGCTGACTTTCGTTGCCGGCGCCGGAACATGACGCCTGACCGCCGTGTGAACCGCATCGATCAGGACCTGGTCGTCAAAGGGCTTTTCAATGAAATCCGAGGCGCCCTCTTTGATGGCTTGAACGGCCATCTGAATGTCGCCGTGACCGGTGATGAAAATGATCGGCAGCGTGTGGTTCACCGCTTTCAAGCGCTGCTGCAATTCCAGGCCGTCGAGCCCCGGCATGCGAATGTCGCTGATGATCACGCCGGACGTGGCCGAGGGCAGGGCCTCGAGGAATTCCGTGCCGGACCTATGCGCACGCACCATGAATCCGGCCTCCGCGAGGAGAATGGTGAGCCCTTCGCGAACGCCGTCGTCGTCGTCAATCAGGTGAACTACAATCGGATCATTTGTCGCCATCGTCGGCCTCGTCAAATGCGCGTGCCAGGGTAAAGCGGAAAACCGTTCCGCCTGCCGGATTGTCGTCGGCGACAAGCCGTCCGCCGTGGGCCTCGATGATCGTGCGGCAAATCGCGAGGCCGACGCCCATCCCGTGCCGCTTCGTCGTTACGAAAGGCTGAAAAAGCCTCTCTTTGACCTCGGGTGAAATCCCCGCACCCACGTCCGAAATGGAGACCTCGACCATATCGTTTACCAGGTGCGTAGAAACCGTGAGAATCGGTTTGGCCACGCCCTCCATCGCCTCCAGACCGTTGCGCAAGAGGTTCAGGATCACCTGCTGGACCTGGACCTTATCGGCCAAAACGGCCGGGGTCTCCGCAAGATTGACCTCGACCTTGGTGCTGCCGAACTTGTTGCTGATGCGCGCGAGCGCGATGGCCTCATTGATCATCGTGTCGACGGGCACTTCAACCTTTTCAGTGTCCCCGCGGGATGCAAATTCCCTGAGCCGGCGAATGATCTCGCCGGCCCGCAGAAGCTGCTGGGCGGCTTTCTCGACCGCCTCGCGCGCCCGCCCGATCGCGGCCGGGTCGCCGACTTCGAGCATGCGCCGCGCGGCCTGCAGAAGCGTGCTCGCGCCGGTTAAGGGCTGATTGAGCTCGTGTGCAAGTGACGAGGCCATTTGGCCCATACCGCTCAGCCGCGAGACCTGCAGGAGCTCATCTTGCATTTCACGCAATTGCCGTTCGGTCGTCTGCTGGGCCGTAATGTCGTGGATGATCCCGACGTAAATACTTTCCCCGCCCAGCTTGCCTTCGCCGACCGAAAGATACATCGGAAAAATCGAACCGTTCTTACGCTGACCGACAACCTCGCGGCCTATGCCAATAATCCGCTTCTCGTGCGTTTTTTGATATCGGTCCATGTAATCGTCATGCTCTTCCCGGTACGGCGAGGGCATAAGGATGCTGACATTCTTTCCAATGACCTCTTCGGCGGAATAATTAAACTGCCGTTCGGCCGCCGAACTGAAAGATTGAATCCGGCCACGCTGGTCGATCACGATGATGGCGTCGGGGACCGTCTCGAGCACCGTCCTCAGCCGTGTTTCTTGCTGCTTGAGGACATCGAGGGTGTCCAGTTGCCGGCCGATGTCCTCCGTCAGGGTGATGACGCCACATACCGTGCCTTTGGAATCGTGCAGCGGCGCCGCCGAGTAGCGAATTCTCGCCTTGGTGCCGTCTTTGCGGATGCGTTCGATTTGTATGTCGCGAATGACGCGGCCGTCGAGGACTTGGTCGAACAGCGCTGCGAAAACAGCCATATCCTGGGGGGCGTCCGGAAAGGCCATTCCCGTGACTTCCGCAGGCTCATATCCGTAAAGGCGCGTCGCGGCGTTGTTCCAGGTGGTCACGCAACGATTCATGTCCAGGCCGATGATAGCGCTGGGCGAACTGTCGACGATGGCCCGTAAAAGCTCGTTGGCCTCCAGCAGCGCCTCGGCGCTGTTCTGTCCGGGGCGCAGGCCGCCGGCACTCATGGAGCGTCCCACGCCAGGGACCGCCGCCTAGCCCTGGTCGAGCTGTGAAAGCAGATCATTTGTCGGTCCCCCGCCCGCGGCGGCCGCCGGCGCACATATCAATACCCCCGGCGGTTGTTCCATCGCCGGCCCTGTCGTTTCTGCGCATATCCGCCGGCATTATAGTGCCGGCCGGTCCTGCGGGGAGTAGCAAATTGCAGGCGCTCTAAATTGTCAACAGAGGCCCGCGGGGGGCGTGGGACCCTGACGACAACGCCATATTCATATGAGGGAGCGGGCGTGGACGCGGCCAATACCGCGCCGGCCCATCACCTGGTTTCAGTCTTCGCCGCGTTTGAGCCGCGGACGACGAATAATTCCATCTTCGGGAAGGTCTACGACCGGCGCCGGCTCCAAATCGAAATAAAGCCAAGACCGGCCATGAAGCTGGCAAACACGAACAACACAAGACCGAAATAAGCCATTTCGCCGCTAGACATCTTGATCTCCTGGGACGCTTTCAACCCAGCAACTCTAAAAGTCATCGTTGCGCGGCGACGTTGATTGCCGTCAATGCCGGCGTCCGCGATCCAACATCAGGCGCCCGGCCGGTCGATCAAGAGGCGGCCGCGACAGCCGATGGATCCGGGTGCCAGTCCGCGACGGAGCGAACGCGGAATGTCCGTTCTACGCCGTCGTGTTCGGTGATCGCCACATAATCGCCGGGTTGGAAGCGATGCTTGGTAAGACGAAAGAGGGTCTCGTCGTCCTCGTCGCCAACGGCATAGGAAAATACCCATTGGCCGTGGCGGTTCAGCACGAGCACGCCGCTTTCAGCTTCCAGGCCTTTTTCGATGCGGCGGACCGTGCAGAGTTGCTTGACCGCGGCCCATTGGAATCGGTCGAAGTTGCCGCGCGCGTCGAGCGGCGCGCGAAAAATATACCCATGATCGGCATCGCCGTGCGGTGCGCCCGGGTTGCGGGCTAATTCCAAAGTAATGACCTTCAAGGACATGGAGTTGTTTCCCTAGTGCGCCATCAGTACCGGTAACGCCGCCTCGCGCAGCATATGATCGGTCACGCCGCCGAGCAAAAACTCGCGGGTGCGGCTATGTGTATAGGCGCCCATGACCACGAATCCGGCGCGAATCCGGCGCGCTTCATCGATGATGATCTGGGCGGTCTGATTCTTGCGGTCCTCGAGCTCGATCATGTCCGCTTCAAAACAGTGCCATCCGAGGTAGTCCACCAACTTTTCCGATGACATTCTACCGGGCTTGAGTTCTCCGATCTGAAGCACCGTGATCTTTGCGCCCGGCGGCAACAGATCAAGCGCGCGCTCGACCGCATTGGCCGCTTCCGAACTTCCGTTCCACGCAATGAGGGCGTGTGAAAGATCGATCGCTGTCGTCCCCGGCGGGACGATCAGCGTCGGCCGACGCGCGCCAAACAACGCTTCCTCGACGACATTCCACGCGGGCGGGCTACGCCGGCTGCCCGGCGATTCCAGAATAACCAGGTCCGTGAGGGCTCCGTGCGATGCTATGGGGGCGAAATTCCCGGCCTCATCGTCGAGCCACATCGTCGAGCCTTGTTTGCAAACGGGATCGCTGACGATCGGCAGGTGGGTCGCGAGCACCGCGCGGTCAAACTGGGCGCGCGCCAGTTTTTGCCGATCCTGACGAAGCTTTTGCATCTGCTCATAAAACATGCCGTAGGCCGCCGCCGTGCCCATGTAATCCGGGGCGGCATACATGGGCCCCAAGTCGTCCTCGTAGCCGGCGGTGATGTGCGCGCCCAGGGCCTTGGCAAGCGTCAAGCCGCAGACCGCGGCATCCGCGCTTTTCGACTCTCCCGTGAGCGGGAGCAAAATGTGCTTAATCGACATTGTCGTGTCCTTCCCAAAAGCGGTTGGTTGCGCGCGCGGCTCAGAACAGGGTTCTTAAGGATCTGTTGCCTGTGTGATCCGCCGGGCTCCAACCGTGGCTGCGACAATGAAACTCTCCAGCTTCGGTACCTAGCGCCTCGTTGTCAAAAGTATCTGGAAGCACCGTGATCCGTCCACGAAAGGCAACGACAACCCGCTTGGACGACGGATCGTAGGAGATTTTCATTCCGGGCTCATAAGAGCGCTTCACTGTTTTAATTCCGGTAGGAGCGAAGGGGAGCGAATGAGTGTGATTTTGCATCCTTAGGCCGCGTCGA
Source organism: Rhodospirillaceae bacterium (assembly GCA_041919675.1). Lineage (GTDB taxonomy): Bacteria > Pseudomonadota > Alphaproteobacteria > Rhodospirillales > Rhodospirillaceae > SHVO01. The sequence continues at coordinate 3,300 of JAYRTJ010000067.1, read as the reverse complement.
GTTTATCTTCGAGCGCCACACGATTGATCTTGATGCGGTTCAGCGTCGGCTCGACGATAGCGCTCGACTTCTTGAGCTGCGTGAACGCACGGCTCACCGTCTCGTGCGCGAGGCCGAGATAGTCGGCGATGTCGACCCGCGTCATCGGCAGATCAATCCACCCATCGTCGTTTTCGGCGCGGTCGGACATCGCCAGCAGGAACCATGCCAGGCGATCATGCGCGGAGCGATGGCACAGGCGCACCATGTGCGCATAGGCGCTGCTCAGTCCTTTCGCCGTGAGCGCCTGAAGCTCGCAGGCAAAGGCCGCGTCACTGCGGATGAGGTGGTTGGTATCCTTACGGCGGTACCGCATTAGGGTGCAGTCCTGGATGGCCTCGGCCGTAAATTCGTGTTCCGCCGCGTTCGAGAAGCCGATCAGATCGCCGGGAAGGTTGAAATCGCAGATCTGGCGATGTCCATCGGCGACGGCCTTTACCAGTCGGACCGCACCCGAAAGCACCTTGTAAAAGTAGAGAGCTTCATCGCCCTCGTGGAAGATGGTCTCGCCGGCCTTAACCGTCAGTTGGGTCTCAAAAGACCGTGCCGGGGCGGTTTTCACCGTGTCGGGAGCTGTACGGGCAGACCAAGCCGCCGGCGGAGCCTGAATGTGGCGGGACTGGATGACGGTCTGTAACATAGCGGGAGCCCCCGTTTGATTGGTAAAATCGACGGTCGAGGGGTACGCCGATACGGTCTGTCCTGATACTTGTGGGTTACCCGTCCGTATTTCTACGGACTCGCGCCGGACCCGGTTCGCCGGGCAGCCGCGGCCGGCAGGCTGTGCAGGTAAGCAACGATATCCTCAATCTGCTGATTACTGATCTCCAGCGGGGGCATGGGCCGGTGAGGCTGCATCAGGAAGGCGCGGATGGCGCGTTCGCTACCGGCCAGGTTCCTTGCAAGCGCCGGGAGTGATGGAATTCGATCATCCTGCGTGCCGCCCGTGGAATGACAGCCGGTGCACCAGCGGCCCGCGATTTCGCGGCCGCGCTCAACATCGCCGTAGAGTTGGGCGGCGTTGGCGGTCGGCGAGGACGCAATAAGCAGCGTGACCGCCAAAATCAGGTCCAGACGTCTCATGTCAACCATGCTCCCTGACGGCCTGACGCTCCGGCGCGCGCGCCAGGTTTCGCGCGCCTTCGGATTTTTTTGCTCGATGAGACCTCTGAGAGATTCCTTGATCGGTCCGATACCGCAAAAGCCGAGCACATTTCGCCGATCGGACCAGTCTAAGGATAACGCGTGCGCGGCTCCAGGCCGTTGATTAGAATCAACGTGATACCAAGGCCCCGTCGATTGAATGCGCCATCTTGAAGGGGTGACCGCGTGAACGTGCAAACGGCAGACCTATCCAGTCCGTCCAACCCGACGCTGACTCTGCGCCGGGTCGGCCTGCAAACCTATGGTGAATACGTCGCCTTTCTAAGTTCGGCCTGTTCCGCCTACAAACCGGAGTCATTCGCCAACATCAATAAAATCGAAGTTCGCGGTCCGGCCGGCCGCACCATCGTTGCGACCATCAATATCGTCGAAAATGGCGATCTGCTCGATCCCTTCAGCCTGGGACTTTCGTCCAATGCATTTCATGCGTTGAAGGAGCCGGAAGGAAGCCAGGTCATGATGAATCTGGCGCGCCCGCCCCATAGCCTCGATTTTGTGCGCCAAAAAATTCGCGGCGAAGTGCTGCGGTCCTCGGAGATTGCGGAAATCATCGGCGATATCGCCGCGCATCGATACTCAAAGGCGGAGATCACGGCTTTTCTGGTCGCCAGCGCGGCATTTCTCACCAGCGATGAAGTCTTGGCCCTGACCAAAGCCATGGCGAACGCGGGTACGCGCATTGCCTGGAACCGGCCGCCCTGCAATTTCCAAGTGGTCATGGATAAACATTGCGTGGGAGGAATTCCCGGGAACCGCACATCCATGATCGTCGTCCCGATTGTCGCCGCCTGCGGACTGCCGATCCCCAAGACATCGTCGCGCGCGATTACCTCGGCGGCCGGCACCGCCGACACCATGGAGATGCTCGCCAATGTCGACGTCGACTTGGCGCGAATGCAGGACATCGTGGGCGCACACAAGGGGTGTCTCGTTTGGGGCGGCCATGTGAACCTCTCGCCCGCGGACGACGTCCTGATCTCGGTTGAACGGCCGCTGGGGATCGATACGCCGGAGCAGATGGTGGCTTCGATTCTTTCCAAGAAAGCGGCGGCAGGCTCGACCCATCTTTTGATCGACATTCCCATAGGGCCAACCGCAAAAGTGCGGTCCGCCCGCGAAGCCGCGCGGTTGCGGAAGCTTTTTCAATTTGTGGGTCACGCGATGAGGATCGATGTCGACGTGATGTTGACCGACGGCACGCAGCCCATCGGAAGCGGGATCGGCCCTGTTCTGGAAGCGCGTGACGTCATGGCCATTCTCAGAAACGATCCGGCCGCGCCCAAGGATTTGCGCGAGCGGGCGTTGCAATTGGCCGGCGCGATCCTCGAATTCGATCCCGCGCTCAAAGGCGGCAACGGCCTGCCTTTGGCCCGCAAGACGCTGGAAAACGGCGATGCGCTCAAGGCCATGCTGAATATCATGCAGGCTCAAGGGCCATCGCCGTGCCCGACGCCGCTTGGCAGTCACCACAAGGAAATTTGCGCCGCCGCCGGGGGCGTAATAAGAGCGATCGATTGCGAGCGCATCGGACGCATCGCGCGCCTCGCGGGCGCGCCGGTTTCGAAAGGCGCCGGTATCGACCTCCTTAAAAAGGTGGGAGACAGCGTGAAGGCCGGTGAGCCGCTCTACCGAATTCACGCGGCGGTGGATACCGACTTCATGTTTGCAACGGAGATGGCGCATGACGCACCCGGGTACGATATCCGCTAATACCCTAGACCGGTGGATTCCCGACGCAGTCTACATGTTTTCAGACGGCGGGAGCCAAGCCGCCGCGTTCGCACAGAAATGCCGTGCGGTCACCGGCACGTGCGATGTCCATCGTTTTCCGGACGCAGAAACGTTGGTTACGGTTACGCCGGCAGAGCCGTTGACGGGGCGCGTCGTCGCCATATACCGCTCTCTCCACGAACCAAACGCAAAACTCGTCGAACTCATGCTTGCCGCCGACGCGTTGCGGGCCCTTGGGGTTCAAAAGCTCGTCCTTATCGCGCCCTATTTGCCTTATATGCGCCAGGATAGAGCGTTCAAGCCCGGGCAGGCCGTCAGCCAGATGACGATCGGCGGCTTGTTGGCCGACAAGTTCGACGGTCTCGT
>JAYRTJ010000066.1:0-18427 GCA_041919675.1 Rhodospirillaceae bacterium | reverse complement strand
GTCGATCCGACGCAATACCTCAACCGCCTGAACGAGTTCGACTACGACATGACGGTGGCCGAGCAGCCCTATTGGGGCGGCATGAGCAATTCGCCGGGCAACGAGCAGCGCGAGCAATGGGGCTCGGCGGCGGCCGACCGCCAGGGCAGCGAGAACTGGATCGGGGTGAAAGACCCCGTCGTGGACGAACTGGTCGAGATGCTGATCAAGTCGCCGACACGTGAAACCCTGGTCGCCCACACCAACGCCTTGGACCGCATCCTGCTCTGGGGCCGCTATGTGGTGCCGAGCTATTCCAAGCCCACATTATGGTGGGCGCGCTCGGGCAAGCTTGCCCGCCCCGACATCACGCCGCTGGCCGGACAGCATCCGGCCCTGTGGTGGGAAGACAAGGACAAGGCCGAGAAGGTCGCGGCCTTCCTGCGCAACCGCAACGCCGCACCCAATGAGAGTGATGACGGAAGTTCAAACGCCCTCAGGATGGCCCTTGCGGGAGCCGCGGCGCTTGTGGTGCTCTTCATGATCCTTCGCCGCCGGCGCGCATAACCCGCGTGCCGCGCATCCCGGACTTGGAGGAAGCTCGCGCTTGAAATCCCGCGGTCAGGCCCTTCGCGACTACGTCATTCGCCGCCTTCTGTTGATGATCCCGACCTTCCTCGGGATCACCTTCGCGACTTATCTGCTGTGCCAGTTCGTCCCGGGCGGCCAGATCGACCAGCTTCGCCTGTCGCTGGCGGGCGCGGGCGGTGGACAGGCCGCGCGCAGCGTCGCGGCGGGACGTCCGCAGCTCGTCATTCCCGATGAACAGTTGAAGGCCCTCGAGGAATACTACGGTTTCGACAAGCCGTTCCTGGTCGCTTACGGCCAATGGCTGGGCAAGACCATGACCGGCGATCTGGGCCAGTCCTTCCGCTACAACGAGCCGGTCCTGACCGTCATCACCGAACGCCTACCGATCTCGATCTACTATGGCATCGTCACGACCATCTTCATTTACGCCATCTGCATCCCGCTCGGCATTCTGAAGGCTATCCGCCACCGCACGATGATCGATAACGCGACCTCGGCGCTGATCTTCATCGGTTATGCGGTGCCGGGCTTCGCGCTGGGCGCGGTGATGGTGAATATCCTTTCCGTGCAATTCGACTGGTTCCCCTTAGGGGGATTCCAATCCGTCGGCGCGGCAAGCATGACCCTCGGGCAAAAGATCGCGGATGTGGTCTGGCACTCCATCCTGCCGCTGGTCGCTTATCTGGTGGGCGCATTCGCCGTCGAGACAATGCTGGTCAAAAACAGCCTGCTTGAGAACATGAGCGCGGACTATGTGCGCACGGCTCTCGCTAAGGGTCTCAATTGGCGGCGCGCGGTGTTCGTGCACGCGCTGCGTAACTCGCTGATCCCCATCGCCACGTCCATCGGAAGCTTGCTCGGCATCTTCCTGACGGGCAGCTTCCTCATTGAGCGCGTGTTCAACATCCAAGGCATCGGCCTTCTGGGCTTTGAAGCCATCCAGACACGCGACTTCCCGGTGGTGATGGGCATCCTCGTCATCTCCAGCGCGGTCCTGATGCTGGGCAATCTTCTTTCCGATCTGGCCGTGGCCTTCGTCGATCCCCGTGTGAGGTTCGAATAGATGGGCTGGTTCAAACTCGACCCCATCACCCGCCGCCGCTTCGCGCGCTTCCGCCGCATCAAACGCGGCTACTACGCGCTGATCGTCCTGCTGGCCGCGATCGTGCTGTCGATCTTCGCGCCCTATCTCGCGGAAAGCCGCGCGCTTCTGGTGATCCACAAGGGCGAGATCCACTTCCCGACGTTCACCTACTTCAATATGGCGTTCTTCAATCAAACGCCCCCGCCGGGATGGCTGGCCGATGACCTCGAAACCGATTACCTGCGCCTGCAGCGCGAATGGCGCTTTGAGCATGAACAGTACGAACGCGAGATCGCGCAAGCCGGCATCGATCCGGCCGCTGTCGTCGCCAAGTATCCCAACCGCGACAATAAAGTCGTGATGCCGCTGATCCCTTGGGACCCGTTCCAAAGCGACTTCTGGTACACCGAGATCCTTAACGACGTGCAGGCCCGTTTGAGCGCGGGCGACCGCGCGGGCGCGAGCTTGCTGGCCCGCCGCGACAACCTCGATGAAATAGCCGATTTGATCGACACCGGGGAGATCGACAAGATTTTGGCGGACCCTGAGCGTGCGCCGGGCGGAACACTGCGCAACCTCGCCATGGCGGGCACGCTGAAATCCATTGCCCATCTCGCCAAACCCGCGCCGAACGCTCCGGATTCCGCGCGCGAACATTTCCTGGGGACCGACACGCAAGGGCGGGACGTGGCCTCGCGGCTGCTTTACGGCTTTCGCATCTCGATCTTCTTCTCGCTGATCCTGGTTTTCATCGGCCAGGTCGTCGGGACCTTCATCGGCGCGCTGCAGGGTTATTTCGGCGGACGCTTCGATATCGTCAGCCAGCGCGTGATCGAGATCATCGTCTCGATCCCATTTCTGTATGTGGTGATCATCCTGGCCGCGTTGATGGTGCCCAGCTTCTGGATGCTGCTGGGGATCATGGCCCTGTTCCAGTGGATCACCATCACCTTCTATATGCGTACCGAAATGTACCGCGAGAAAACGCGCGAATATTGCCTGGCGGCGAAATCCTATGGCGCCTCGCACACCCGCATCATCTTCCGGCACCTGCTGCCCAATTGCCTGACGCCGCTGGTGACCTTCACGCCATTCCTGATCGTGGGCGCGATCTTCTCGCTGACCGCGCTGGATTATCTCGGCTACGGCCTGCCGCCGCCGACACCGAGCTGGGGCGAGATGATCGATCAAGCGCTCGATGCCAATAACCGCGACAAGCTTTGGCTGACCCTCGCGCCCTTCACGGCCATCACGTTGACGCTCCTCGTCGTCACCTTCATCGGCGAGTCCGTGCGCGAGGCTTTCGATCCCAAGCAATACGCAAGGTACGAATAGCCATGCGGATGCTGTTTCATGCAGTCCTGATCATCGTTGCTTTCATTCACACGCCGGCGTTCGCGCAGTCCGACGCCGACCCGAAGAAACTGGTGGCCGAGGCCGCGCCCGTCGCGCTGCCGCCGGATATCGTGTGGGAGACCAACGACACCGCGCCTTTGATCGGTTCGGAGAAGGCCATTCGCGGCGGACGCTTCACGGCCGCCATCGGCGCCTATCCCCTGACGTTCCGCCTCATCGGCCCGAATTCGAATGACTTCTTCTCCGCCTGGAACCGCACCTTCGCGCTGATGGATAAACACGGCGGCCTGGTCGCGCAGCATCCGACGACGGATGAATTCATCCCGATGCTGGCCACCCACTGGTCGGTTCAGAGCGACCAGCGCACGATTTTCCTCAAATTAGACCGCGACGCCAAATTCAACGACGGCAGGCCGGTCACCGCCAACGACTATGTCTTCACCTGGCGGTTGATGCAGTCGAAGTTCATTCTCGATCCCTTCTACAACAGCTATGCCGAGCAGTATCTGACATCGGTCGATCGGGTGGATGACTACACCTTGCGCATCGTCGGCACGCGCGCGAGCTGGCGACCGCTGTACGACTACGCCGGCCTGTGGCCGACGGCGATGCATGCCTCGCCCGCTGTCGATAAGGACTGGGTGAACGCCACCACCAACGTACCGCAGGTCGTGCCCGGCCCCTATGTTGTCTCGGACATGCGGCGCGGGGAATCGATCACCTTCAAGCGTGTGCCCAATTGGTGGGGCGACAAGAAGCGCTATTTCAAAGGGCTCTATAACTTCGACGAGATCCATCTGCGCGTGATGCCGATTGAACGCGAGATCGACTATCTGCGCCGGGGCGAGATCGACGTCACCACGGTCGGCTCGAAGATGTGGTACGAGGGGCTCGACGTGCCCGAAGTGCGCAACGGCTGGGTGCACAAGGCCCGCATGTGGGTCGACACACCCAAGGGCCTTCTCGGCATGCAGATGAACCTGCAGGCGCCGATCTTCCAGAACCGCGACTTCCGCATCGCGATGCATTACCTGTTCAATTACGACCGGGTGAACCGCAACCTGTTCTACGGCGAGACGTACCGGAAGAATTCCTTCTTCGACGGCACGATCTACCAAAACCCCGATGTAAAAGCCCGGCCCTTCGATCCGGCCAAGGCGCGCGAGTATCTGGCGAAGGCGGGATACCACCGCCCGGCGGACATCGGCGGCACGGGCTTCTTCGCGGCCCTCAAACGCACCGTGCGCGGCCTGATCTTCACCCGCAGCGACGACGACGACATCCTGGTGAACGACAAAGGTGAACCGGCGACGTTCACCATGATCCACTATTCCAAGAACCTCGAAGCGGCACTGACGGTGATCCAGCAGGACTTCCGCCGCGCGGGCGTCGATTTACGCATTCAATTGTTGGAGCCGGGCGCGGCCTTCCAGAGAATGCTGGAACGCAAATTCGAGATGTCGTTCCTGGCCATGGGCGCGTCCTACTATCCGGACCCGCGCCAATATCTGCACACCTATTTCAAGACCGAGAAGAACAACAACAACTTCTGGGGCTATGGCACCAAAGAGGTCGATGACGCCATCCAGACCTACGAAGAGAACCTCGACGCCGATGCGCGCATGAAGGCCATGCACGGGATCGATCATGCCGTGCATGACGAGGCCTTCTACATCCCGTTCTGGGACATCAAATTCATGCGCATCGTGTACTGGGATTACCTGCAGTTCCCGGAAACCTATCTGCCCAAGCGCAGCGAGGATGTGACCGACTGGCTGGTGCAGTGGATCGACCCCGCGAAGAAAGCGGCGGTGGAAGAGGCAAAAAAGGCGGGCAAGGCCTATCCGGTCGATCCCGAGGTCGACAAAGACTTCTACGGCATACGCCAAAAGACGCAGTAAAGGATGGGAACGGATTAACGTGGCGCTGCTTGAGATCGACAATCTTTCGGTAGGATTCACGACGGAGGCCGGCCTTTTGCGCGCGGTGGACGCCGTGTCCCTGCGCGTCGAGAAAGGCCGCACACTGGGACTGGTCGGCGAGTCCGGCTGCGGCAAGAGCGTGACCGCGAGTTCGATCCTGCGCCTTGTACCCTCGCCGCCCGGTGAGATCCTGGGCGGACAGATCCGCTTCAGCGGCGCCGATATCCTGGCCCTGAAACGCGAAGACCTACCGCGCCTGCGCGGCAAGGACATCGCGATGATCTTCCAGGACCCCATGACCTCGCTGAACCCCGTGTTCACCATCGAGAAGCAGCTTGGCGAAGTGCTGGCCTTGCGCTTCGGGCTCAAGGGGGACGAGGCGCGCGCGAAGTCGATCGAGATGCTGGCGACGGTTGGGATCCCCGATCCCGCCCAGCGTATCGGCAGCTATCCGCATGAACTGTCCGGCGGCATGAAGCAGCGCGTGATGATCGCCATGGCGCTGATGTGCGAACCACAATTGCTGATCGCCGACGAGCCGACGACGGCGCTCGACGTCACGGTGCAGGCGCAAGTCCTGAATCTGATCCGGGCCTTGCAAAAACGTACGGGCGCGGCAGTGCTGTTCATCACCCATGACATGGGTGTGGTGGCCGAGATGTGCGACGATGTCGCCGTCATGTACGCGGGCCGCGTGGTCGAACAGGGCGACGTACGCAGCATCTTCAAGAACGCGCAGCACCCCTACACCAAAGGCCTGTTGCGGAGTTTGCCGCAAAAGGGCGCTTTGAGGAAAGCCGAGTTGCCGACCATTGAGGGCGTGGTGCCGTCACTCCTGAATCCACCGGCCCATTGCCGTTTCGCGGACCGCTGTTGGAAGCGCAAGACCTTGAGCGAGATGGATCAGAAGCGTTGCTTTACGGATGACCCAAAACTGCGCCCGGTTGGTGCGGGGCTTGTCGCCTGTCACTTCCCCGTCGGCGGAGAAGCGTTATGAGCGATACACCGCTGCTGGTCGTCGAGAGCCTGAAAAAATACTACCCCGTGCGCGGCGGTGTTTTCGCCGCCAAGGTGGGCGACGTGCATGCGGTGGACGGCGTGAGCTTCACCGTGGCGGCCGGCGAGACCTTGGGACTCGTGGGCGAGTCCGGCTGCGGCAAGTCGACCTTGGGCCGCACCATCATGCGGCTGGAGGAACCCACCGGCGGGCGCGTGCTGTTCGAAGGACGCGACGTCGCGAATGCCTCCAAGACTGAACTGTTCCAAATCCGCCGGGACATCCAGGCGATCTTCCAGGATCCCTACTCGTCCCTGAACCCGCGCATGACCATCGGCGAGATCGTGCGCGAGCCGCTGGAAGTGCACAAAATCGGCACCAAGGCCGAGCAGATCGAGAAGGTGCGTGCGCTGCTCGAGATCGTGGGCCTTACGGGTGAGATGCTCGACCGTTACCCCCACGAATTCTCCGGCGGGCAAAGGCAACGTGTCGGCGTCGCGCGCGCCCTCGCGCTTGATCCCAAACTTGTGATCGCCGACGAGCCCGTGTCCGCCCTCGACGTTTCGGTGCGCAGCCAGATTCTCAATCTGATGGTCCGCCTGCAGCGCGAGCGGAATCTTGCTTACATCTTCATCAGTCACGACCTGTCCGTGGTCGAACACATCAGCGATTCCATCGCGATTATGTACCTTGGACGCATTGTAGAGATTGGTCCGGCCGAAACCGTCTTTGCCCGGCCGGCCCATCCCTATACGCGGGTGCTGATGTCGGCGATCCCGGTCGCGGACCCGGACAAACGCCGGACATCGGAACCACTGCCGGGCGAAGCGCCGAGCCCGATCTCGCCTCCGCCGGGCTGCCCGTTCCATCCCCGCTGCGCTTTTGCCATCGACGCGTGCCGGTCAGCGGTGCCACCATTGGAACCGGCGCCGGGCGCGGCCGTTTCAACAAGGCCTCACCTCGCCGCTTGCATCCGCAAGCATGAGATCTGACTGACCTAGGACCCTTCCGCTGTTCGCTTACATCATCCGCCGCCTGGCCCTGATCCCGCTGACGCTGTTCGGCATCATCACGCTTAACTTCATCATCGTGCAGGTGGCCCCCGGCGGCCCGGTGGAGCGCGTGCTGGCCCAACTGCGCGGCATCGACGCGGGCGCGACCTCGGCCTTCACCGGCGGCGGCGGCGACATGGCGGGCCGCGTGCCCTCCACGGGGCCCAGCAGCGCTTATCGCGGCGCGCAGGGGCTCGACCCGGAATTCGTCAAATCCATCGAGCGTCAATTCGGCTTCGATAAGCCGGCGCACGAACGCTACTTCATCATGATGAAGAACTATGTCGCCTTCGATCTCGGCGAAAGCTTCTACCGCACGATCGATGTCGGCGACCTGATCGTCGAAAAAATGCCGGTGTCGATTTCGCTCGGCCTATGGTCGACGCTCATCATCTACATCGTGTCCATTCCCATGGGCATCGCGAAAGCGGTACGCGACGGCAGCCGTTTCGACATCGCGACGTCCTACGCCATTGTCATCGGCTACGCGGTGCCGAGCTTCATGTTCGCGATTTTACTGATCGTCTTGTTCTCGGGTGGCAGCTACTTCAACTGGTTCCCGCTGCGCGGGCTGACGTCGGATAATTTCGCGAGCCTGTCCTTTGGCGGAAAGCTTCTGGATTACTTCTGGCATCTAACGCTGCCGGTCCTGGCCATGGTGATCGGCGGTTTCGCTTCGCTGACCATGCTGACCAAGAACTCCTTCATGGAGGAGATCAACAAGCAGTACGTGCTGACCGCGAAGGCCAAGGGCCTGACCGAGAACCGCGTGCTGTATGGCCATGTGTTCCGTAACGCGATGCTGATCGTGATCGCCGCGTTTCCAGCCACGCTGGTGGGCATGCTGTTCACGGGCTCGCTGCTGATCGAAGTGATCTTCTCGCTGGATGGCCTGGGCCTGCTTGGCTATCAGGCGATCATCGACCGCGATTACCCGGTGATCTTCGGCACGCTATATGTCTTCAGCATCATCGGCCTGCTTCTGAACCTCGTGAGCGATCTGGCTTATCACGTCGTCGATCCGCGCATCGACTTCGAGGCGCGCAATACATGAGCTCCATCACGCAACGTATGTCGGCGCTGAACCGCCGCCGCTGGGCCAACTTCCGCGCCAACGGACGCGGTTACTGGTCTTTCGTCATCATCACCGTCTTGTTCATCGTCACCCTGTTCGCCGAGCTGGTGGCCAACGACAGGCCATTGCTCGTGAGCTTCAAGGGCGAACTGTATGCCCCTGTGATCCGGGAGTATCCGGAGACGGCTTTCGGCGGCGTATTCGAAACACCGGCCGACTACACCGATCCGTACCTGCGCGATCTCATCGCCGCCGACGGTTGGATCATCGAGCCTCTGATCCCCTATAGCTTCGCGACCATCGATTTCAACCTGGGCCAGCCCGCCCCGGCCCCGCCGTCGGCCGCGCACTGGCTCGGCACCGACAACCAGGGCCGCGATGTCCTCGCGCGCCTGATCTACGGCTTCCGCCTGTCGATGCTGTTCGCGATTGCGCTCACGCTGGTCTCGACGGTGGTCGGTGTCGCGGCCGGCGCCGTTCAAGGTTATTTCGGCGGCTGGCTCGATCTGACGTTCCAGCGCTTCATCGAGATCTGGAGCGGTCTGCCGCAGCTGTTCATCCTGATCATCGTTTCAAGCATCGTCATCCCCGGGTTCTGGACTCTGCTCCTGGTGCTGCTGCTGTTCAGCTGGACCGCGCTGGTGCCGGTGGTGCGCGCCGAATTCCTGCGGGCGCGCAACCTCGATTATGTGCGCGCGGCCAAGGCGCTCGGCATGGACGATGTGACCATCATGGCCAAGCACATCCTCCCCAACGCCGTTGTCGCAACGGTCACCTTCCTGCCCTTCATCATCTCCGGCGCCGTCGTCGCGCTGACCTCGCTCGACTTCCTCGGCCTCGGCATGCCGCCGGGCTCGGCCTCGCTGGGCGAGCTTCTGCGGCAAGGCAAGGAGAACCTCCAGGCGCCGTGGCTGGGCTTGACGGGCTTCTTCGTCATCGCCGGCATGCTCACGCTTCTTATTTTTGTCGGCGAAGCCGTGCGCGACGCCCTCGATCCGCGCAAGACCTTCTCATGACCGATACCCCGCTGCTTGAAATCAAGGATTTGGCCGTCAGCTTCGGCCAGGGCGACGGCGAAGTCGCCGCCGTGAAAAGCGCGTCATTCACGCTGCACAAAGGCGAGACGTTGTCGCTGGTCGGCGAGAGCGGCAGCGGCAAGACAGTGACAGCCCTGTCCGTCCTGCGTCTGTTGCCCTATCCGCGTGCGCGCCACCCCCGGGGGAGCATCAAGTTCAAGGGCGCCGAGATCGTCGGCGCGTCCGAGGACGCGATGCGCCAGATCCGCGGCAACCGCGTCGGCATGGTGTTCCAGGAGCCCATGACCTCGCTCAATCCCCTGCACAACGTCGAGAAGCAGGTGGGCGAAGTGCTGGAGGTGCACGGCGGCATGGACGGCGAAGCCCGCCGCGCGCGCGTGCTCGAACTCTTGCGCCTTGTGGGTCTTCCGGAAGCCGAAACACGCCTGACGGCGCTTCCCCATGAACTGTCCGGCGGACAGCGTCAGCGCGTGATGATCGCGATGGCATTGGCGCAGAACCCGGACCTTCTCATCGCCGACGAGCCGACCACGGCCCTCGACGTCACCATCCAGGCGCAGATCCTCGATCTTCTGAAGGACCTTCAGAAGCGTCTCGGCATGGCGATGCTGTTCATCACCCATGATCTCGCCATCGTACGCAAGCTGGGCGGCCAGGTCTGCGTGATGAAAGACGGCCACGTGGTCGAGCAAGGCGATGTGGAGACCGTGTTCCGCACGCCGCAGCACAACTACACAAAACATCTCGTCGCCGCCGAACCGAAAGGCGCGCCGCCCGCGCCGGTGAGCGGCGCCGCCGAAGTGATGGCCGCGGAGGATTTGAAAGTCTGGTTCCCCATCAAGCGCGGCGTGATCCGCCGCACGATCGGGCACATCAAGGCGGTGGACGGGGTGAGCCTGTCCGTCAAAGCCGGCGACACCCTGGGCGTGGTGGGTGAAAGCGGGTCGGGCAAGACGACCTTGGGCCTCGCATTGCTGCGTCTGATCTCCAGCGAAGGCCCGATCCGGTTCCAGGGCCATCGCATCGACGGCCTGAAGCGCCAGGAGCTGCGCAACCTGCGCCGCGACATGCAGGTGGTGTTCCAGGATCCGTTCGGCTCCTTGAGCCCGCGCCTGACCATCGGCGAAATCATCGGCGAAGGCCTTGCGGTCCACAACATCGGCACAGCGGCCGAGCGGCGCGATCAGGTGGCCGAGACGCTGCGCGACGTGGGCCTCGACCCCGCCATGCAGGACCGCTACCCCCATGAATTCTCCGGCGGTCAGCGCCAGAGAATCGCGATCGCGCGCGCCATGGTGCTGCGGCCCAAGTTCCTGATGCTCGATGAGCCCACGAGTGCGCTGGATGTCTCGGTCCAGGCGCAGATCGTGGACCTCCTGCGGGGCCTGCAGGCGAAATACGCCCTCGCGTACCTGTTCATCAGCCACGACCTCAAGGTGGTCCGGGCGCTGGCGAACGAAGTCATTGTCATGAAAGACGGCAAGGTGCGTGAAAGCGGGCCGTCGCAGCGGATTTTCGCAGCGCCCGAGGACCCTTACACCAAGAAGCTGATGGCCGCGGCGCTCGAGCTGAGAACGGCCTAACGGCTTCTTAACCATTAGAACTTTAAGGTGAAATCGCAGAACCGTGGGCGCATAGTGGGCCGACGAAGGTGATGGTATGGCCGACAGAGACCAAGAAGACTCGCACCAGGCGATTTACAACGTCGACGTCGACATCTCCGTTGTCCTCGGCCAGGCGAACCTGCGCGTCAACCAGCTCCTGAAACTCGGCCGCGGCGCCGTGGTGGAACTGGAACAGCGGACGTCCGACCCTGTGGAAATCTTCGCCAACGACGTGCTGATCGCCAAGGGCGAAGTCGTCATCACCTCGGGCGATAAAATCGGCGTGACCCTGACCGAACTGGTCAAATCCATCTACAACACCGCCGGTAAGTAATCTTGCCCTAGATCGGACACGTCCGATCTTTTAAATAGCGTGCATCCCATGACCACCCGCACGCTCTTTCACCACAGTCTTTTGCCGACCGCCCGCAAGGTGCGCCTCGCGCTTCATGAGAAGCGTCTGGAGTTCACCGCGGTGACGGCCGATCCGTTCACCGCCGACGACGAGCTTCTGGCCTTGAACCCGGCGGGCGATCTGCCGGTGCTGGTGGACGAGAACGAGCAGATCGTGTGCGGGACCCAGGCAATCTGCGAGTACCTGGAAGAGGTCTATCCGCAGACGAACCTTCTGGGCCGCAATCCAAGAGACCGCGCGGAAGCGCGGCGTCTGGCAGCCTGGTTCGACGAGAAGTTCAACCGCGACGTCACGCAGCACCTGGCCGGCGAGAAGCTGACGCGGCGCCTGTTCGAGAACGGCGCGCCGGATTCCCGGGCCTTGCGCGCGGGCCGCGAGAACATCCACACGCATCTGCAGTATATCGCCTGGCTGACCGAACGCCGGAGCTGGCTGGCTGGCGACGATATCAGCTACGCCGACCTGTCGGCGGCGGCGCATCTGTCGCTGATCGATTATTCGGGCGACGTGCCCTGGGCCGACCATCCGCTGACCAAGGAATGGTACGTGCGCATCAAGTCGCGGTTCAGCTTCCGTTGCCTGTTGCAGGATACGGTCCCCGGCATCGCGCCGGCGGCGATCTACGCCGATTTGGATTTTTGATTTCTTTTCCCTCCCCTGAAAGGAGAGGGATTAAAAGGATCGCTACTTATTCTTCGCGTCGGTCTCGACCAGCACATCGAGGCGCTCGATGTTGGTGCGCGCGGCTTTGCCCGCTTCGGAGTCCGGCGCGATCTGGATGATGCGCAGCCAGTCCTGGCGGGCGTCGTTGTCGCGCTTCTTCAGCTTGTAGATGATGCCGCGTTCGAGAAGGCCGATGATGTTGTGCGGATCCATCGCCACCGCCTGCTCGGCGTCGATGAGCGCGACATCGACCTCGTTGAGATGACGGCGGGCGCTGGCGCGGAAGGCCAACGCATCGGAGTTCTTCGCGTCGATGGCGAGCGAGGCGTCGAGGTCGCGCACGGCTTCGAGATATTTGCCGGCGTCGGCGTAGGTGGCCGCGCGGTCGACCAGGATGTAGGCGTGCTGATGGTTCTTCACCGGCATGGCTTCGAGCGCCTTGGTCTGCGCATCAAGCGCGCGGGTGAGATCGCCCTGCAGCAGCCAGGCCTGGCCGGCCTGGGAAAGCACGCCGGCCCGCACGGATTCTTCTTCATTGAGGACCGCGAGCGCTTCGAGGCGCGTGGCGGCTTCGCCGTATTCCTTCATGCCGATGAGCGCGATGGCTTCGCAGTGTTTGGCCGGCGCGCCGCCGCCGAGGGTGAGCCATTTGCCGGCCATCTCGAAACCCTTCTCGGGTTCGTTCTTCGCGGTCATCAGGCAGACTTCATAGGTGTGCGAGGGATTCTCGAGGTTCGGCGTGGGCGAAAGGGACTGCGCCGGCGCCGAGGCCGCGTTGCCCGTGGCCGCCATCACCGGCGCGGCCATGAGCGCCAGCGCCGCCGCAATCACAAAAGTCCCGCGCATCTGAAACTATCCCTTCCCAACCAACTCTTCGACGAAGCCGCACAGACGTTCCAGGTCCTGCGGGCGGGACAAGCGGTGGTCGCCATCCTTCACGAGATGCACGGCCACGTCGCCCCCCTTGATCCGCGCGGCGAGCTTGAGGGATGTCTCCCACGGCACCGCCGTATCTTTCTGCCCGTGGATCAAGCGCACCGGGCAGCCGATATCCACCACGTCCCGCAGGACAAGATTCCTGCGGCCGTCTTCGATGAGGTGGCGCGAGATCCGGTACGGACCATCGTCATATTCGCTGGGAAGCTCGACCGCGCCCGCCGTCATCAGCGCATCGCGCTGTGAGGCGTCGAAACCGGCCCACATGAGGTCCTCGGTAAAATCCGGGGCCACAGCGATTCCCACCAGCCCATTCACGCGTTCCGGACGCGCCATGGCGGTTTTCACCATGACCCATCCGCCCATACTCGAGCCCACCAGGACCACCGGCCCCTTTGTCAGTTCATCGAGTACGGCGACGGCATCTTCGACCCAGCGCGAAATGCCGCCGTCTTCAAACCGGCCACTGCTTGCCCCGTGACCGAACATATCGAAACGAAGCAGTCCGTAACCACGGCTCTGCGCATGCCGGGTCAAGGCCTCGGCTTTGGTGCCGCCCTTGTCGGACCGAAGTCCGTGCAGAAAAACGACGGTGGGCTTTGTGAGGTCCCGCGCCGCGTGGCGCTCGTAAGCGATCGACGCCCCATCGGCGCGCCGGAATTCCAACGCCGCAGTCACGCATAACCCCAGAAATCAGCCCACTTTTGGTCTATCACGCGCACGAGATTTTTCCTATTCAGTTTCGAATAGACTAGAGTGCTTTCTACTTATGATCGTGAGTGGCGGAGATGCTGCTACAAGAATTGTAGTCACATCGCGGAAATGGGGTCAGACACCAATTCGCTCAGCACCATGGGCACTTTGACATTGCGCGCAGGCGAATGGGTATCCGGCCCCATTTCCGCGCGCGCCCCGGATTGCTGAACGAAAGAGACGACACACGGGTATGAACGACGTTTCACAATCGAAAAGGACCGTGCTGCAGGTCCTGCCGAGCCTTGTCAGCGGCGGAGTCGAGCGCGGCACCATCGACGTTGCCGCGGCTTTGGTGCGCGCGGGTTGGCGCGCGCTCGTCGTGTCCGAAGGCGGCCCGCTGGTGCGCGAGCTGGACCGCGCCGGCGCCGAACATATCGTGCTTCCGCTGAACACCAAGAACCCGAAGCGCGTGAAGGAAAACATCGCGCGCATCGCCGAGGTGATCCGCGCCGAGAAAGTCTCGCTGGTGCATGCGCGCTCACGCGCGCCCGGCTGGAGCGCGCGGGAAGCGGCGAAAGAAACAGGCGTTCCCTTCGTCACGACCTTCCACGGCATCTACAGCCTGGGACCTTTCGGGCTGAAGAAGTTCTACAACCGCGTCATGGCCGATGGGGAGATCGTGATCGCGGTGTCCAATTTCGTGCGCGAGCACGTGATGGAGAATTACAAGGTCCCATCCGAGCGCATCCGCGTCATCCACCGCGGCATCGACACGGCGGGTTACGACGAAAAGAACGTGACCTCGACGCGCCTTATTCAAGTGGCGCAGAAGTGGCGCCTGCAGGAAGCGGGGCAGGTGATCATGCTGCCGGGACGCCTGACGGCGCTGAAAGGCCATGACGTGCTGATCGACGCGCTGGCCGAACTGAAACGCCGGCGCGGCGGCACGCTCGACGTGCGCTGCCTGATGGTGGGCCAGGGCGCGCCGGGTTTCGCGGACCGCATCATGAGCCACGCCGTGAGCCGCCGCGTCGACGGCCATGTGCAGGTGATCCAGGACTGCAACGACATGCCTGCCGCCTACATGGTGACCGATGTGGCGGTGGTCGCCTCCACACGGCCCGAAGCGTTCGGGCGCGTCATTGCAGAAGCCCAAGCGATGGGCCGGCCCGTTGTCGCCTGCTCGCATGGGCCGACGGCGGAGATCATCGAGCCCGGCGTCACGGGCTGGATGTTCACCGCAAGCGATCCTGTGTCGCTGGCCGACGCGTTGGAACGCGCATTGTCTTTATCCCGCGAGGACCGCGCGGCTTTGGCCAAACGCGCGTCGGAGCGCGCCCGCGCGCTGTTCAACAAAGACGAGATGTGCGCGAAGACCCTCGCGGTCTACGAAGAGGTTCTAGCCAAACGCGCGGCTTCATGACGACGGAGAGTATTCTCGTTGTCCTGACATCGGGCCTCGAGCGCATCGTTCCGGCCCTCGGCGCCCTCGCGGCCATCAAGGCGGCGCATGCAACCGCCGAAGTCGTCATCCTGGCCCGCGCCGAATACGCGGAATTCCTGCGCACATCGCCTTATGCCGACGACGTGTGGGCGGACGACACCATCGGCTCGCATCGTCTCGGGCGTTGGCGGAGCTTGCGCGCGCGGCTGCGCGCAAAGGACTGGGCGCGCGTGTATGACCTCGACGCCACCCCCCACTCGAAACATCTGTTCTGGCTGCTGTACGGACGGCGCGCGCTGTCCGCGGCGCGAAGCTGCCTTGCCTGGTGCGGGGTCATCCCGGGCACCTTCCTCGCCTGGAGCGATCCGCACCGCATGCAGATGCATGTGCGCGACCAGTGGGCCCATCAATTGCGCCATGCCGGCATTCCGGTGATTCCGGCCACCGATCTGTCCTGGGTGGCGCGGCGTGTGGCCGCCTTCAATGTGCCGTTCCGCATGAACGAGCCATATGTGCTGGTGGCGGTCGAGCCGGGCCCGAACGGGCCGTGGCCGCGCCTTGGCGAGTTCGCGAGGCTGGCCGCGGCCGAAGGGCGCGTGCTGGTTGCGGTGGGGCTGTCGGCCACCGAGGACCTGACCGGCATAAAGGCCGCCTGCCCGGGGCTCGTCGACCTGGTGGGCAAAGCCAGCCTCAACGAACTGGTGTTCCTGGCCTGGGCCGCCGCTGGGGCCGTGGGCGCGGACAACGGCGTGATGCACCTCGCGGCGGGGGCCGGTTGCCGCAGCGTGGTCCTTTACGGGGAAAGCTCCGACCCGGCCCTGGTGGGCCAGCGGGGTTCGCGGGTGACCATCCTGCGCCGGCCGCACCTTGGCGGTATCCCGGGCTCGGAAGTTCTCGCGGCGTTAAAACGCCTGTAAATCCGGCGCCGTTTCATCTAAATTCCGGCCCCAAATTCAGGCTAAACCTTTAAATATCAAGGCCCCATGGTTGCCATTACCCTTCCGGACGGCAGCGTCCGGACCTATCCGAAGCCCATCACCGGCGCGGAACTCGCCGCCGATATCGGTCCCGGCCTGGCCAAGGCCGCCCTCGCCTTGCGTATCGACGGCGAGATGAAGGACCTGAACATGGTGCTCGACCGCGACACCAAGGTCGCCATCGTCACCAAGAAAGATCCGGACGCGCTGGAGCTCTTGCGTCACGACGCGGCGCACGTGATGGCCGAAGCGGTGCAGGAGCTGTATCCGAAGACGCAAGTCACCATCGGTCCGGCGATCGAGAACGGTTTTTATTACGATTTCGCCCGCGACGAGCCGTTCACGCCCGCCGATCTCGAGAAGATCGAGGCGCGCATGCGCGAGATCGTGGACCGCGACGAGCCGATCACCCGCGAAGAGTGGGACCGCGACCAGGCCGTCGCGCACTTCAAGGAGATCGGTGAGAAGTACAAGGCCGAGCTGATCGAGAATTTCCCGGCCGGCGAGACCATCAGCGTCTATCGCCAGGGCCAGTGGAAAGACCTGTGCCGCGGGCCGCACCTGCCCTCGACGGGCAAGCTGGGCAAGGCATTCAAGCTGACCAAGCTGGCCGGCGCTTATTGGCGCGGCGACGCCAAAAACGCCATGTTGCAGCGTATTTACGGCACCGCGTGGGGCGACGAAAAACAGCTCAAAGATTATCTGACGATGATCGAAGAGGCGGAAAAACGCGATCACCGCCGTTTGGGAAAAGAACTCGATCTCTTCCACCTGCAGGAAGAAGCGCAAGGCGCGGTGTTCTGGCATCCCAAGGGCTGGACGCTGTACCGCACGCTGCAGAGCTACATTCGCAGCCGCCTGGAAAAGGCCGGCTATGTGGAAGTGAACACGCCCCTCCTGATGGACAAGGTGCTGTGGGAAAAGTCCGGCCATTGGGACAAGTTCCGCGACGCGATGTTCACCTCGGAGTCGGAAGAACGCGTGCTGGCCGTGAAGCCGATGAACTGCCCGGGTCACGTGCAGATCTTCAATCAAGGCATCAAGAGCTACCGCGACCTGCCGCTGCGTATCGCCGAATTCGGCTGCTGCCATCGCAACGAGCCTTCGGGCGCGCTGCACGGCCTGATGCGCGTGCGCGCCTTTGTGCAGGACGACGCGCACATCTTCTGCACCGAAGGTCAGATCAAATCCGAAACCAAGGCGTTCATCGAACTGCTGCAGTCGGTTTATAAAGATCTGGGCTTCACCGAAGTCCGCGTGAAGTTCTCGGACCGTCCGCCGACTCGCGCGGGGTCCGACGAGACCTGGGACCGCGCCGAAGCGGCCCTCAAGGACGCCACCGACGCCGCCGGCCTGGAATGGACCCTGAATCCCGGCGAAGGCGCGTTCTACGGCCCGAAACTGGAATTCGTGCTGCGCGACGCCATCGGCCGCGACTGGCAGTGCGGCACCCTGCAGGCCGATTTCGTGCTGCCCGACCGCCTGGGCGCCCATTACGTCGGCGAGGACGGGGCCAAACACACGCCGGTGATGCTGCACCGGGCCATCCTGGGCTCCTTTGAGCGCTTTGTCGGCATCCTTGTGGAAAACTATTCGGGCAAATTCCCGCTGTGGCTCAACCCGCTGCAGGCCGTGGTTTGCACGATCACCGACGAGGCCGCCGGCTATGCCAATGAGGTTGCGCAGACCCTGCAAGCCGCTGGAATCCGGGTCGAAACGGACCTTCGCAACGAAAAGATCAACTACAAGGTGCGTGAGCACTCGCTGACCAAGGTGCCGGTCCTGGTGGTGGTCGGAAAGAAGGAAGCCGAAACCCGCACCGTCGCCCTGCGCCGCCTGGGCGGCGCCAACCAAGAAGTCCTTGCGCTGCAAGAGGCAACCGATAGACTTAAATCAGAAGCGGCGGTTCCGGGCGTTTAGCACGCTCCGAGCCGTCGTTTTCCGTATGAGTGGGTGTTATTGAAAGCCACTCGCCGAACCCAATATTCAACGCGTCATCAACAACGTCAGGAGACTGATACATACCTAGGTTTGACCAGCCCGCGCCCTCGTCGTCCTCCAGCAAGGACGGCCCGCGCGTCAATGAACAGATCAACAACCGCACGGTGCGCCTGATCGGCCACGACGGCGCCAACTTCGGGGTCGTGGACCGCGAAACCGCCCTGAAGAAGGCCGAGGAAGTCGGCCTTGATCTGGTCGAGATCTCTCCCAATGCCGATCCGCCGGTCTGCAAAGTCCTCGACTTCGGAAAGTACAAGTACGAAGAGCAGAAGAAGAAGAACGAGGCGCGCAAGAAGCAGAAGGTGATCGAAGTCAAGGAGATCAAACTTCGTCCCAACATCGACGACCACGACTACGACGTGAAGATGCGCGCCATGCGCCGCTTCCTCGAGGAAGGCGACAAGGTGAAGGTCACCTTGCGTTTCCGTGGCCGTGAAATGGCGCACATGGAGCTGGGCTATCAGCTCCTGCAGCGCGTCAAAGCCGACTTCGAATCGGGCGCAAAGGTCGAACAAGAACCGCGCTCGGAAGGCCGCCAGATCGTGATGGTGGTGGCGCCTCGGTAAAGGCGAAAAGAAAAATCGGCGCGGTGAAAAAA
>JAYRTJ010000065.1:0-18444 GCA_041919675.1 Rhodospirillaceae bacterium | reverse complement strand
CTGTCGAACAGCACGAGGCTTTCGGCGTGACGGTTGCGCTGGCTTGCGATCAACCCCTTGAGGTTGAGGGCGTCGGGATTGCGACGATCGACTTTCAGCACTTCGTCGTACAGGCGCTCGGCTTCCTCCAGCTGTCCGCCTTGGTGCAACCCGGCCGCTCGTTGCAGCCAGCCGCCGACATTCACGCGCGCCGTCACCTGGAGCCCCCGCGCGCCGCGCGCGTCATGTGCTCAAGTCGATCTTGCAGCGCGGTGAGCTGCGCCTGCGCCTCCCCTGAGAACGACGTCGTGTCGCGGGCGGTTTCCATGACGGTCACCGCACTATGCAGCCAGCCCTTGTCGGCGAGAATCTCCGCAATTTCCATGTAGGCCGGCAAAGCTTCCGGTGCGAACGCGAGAGCCTTGTCGTAGGCGGTGACCGCATCGTTGAGGCGCCCGTTGATCTTGAGGAGAAGTCCCTGCAACAGGCAAGCGGTGGCGTTTTGTGGATGGGTGGCAAGGTTCTGTTCACAGACACGCGCGGCTTGGCCATTTTGACCAGCGGCGATGAGCGCGCGGACTTCCTCCACGATCTGCATGGGGTTCTGTGTCACGGGTTTAGGTCCGTCCATTGCTCGACGAACGTTAGGAACGCGCTTGAGGCGCGGTCAACCACATCCTGCCACTCGCCGCGTTTGGTTTGGCGGAAAAGCCGGACCGACGGATACCAGGGGCTGTCCTCGCGCTCGAGAAACCAATGCCATATGCCTCCCATCCCTTCAGGTACGAATACCCACGTCGGTACATTCAGCGCGCCGGCGACGTGAGCGGCCGCGTTAGAGCTTGTGATCACCAGATCCATGGAGGCGACTTGCGCTGCGAAAGGGTCAAGATCACCGCTGGCGTCGATAGCCGGATCGGAGATGATGCGTGCGCCAAATCGGCGCGCGGCTTCCGCCACCTCCGCCGGATCGCTGTCGTACTGAAGATTCACGAAAGTGACGCCGGGCATTGACAGTAGCGGTCCCCACGTCGCGAGCGGCAAGGACTTGTGCGGCGCCAATTTGACCTTGCGCGTTGCCCACGAGATGCCAACGACAGGGCCGCGGGACTTCTCCGTGTACCGTTGGCGTAACATGGCTTGCAGCCCCGCATCGGGCTTCAAATATCCCGCGTGGCGTGGGAAATCCTCGAAGCGCGACCGCAGCCAGCGGCCGGAGTCACCGACGCCGAAGCTCCCCGCCGTCGCTGCCGCACCCGGTACGGAGTTCAAGATGAAGCTTGAAAAGCGCACATCTGGAAAAGACCTCCGTAAGAGTGCGTGAAGACGCGGATCGCACTGGACTTCCAAGTTCGTGAACTGCCGCGCCAGATCGGGAATTATGCTGGCGATCATTATTTGATCGCCGACACCCTGGTCGAGCACGGCGACGCCGGATGCCCCCTTCGGCAACTCAAGCAGGAGCGGTTGGTCAACGAGGGCTCTATTCTCTTCCTTTCGGAGATGGCGCCAGCCGTGTTGCGCCCATCCTTCTGCGAGATGGCCTTGAATGAGCAAGACATCACCAAGCCCATGCCGCAGGGCGGCGTCCTGAGGCGATCCTTCTGCGGCGCGCTTGTACCAGGTCAACGCCTCCGCGTAATCCCCGCGCCGTGTCAAAAGGAGGGCGTAGTTGCCTTGTGTTTCCGGGTCGTTCGGATTGTTGCGCAGCGAAAGTCGATAGTGATCTGCGGCAAGATCGAAATTCATCCGATTCATGGCGATATCGCCAAGAACGCGGTGGCTGGCCGAGAGGCTTGCATCCCCGGCGAGGGCGGCCAGCGCCAAGTTCCACGCCCGTTCGTTATCGTTCCGCTTCAGCGCAACTCTGGCCTGCATGTCGAGCGCCTTGGGCCAGTCGGGTTTGAAGGCCAGCACCTTTTCCAGGACATCTTCCGCATCTTGATATCGCTGCTCCTGCATATAGCAGGCGGCCAGAGTAAGATGAGCCCCGGCATTTTCCGGCGCGCGTTCAAGGGCGTGTTGAAGTATGTTGATGGCGTCGGTAAGGCGTTCCAGCGCCAGGAACGCGACCGCGAGATTGATGAGGGTTTCCGGTCTCGCCTGCCGAGATGCCGCTTCCTTCAGGAACGCCGCGGCATCCTCGAATTTTCGCAGATGCAGCGCGGCAAGCCCGCGCATTTGCCATGCGCGGGCATCGTCGGGGCGCGTGGCGAGAACTTCGGCGCAGACAAGTTCGACTTGATCGTATTCGCCGCGTTGAAAATGGTCGGCGGCTCTCTGGAGCGGTTTCATCGCACCTGATTGCCTACCCGGCAAACAGCATGCGGTCGCGTTCGGCGAACCAATCTTCGGCATAGCTGCAGTTCTTGTACGCTTCGAAATACGGTCCTCCCTCGGTGTAGTGCAGGAGGGATACTTGCGCTGTCGGAACAGTCGGGTCGTAATCGACCAGGTGATTCCAGCGATGCGGGATTTCGCCGATCAAGGCGTCGTTCCCCAGCCATTTGAACTGATGCAGTTCCAAGCCGGTGGCGCTGTTCACGTAGTCGGGAGTCAACGCTTTGCATTTGGCGTTATTGAACAGGATGACGCTCGACCAGTTCTTCTTTTCGTAGGGCCGCTGCGGCTGGTCGAGGAACTTCACCGTATCGCTGGGCTTATGGTCGTGTTTGACCACCTGCACCGCGTAACGTTCGTCGC
Source organism: Rhodospirillaceae bacterium (assembly GCA_041919675.1). Classification (GTDB taxonomy): domain Bacteria; phylum Pseudomonadota; class Alphaproteobacteria; order Rhodospirillales; family Rhodospirillaceae; genus SHVO01. The sequence continues at coordinate 15,762 of JAYRTJ010000065.1, read as the reverse complement.
GCTGCGACCACAGTTTGGCGACGTCGTCGAGCACCAGCATGTCGCAATCGCAGAACAGGCTCCAGCCTTCGTATCCGGACAGGTAGGGGACGAGGAACCGGCTAAAGGAGAAATCGGTCGATTGCAATGGATGACGCTCGCGCGTCAGCACCCCCTTCAATTGCGACAACATGAGCGGCGCGATCGTGACGGGCAGGGAGGCGCGCGTCTGGATGCTGTGCGCCAGCACGTTGTAGGCCGCGGCTTCGCGCGGATCGTAGCCGATGAATATGCGCATCATGATGTGCCGCTCCTTTTCTTTTCCTGTACCAGTCGCTGAAGGTCGTGCGCGCACCGGGCGATCGGTTGCGTCCAATCGCCCGGGATGTCCTGTCTTATCAGCCGCACGGACGAATACCAGGGGCTGTCCGGCCGCTCCGTAAGCCAGTACCAGATCTGCCCTCGGCCGCTTGCAAGGAGCACCCACGTTGGAATGCCGAGTGCGCCTGCGGTGTGGACAAGAGTATTGCTGGTGGAGATGACGAGGTCCATGGCCGCGACTTGCGCGCTATAGCTATCCATATCCTTCAATGGATCGATGGCTTCGTCATTGAGGATCTCGGCCCCAAGAGTGTTGCGTATCCGCGCTAACGTCGGTCGCTGGTCGCCGTACTGCAAATTGACGAAAGTGACGCCGGGTACCTCGAGAATAGGTTGCCACGAATGGAGTTGGCTTGCTTTTAGCCATCCCATTTCCTGGTTGATGGGACTGGCCCACGAGATGCCGACAAGCAGATTGCCGGGCCGCACGGAAGCATAGCGCTTTCTAAGAGCGGCGGTGTGGGGGGCATCTGCGGCAAGGATATGCGGACGTGCTGGAAAGTCTTCTGCGGTCCGGCGGAACGCAAGGCCAAGATCCCACATCGGCATCTGGTAGTCGAAATCCGATGCCATGGCGATCTGCGGTACAGGCGCCTTCAACTCCTCCGCTTCAACGCCTGGGAATGACCGTCGGAAAAGCGGGATGAGGCGCCCGGAACATAGAATGACGACCTTTCGCGCTACGGCGAGCAGATCCGGTATCATGGTCGCGGCGAGAATCTCGTCGCCGATTCCCTGTTCCGTCCAGATCAGGATTTTTTTGCCTGCGAGCGGTTCTCCGGACCAAGGTTTGATGTTCGGAAAATATTTGTAATAGACAGGCGCGTTCTGCCGCTTCAGGCGCCAGCCGAATTCACGCCATCCTTCTTGCCAGTTCTGCTGCGCGAGAAGAATAAGCGAACGATTGTAGTGAGCATCCGCATGATCCGGCTTGCGGTCTACCAAACCACTTAGAAGCTCCAGCGCTTGGCCGGCTTTGCCGCTGTCGTTTAACGCGACCGCGTAGTTCAACGTGATGGCGTCAACGGCATTTGACTTTTCCGGAGGCACGCAGTCCAGAGCGAGACTGTGGTGATGCAGCGCTTCGGCATTGCGCCCGAGGTTGTGGAATGCCCTGCCGAGATTGGTATGAAGCATGTGCGAGCGGGGGTTGAACTCCAGTGCCTGTTTGAACACGGAGATCGCTTCATCGAACCGGTGAAGGTCGGCCAACGTCGTGCCCTTGACGTTGTAAGCCGTCCAGTCCCCGGGATTCGCCGCGATGGATTTTTCACAGGCGGCGAAAACGCCGTCTGCGTCAAGGGCCCTGCGCCGCAACTCGGCGATGTTCAGATAGGCTTCCGCGGCGAGTGCAGGATCACGCGCCATATGCTCGCAGACCGCCTCGGCGTCGCGCGGACGCTTCATTGCGGCGAACCCCGCGATCATGCTGCGGTAATAGGTGGCGAGATCGTCTCGGCCTGCGCGCGTCGTCTCGATGACCGCGAAGCCCGCGTCACGAATAACATCGAGCCACTGGCCGGGTTCGGTTTGCTGGAGGAGCCGCAGCGACGGATACCATGGCGTGCGGTTTCCGTCGGCAAGCCAGTACCATCGCCGGCCTTGATCGAGCGATCGGGGCAACATGCACACGGTGGGAATGCCGAGTGCTCCGGCGACATGCACAGCCGTGTTGCTGGACGAAACAACGAGATCCATCGCGGCAACCTGCGCAGCGTAGCTGTCCATGTCCTTTAAAGGATCGATGCTTGGATCGTGAATGATCGGCGCGCCGAAACCGCGGGAGGCGTTGTCCCGTTCCGCCGCGGTGTCCCCGTATTGCAAGTTGACGAAGATCGCGCCTGGAACCTTGAGGATCGGCCCCCATTCCAGCAGGTTAAGCGATTTCTCGGCGGCGCCGTTCGTATTTGTACTGCGCCATGCGATGCCGACCAGGAGGTATTCCTTGTTGTCCGCGAGGTACTTCGCCCGCAATTTTTCTGTGAGTTCCGCGTCCGCCTTCAAATACCCGGCCGTCGTCGGAAATGACTCGCGCGACGATCGCAGCCATTCGCCGAGACTGGCGGCGGGTGTTTGCATGTCGATCTTCGCGAGTTCGTCCGGCGTCAGATCCCGGTCGAAAATTACGGCTGTGGGGAATGAGCGTTTGATCACGGGCGCAAGCCGGGGAGAACACTGAATGACGCAGCATTTCGCGCGCGCGATGGCGTCGGCGTACATGTTCGCGTACATGATCTCGTCGCCGGGTCCTTGCTCGGCCCAGATGAGAAGGGTGCGCTGTGTGAGGTCTTCTCCCTGCCACGCCGGCAGCGTGTAGGCTTTAGCCGGGATGCGGTTTTCCAGCGACTGGAAACGGTAACGATAGGCCAGCCAGCCCGCGCTGAACTGTCCGAGGCCAAAATGAGCCTCGGCGGCGAGGAGTTCTAGCGTGGGGTGATCGGGTACAAGGCGTAGGCCGGCCTCGGCAACCGCGAGCATCGTGCGGAGATCGTCCGTGACCCGTAGGCCGCGGGCGTAGGAAACATAACCTTCGATGTCATTCGGATGAAGTTCATGTCCGGTGCGTAGCGTCGCGAGAGCTTCCTCGGACCGCCCTTGCGCCGCCAACAGCCGGCCAAGCGCGGTATAAGTCGCGACATTCGACCGATGTTCCACGGCCTTTCCGGCGTGATATTCCGCAAGCTTCAAATCGCCGAGCCGCTCGGCGATCAGGGCGGCATTCGCATGAGCGTCTGGAAAATCGTCGCGCACTTTGAGGGCTTTGGTGACCCACACGAGGCCCTCGCGCGGATCGCCCTGCTGCATGAGAGCGACGCCCAGCAGGTGCAGCGCATCCGGCTCATGCGGGGTCTTTTTCAGGATTTTCCGGTAGCCCTCGACCGCTTCCGCGAGACGGCCCGCGCGGTGCAGCGCCGCCGCTTCGTGGATGGGCTGAGAGGGAGGGAGGTTCTGTCGAGCCATGAGGGTTTGAATCAGAATCTTAGACCGCTGAAGCGCTGGTTCCGTCGCGTCCGCCGGCGCCGCCCGGCTGCGTCAGTTTTTCCGCGGCCGCCGCAAGGCTTGGACGCCAGTCCGCGTTCTGACCTTGCCGGAACAAGTGGGCGCTTGGGTACCAGGGGCTGTCCGGACGTTCAAGAAACCAATACCACAAACGTCCGTGGTTGGAGGGGATCAGGGCCCATATGGGGCGGCCGAGCGCACCGGCAAGATGCACGGTTGTATTACTGACGGAAATCACAAGGTCCATGGCCGCGATTTGCGCCGCGCAGTCGTCGAGGTTGGCGAGCGGGTCGATCTGCGGATCGACGAGGATCCGCACACCCGGATCGCGTTCGGCGTGCGCGACGTCCTGTGCGACGTCCCCGTACTGCAAGCTTACGAAGGTGACGCCCGGTCGTTTCAGGATCGGCGTCCAGGCTTCGAGGGGGATCGATTTTGCGTCCTCGATCCGGACATTCTTGCTGCGCCAGGAGATTCCGACCAGCTTGGCGCCGGGCGAGGCCGCCTGGTAGCGCGCGCGCAGAATTGCCGTTCGGTCCGGATCCGCCTTCAACGGGGCGCATTGCCGCGGAAAAGATTCAAACGCGGGCCGCAGCACGGCGCCAAGCTCGCCGAGCGACGCCTGGAATGCGATCCCTTGCGTGATCGAAGGATCGCGCGGCGTCTCGCCCGCGGCAATGACATGCGCGGACGGGAACGACCGCGCGAAAAGCGGCGCCATGCGGGGGGAGCAAAGCAGAAGGACCGTCGCGCCCGCGGCAAGAAGGTCGGGAATCATGGTGGCGGCGAGCGTTTCGTCGCCGGGTCCCAATTCGGTCCAGACGAGGATTTTGCGGCCGGCAAGCGGCTCGCCGCGCCAATAGGGGAACGGGAACCGCCCGAAAAAAGTCGGCGTATGTTTGCTTCGCACCCGCCAGGCATATTCCGGCCAGCCTTCGGCAAACTGCCCGCGCACGAGCAGCGCGAGCCCGCGGTGAAAATGCGCGTCAATATGCTCCGGGTACAGCGCGAGGATGCGGTCATAGAAGCCAAGCGCTTCGTCGAACCGGCCGGTCGCGTCCATGAGCATGCCCATATTGAGGAGCACGGGCGCCGAGGTGGGGGCAAGCGCCAGAGCTTCCCGCAAGTAGGGCTCGGCTTCGCCATAGCGCCCACGATGAAGAAAACTTCCCCCAAGCCCATTGGCGGCGTCGGCATTGGTTTTGTCGCGCCGGTAGGCTTCGCGGAAATGATGTTCGGCTTCACCCATGCGAAGCGCGCTTGCATGAATATTCGCGAGGTTGAGATGGGCCTCTTTCGAATTCGGATTGCGCGCGAGGGCGCGCAGGATGAGGTCCACGCCCTGCGCGGCATCGCCTTGTCCGGCGACAATCACGCCGAGCAGATGAAGCGCATCAGGGTTATGGGGATCGAGGCGGAGCGTATTGCGGTAACCGGCTTCGGCTTCAGCCAGGCGGCCGTGGCGATGATGGTCCATCGCCCGGGTGACAAGATCCACCGCCGCGCTCATGGCCGCGCCCATTGCGCAAGCTCGGAGGCAACCGTGTCGAGCGCCTTGTGCCAGTCGCCCCGCCGATCCTGGCGGAAAAGGCGCGCGCTGGGATACCAGGGACTATCGGCCCCGTTCGTGAACCAATACCAGTGCGCGCCGGGACCGGTGGGTACAAGCGCCCAAACCGGCCGGCCCAACGCGCCGGCGACATGCACGGTCGTATTGCTGACGGAAACCACGAGGTCCATGGCTGCGACCTGCGCCGTGAATGCATCGAGATCGCCGGATGAATCGATATCCCGGTCGTGGATGATGGCGTGTCCCGTCGCGCGCGATACGTGCGCGATTTCCTCCGCGCAGTCGCCGTATTGCAGCGACACGAAGGTAAGGCCGGGAACGTCGAGAAGCTTGGAGAACTGCGCAAGCTGGAGCGACTTGAAGCGCCCCGTCGGACCGGCGGCGCTGCGCCATGAAAGGCCGATCCGCCGCGCGCCCGAACCGCGGTCGTAGCGCGCGCGAAGCTCTTGCACCAACGCCGGGTCCGGCACGATGTAACCCTGATGGACGGGAATCGAATCCGGCGTCGGGCGCAGCAATTGCGCGGCGTCGGTGAGCGCGAGGCGAACATCGAAATCGCCCTCGATGGCAGCGCCCATGGCCACGATGCGCGCGCGCGGGAAAGACCGCTGAAAAAGGGCGCACAGGCGGGGCGAGCAGACGATCGTGCAATGGACGGCGGTATCGATCAGCTCGGGCAGCAGACCGGCAAAAAGAATTTCGTCGCCCAGCCCATATTCCAACCACACCAGGATCCGTTTCCCGGTCAGCGGAGATCCGTCCCACGGCTTGCCGCCGGTGAGATCGGGTGCGCCGTGAACCGCGCTGAGGCGCGCGCGGTAGGACGGCCATGCTTCCCGCAGGCGGCCAAGGGTCAAGAGCGTGAGGCCCCGGTTTGCGACCGCGGGCGGAAAATCCGGTTTGATCGCGAGCGCGGAATCATAATCTGCGAGGGCCGCTTCGAACGCTCCGGTGAATCGCTTGGCGCTGCCGCGGTTCAGGTATGCGTTTGCGTTTCGCGCATCGAGCGCGATCGCCTCGCTGTGCAGCGCGATCGCTTCTTCCAGATTGCCGCGTAATTCGTGTACGCGACCCAGCGTCGTGACCACGTCGGCATGGTTCGGGACCGTCCGCCGTAAATCGCGCAAGATGCTTTCGGCTTCGTCGATCTGAGAACGCTCAAGCAGCGCCTCGGTCAGTTGCAGCCAGGTTTGGGCGTCGCTTGGGGCGGCACGCAGGATGTCCCGGTAAATCTCTTCGGCCTCGGAGAGCCGGCCTTGTTTATGCAGCGCATTGGCGAGCACACGGCGCGCCTCGCGATTGGACGGATCGCCGGTCAGGTAGGTCCGCAGAATCTGTTCGGCCTCCGGGAATCGCTCCATCTGGCCGAGAACCGAGGCCAGGGATACCGCGGCTGCGCCATAGCCGGCGTGCCGTTGCAGGCAGGCGCGTAGGATTTGCTCCGCGCCGGGCGCGTCGCCAAGCGCGGCGAGGCACATCGCGAGGCCCACCTGGGCTTTGCGTTGCGAGGGATCGCGGGCCACAAGCCGGCGGTAGGCCTCGCTCGCTTCGCGATGTTGACCGGAGAGGCGCAATACATTTGCCAGCCGGTCGATGCTCTCGACCGTGCCGCCTGCCAAAAGATCGGCCTCGCGAAAATAAGCCACCGCCTTCTCGGGCGTTTGCGCGCGCAGCCACGCCGAGCCAAGCATTTCGAGTGTCGGAAGGTGACGCGGACGCAGGCGAAGCGCGTGTTCAAGCGCGGCGACGGCGTCGGCGGATCTGTTCAACTCGACGTAGGCTGCGCCAAGGAGATAGCGGAGCTGCGCATGCTCCGGCGCGATCGGAAGCAGCGCTTCGTATCCGGCGGCGGCTTCCGCGAAGCGGCCCCCCTGATGCAAGGCGCTCGCGGTCCGGTAGGCGGCGTCGAACGCCTGAGGCATCGATGTTGATGAGGGCGCCATGGGAATAATCGCGGTCCGCGCGGATCAATCGCCGTCGACGCCGGCCTGTCCCGTGACGCGGATGACTTCCTCGACGCTGGTGTCACCTTGCCACACCTTGATCAGACCGTCTTCCATGAGGTCGCGGAAGCCTTGTTTGCGCACGGCCGCCTGCAATTCATTCAACGGGCGCTGGTGAAGGACCATTTCTGCGACGTCGTCCGTCAGGACCGTCACTTCGTAGATTCCCAGGCGTCCGCGGTAACCGGTGTTCTGGCAGCGCGCGCATCCGCGGGCCTCGTGCCAGCGCGGCTCGCCGGTGAGAACGTCGGGGAACCGCGCGCGCAGCTTCTCGCATTTCTCGCGAATGGCGAGCGGAGGTTGTTGAGGACTGCGGCAATGCGGGCACAAACGGCGCACGAGGCGTTGGGCCATGACCTCGCGTACGGACGAGGCGACAAGGAACGGCTCAAGACCCATGTCGATGAGGCGCGTGAACGCGCTGAGCGAATCGTTGGTGTGCAGCGTCGAGAAAACCATGTGACCGGTGAGCGACGCCTGGACGGCGATCTGCGCCGTTTCAAGGTCGCGGATTTCCCCGATCATGATCACGTCGGGGTCCTGGCGCAGGATCGAACGCAAGGCGCGCGCGAATGTATAGCCGATGTCGGCCTTGGTCTGAACCTGTGTGACGCCGGGGATGTTGTATTCGACGGGGTCCTCGACGGTGATGATCTTGCGTTTGCCGTCCTTGATGAATTCGAGAGTGGCTTTGAGCGTGGTCGACTTTCCCGAGCCTGTCGGGCCGGTGACTAGGATGATCCCGTGCGGTTCGCGCGCGAGTTTTCCAAACGTCTCCAGGTGATCCTTGGCCATGCCGATCTTGGAGAGCGAGAATTCCTTATGCTCCTTGAGCAGGAGGCGCATGACGATGGACTCGCCCCAGACCCCCGGCAGGCACGAGACGCGGATGTCGAGGTCCTTGCCGCTCATGCGGATGCTGATGCGGCCGTCCTGAGGCAGGCGCCGTTCGGCGATGTCGAGGCCTGAAATTAGTTTGATGCGCGAAGCAACTGCATCGAAACGCGAGCGCGGCAGCGTGACGCGGCTCTGAAGAACGCCGTCGATGCGGTAGCGGATTTCGAACTCATGTTCCAAGGGTTCGACGTGAATATCGGAAGCCGCTTCGTTCACGGCTTGGGCCATGACGTTCGAAACCAGTTCAACGACAGGCGCTTCTTCGGCGAGTTCCCGCAGCAGCGCAACGTCGCCTTCGATGTCGCGGCCGTCCGACAGGAGCGCGCGGCGCACAAGGTCGATCATGAGATCGAGCTCGCGGTTGCGGATCAGCCACCAGTGGATGTCCTTGTCCGGGAACGCGGCGAGCAGAACTTCTTGTAGGCTTGGCTTCACCGGATCTCGGCTGATGCAGTGGATAAGGCCGGCGTCGTCCGTCCAGGCGAGGGTGGCCTGGTCGATCCACCATTCGCTGTCGATTCCCGAAGTCTTGATGGTCTGGGCGTAGATGGTGGGGTCCTGAGGCATTCGCTGGTTGGACATCACCTCAAGTCCCAACTGGAGCGACAGCGCATCCAACACGGCGTCTTCCGATACGGCGCCGATACGGATCAGGATCGCCCCCAGCAGACCGCCGAAGCTCGCCTGGAAGCTCATGGCTTTAGCGAGATCGTTATCGTTGATGAGACCGCGCTGTAACAAAATCTGACCTAGCGGCGGCTGCACTTCGAATGCAGCCAGGCCGTTTGGCGGCGTATTTGGTTCAGGTCGGATGATCGAGGCGTCCAAAAGCTGCTCCAGGAAGCTCGCGAGAAGGGGGCGGTTGTACCATCTCCCACGCTTTGCACGACTTTAACAGAATGACAGAAAGACCTATTCCCTCAGGTTAATTTACCCGGGATCGGCGGCCGACGCTTACAAGTTTGTAAGATCGTCTTACGACCTAAGCCTGAAGAAGGCCGACCTGCCCAGGGATATCCCGGCCGAAGAGGCGGCGGAGGGTGATGGCCCGCGCCGCCACGGGGCGCAGCCCCGCCACGCGCCCGGCTTCCTCCACGTACGCCTGCGTGTGAACAAACCGTCCTTCCGGCGCGAGCGCCATCGGCGCGCCGTGCGAAAGCTCGATCGAATAGGCCAGCAGCCCGCCTGGCGCCAACCGGGCGCGGGCGGCGGTCATGAACGCCGTCAAGTCACCCAGATATGGGAACAGATCCCCAGCCGTGATGACGTCGAAGGTTCCATCCAGCTTAGCGATATCGTGCGCGTCACCGATGAGGATCTGGTCGTACAGGCCCTTGGCGCCGGCGATTTTCGCCATGTTCGGCGATATATCGATGCCGACGGTTGTCTCGGTTCTAAAGGCGTCGTGGAGAGTCGCGGCGACGAGACCCGTGCCGCAGCCGGCATCGGCGAGGCGTGCGATGCTGTGCCGGTCAGGCTCATGATCTTCGATAAGCTCGGCGATCCCGGCGGGAACGCCGTATCCGCGAAAGCGCAATTCCTGGGTATCGTAGCGTTGTGCAAGACGGTCGAACGTTTCGCGGGCGTAGTTTTCGTCGGGCGCGGATATCGCCGCGCCGTGCAAAGCGTTAAGGACGTGCTTGGCTTCGCCGTTGTCCGGCTCCGCGGCGAGCACGCGTTGAAGCGCGAGTTCGGCGGGCGTTCTCTGGCCGAGCGCGTTCTGCACGGCGGCGAGGGCGAAAAGCGCTTCGTTATTGTGCGTGTTGGCGACCGCGGTTGACAACGCGGCCGCGGCGGCCGGCAGGTCGCCCTGTTCGGCGAGGCTCAATCCAAGCAGCACATGCGCGATTTGAAGCTGATCGTCCACGAGAAGCGCATTGCGCGCCGATGCTTCCGCGCCCTTCAAATCGCCCGTATTGAAATAGGTCAGTCCAAGATTGACGTGCGCGCGCGCGTTGCGGGGATCGATCTCCAGCGAGCGCCGCAGGTAATCGTGGCCCTCGCTCTCGGCGCCTTGCGCCCGCAGGGCGCTGCCCAGGGCAAAAAGCGCGGCGCCGTTTTGCGGCGCGCTTGCAATGGCCCGGCGATAGCTCGCGACGGCTTCATCGATGCGGCCAAGGTTGAAAAGCGAATTTCCGCGTCCCAGCGTCGCATGCACATTCATCGGGTCACGGTCGAGCGCACTCGAATAAGCGGCTTCGGCTGCGGTGCTGTTGCCGGCCAAATCGTGCAGTCGCGCAAGTTGCATCCATGCTTCCGGATTGCGTGGATCATGGTCGATGTAGCGCTGAATATATCCTGCGGCGCGCGCATGATCGCCGATCATCCGATACGCTTCCGCTAAATTCGTAAGATAAAGGGCGCTTTTCGGCGACCCCTGCAGGGCGTTTTCGAGCATGGCCACGGCTTCGGTCCAGAAGCCGCAATCTCTCAGACCGTCCGCAGCGATCGTTATGGCGTGCTTCTTCTGTGGGAAAGCGCCGGGGATAAGGCGGTAAATGCCGGCGGCTTCGTCGAGACTGCCGCGCTTGCGCGCCGAGCGGGCTGCGGCGACGGCATCCGCGAAGTTTTCATAGGGAAACGTATTGTCCATGCCGCCTCTTTAGCAGGTTCAAATCAAAACAAAGTGGGGAACAGATCGCGCGTGGCAAAATGACGCAGTTTCGGGTGAGCGCCATTCATGGCCTCAGGTCCCGAGCAAGGAACTTTCCCGCACAAGGCGCTCGCATTCTTTCCAGTGACGCTCGAAAACGCCTACGAATTTGTTGCCGTCGAAGTTCGCGAGTGGAAGGCTCCCGGGATTGGTAATGCGCTTCAAGTGCTGAAATTTGCCGGCGCCTGAGTTGCACCATACGAAGCCGTCGTCTCGGTATGTGTAGTCCACTTCACGCTCGCCCAGCAGCGCGAGATGCGGCGCCGCTTTTCGATCTTCCATGTCGGCGAATACGCCGTACATCGCGAGTTGGTCGATGCCCCAGCGAAGCTTCTTGCGCTGGAAGAAGTAGGCAAGATAAGCCGCGATGAGACGGAAGTATTCAAGTGAACGATCGGTGGTTCCTGCGCCGACGACGCAGGCGTTAAATTGATTCCAGGGTTCTTTGCGGCCGGGCCGGATGCGCATTGAGACATCCTTGCCGCCCAGCATGGCAAACAGTCCATCGAGCTCCGCGTTGATCACGGCGTCCACATCCATGAGCCAGAGAGGAACGCCGTAGTGGCGAAGGTGCTCGTAGAAGCGGATGAAGCGCACCGCATGGTAATAGGAACGCGCTTCCTGAACGGGCGCATTCGTAAGACCGGGCCGTTCGACACTCAGTGCGAATTTGATCGGCGCAAGTTTCTCGAGGAAGGTGCGCGCGAGGGTGGTTTCCTCCTCGCTCGCATCCATGATGTGGATGTGGACCGGCGTCTGCGGGGATTTTTCCCGCATCGACACCACCATGGGGAGGGCAAACGCGCGGAAGTAGGTGAAGTTGCAGGATAGGTAGAGAATGCCCTTCGGATCGGGCACGAGCGTCGTCACGTCGATGAGGGGCGGCAGCGTTCGCGTCACGTCCTCGTCCGAGAAGGACCGCAATTCATCATAAAATGCGGGATCGAATCTGATGGTTTCAAGAATATGGCCGGGCATTTTTTCCGAGGCCGCGCGAAATAGACGCTCGGCGCCGTGACGGTCTCTCAAACTGAATCTCGAAAGGCCGGCCGTGGCGGCGAGGATGGGGTGGGTGGGATTTTCGGCCAACCGCCGCTGGTTCAGGGCGTCCCATTCCTTCGCGTCTTCCAAGGCATAGGTGAAGAACAGATCGCTAAGACGCGCGGCGTGATACGCCATTTCGCCGCGTTTGATTCGCTCCCACCACTCTTTGTGACAAACAAGCTGATCGAGCGCGGCTGTCTTGAGTTCGACATTGTCGCCGGCGCCCGCGCGGACCTCTTCCCAAAGCTGTACAGCCGCCTCGGGTTCTTTGTCGAAGATGAGGCCGGTGTATTTAATCGTCGCATGATAGTCCGCCGGCATCGCCTCCAGCGCGCGCCGGTAGGCGTCGCGCGCGCCCGGTTTATCTTCCATTGCTTCGCTGAGGGCGCCCAGCTTCATAAGCGCTTGATAGTGCTTCGGCACGACCTTCAGGGCGTTGTTGTAGCAGCCAAGCGCCTGCGATTTGTGGCCGGTGGTTTCGTACAACTCGCCGAGAACGATCCATGTGTGTGGATTGTTTGCGATCTGCGCACTTTGCTGAAGCGCACCTTCCGCCTCCACGAAGCGCTTGGCGCGCATGAGCGCCATCCCGAGTTTGTGGAGTACGTTTGGATCGCCCGGCGCTTCTTGCGCGGCCTTTTCTAGGGCGGCGATTTCGTCAGGCGGATTTGCCGCAGCGGCGTCGCTTGGCCCGTCGCCCAGTTGCTTGCGCAGGAGCGCGAGTTTCGCAATCGCCACCTCGTTCTCGGGCTCGCGTTTCAGGAACATTTCGTAGCAGCGGCGCGCATCCTTGGCCCGGCCAGCGGTCTCGAAAAGGCCGGCAAGGAGCATGAGCGATGCCGGGATTGCCCCTACACTGACCTGCTTCATCAGCAAGGCGGCCGCCTCATCATTGCGCCCCGTCCTCAATAATACAACCGCAAGTTGATGATTGATGACGGCATCGTTCGGCACTAAGGCCGCGGCGGCACGCAAGGAGACCTCTGCACTGGGAATGTCCCCGTTTTCGAGTGAATTGCTGCCAATGCGAAGGAGTTCAGCGGCGCCGGCGGCGTCGGAAGGGGACGTGGTGTCTTGGCTCATCCGGGGATCGGTCGTTGCGCCTCTTGAGCGCTCCTGGTTAACAGCATTTTTTTAAGACAAAACTTGAACGCTTATGGCCTATCACGAGACACCTGTCTCGCCAAGTTGCGGTCCCATGTCTCGAAATGGACACTTTGCAATCTTGGCCGTCTGTCCACCATGGTGCTGAAGGGCGAGTGACACAGCTGCGTCACTCTTCTAAACAGACGAAACATACAGATTGAAGTGGTGATTACGATGGATATGACGCAACTGGAAGCAGCGAACGCCCGGGCGTTGAAAGCATTTCAAGCCGGTGGGTTAGTAACGGCGTCGGCCGCGCAGATCCCCTACTACGGCTTCTATGATGCGAATATCTTCGAGTGTCTGCCGTTCGTGATGTTCACCGCCAACGACTGCCCGCGCGCGGCCAATATCCTCTATGAAAGGGAGTTCGAGCCCGGCTCCATGCAGATTTGGTGCCGGTTGGCCAAAACGGCAAGCGGCATCCTGGATATCGGCGCCCACGTCGGCGTGTACAGCCTTGCCGCGGCGTCGATCAGGAAGGACGTCAAAATTCATGCGTTCGAGCCCAATCCCCACGCGTATACGCGCCTGCGCATGCACATTCAGGTCAACGAGTTTCGCAACATCGTCGAGCATTGGTTCGCGGTGAGCAATAAAGACGGGATCGCGCCGTTCAGCTGGGTGAGAAAACCCAATCAGCAAATTTCATCCGGCGGCGGTCTCGGCCGCGGGACCGGCCGCGAAGAAATCATCGTGCCGAAGCACAAACTCGATGGGACACAAATCGCGTCCATGATCGGTGATCGGGCGTTGGTAAAGGTCGACGTTGAAGGCGGGGAAATTCTCGCATTTCAGGGGATGTCCGAAGTGCTCGCCCGCAAGCCCGATATCCTTCTCGAGACCTTCAACCCGGCCGCGTGCGATGCCATCAATCCGCTTCTTTCGGCGCTGGGCTACAAGGTTTATGCGGTGCTGGAGCGGGAGCGCAAAGTCGTTCGCCAGGACAAGCTTTATCCGTGCGACAGTACCAGCGGCAATTTCAACCAGTTCCTGACCGTCCGCCCCGAGGATCATGTCGCCGTCCTTGCGGACATTTCGTCATAAATACAGATAATTAATACCCTGGAAAGCCGCGCTCGGGTAAATCCTAGGGCGATGACGGGGTGAGACCTCAGGATGAAAAAACGCAAAATTCTTGTCACCGGTGCGGAGGGCTTTATCGGCTCTCATCTCACCGAAGCGCTCGTGCGGGCCGGCCACGACGTTAAGGCCTTTGTTCTCTACAATTCCTTCAACTCGTGGGGCTGGCTCGATCACTGCGCGCCCGACCTCAAAGGCAAGTTCGAAGTCTTCACGGGCGATGTGCGCGACTATCAGTCGGTCGTCGCCGGCGCGAAGGGATGCGACACGATCCTGCACCTCGCGGCGCTGATCGCTATCCCCTATTCCTATTACGCCCCGTCGTCCTACGTGGACACCAACGTCAAAGGCACGCTGCATGTCGTGCAGGCGGCGCGCGATCTCGGCATCGCCAAGGTGATCCACACGTCGACAAGCGAGGTCTATGGCACCGCGCGTTTCGTTCCGATCACCGAAGAACATCCGCTGCAGGGGCAGTCGCCCTATTCGGCCTCCAAAATCGGCGCGGACCACATCGCGCTGTCTTACTACACGTCCTTTGAAACGCCGGTCGCGGTGCTGCGGCCCTTCAATACGTATGGGCCGCGCCAGTCGGCGCGCGCGGTGATCCCGACCATCATCACGCAGATCGCGCAGGGTACGAAGACGCTCAAACTCGGCGCGCTGACGCCGACGCGCGACTTCTCCTATGTCGAGGACACCGTCAGCGGTTTCATCGCGGCGATGGAAAGCGACGCGGTGCTGGGGACGGTGACGAACGTCGGCAGCGGCTTCGAGATTTCGATCGGCGACACCGCCAAGGCCATTGCCGAGGCCATGGGCCGCGATATCGCCATCGAGGCCGACACGCAGCGCATTCGCCCCAAGGACAGCGAAGTCGAGCGCCTGTTCGCGAGCTACGACAAGGCCAACATGCTGATGCAGTGGCGGCCCGCGCATGGCGGCCTTGAAGGGTTTAAGCGCGGCCTCGGCAAGACGGTGGCATGGTTCACGCAGCCGGAAAATCTCGCGCGTTATAAAAGCGATATCTACAACGTGTGATGCTGGCGTGCGCGCGGACATCGACCAGATCCTGAAGGCGCTGAAAACGGTCCTGCCGCCGAGCGATCGGCCGATCGGTTTGCATGAGCCCGAGTTCGGCGCCGCGGAGCGCGCTTATGTCCTCGATTGCATTGATTCCACATTTGTCTCGAGCGTCGGCAAATATGTCGACCGCTTTGAGGAGATGTTGGCGGAATTTACCGGCGCGCGGCGCGCTGTCGCTGTCTGCAATGGGACGGCCGCCCTGCACGTCGCGCTTGAAGTCGCGGGCGTGGTGCGCGGCGACGAAGTGCTCGTGCCGGCTCTCACGTTCATCGCCACCGCCAACGCCGTGAGCTATTGCGGCGCCCGGCCGCATTTCGTGGATAGCAGCGGGGCAAGCCTCGGCCTCGATCCGGACAAGCTGGACGACGGCCTCGCGCGCATCGCTCACATGGTGAACGGTGCGTGCCGGAACCGGGAGACGGGCGCGCGCATTTCCGCGGTCGTGCCGATGCATACGTTTGGGCATCCGATGGCGATCGACCGGCTGCTGGGCGTCGCGGCGAAATGGAACCTCGCCGTGGTCGAGGACGCCGCGGAATCGCTGGGCTCGACTTATCGCGGTAAGCACACGGGGCGTTTTGGCGCGATGGGTACGTTGAGCTTCAACGGCAACAAGACGATCACGACGGGCGGCGGCGGCGCGGTCATCACCGACGACGAGGCCCTCGGCAAACGCCTCAAACACCTGACGACCACCGCCAAGATGCCCCACGCGTGGGCTTTCGGTCACGACGCCGTCGGTTATAACTATCGCATGCCCAATCTCAACGCCGCGCTCGGCTGCGCGCAGATGGAAAAGCTACCGGCGTTCCTCGCGGAGAAGCGCGCGCTCGCGGCGCGCTATCGCAGCGCGTTCTCGCAGGTGCCGGGCGTGACCTTTGTCAGCGAACCGGCGGACAGCCAAAGCAACTACTGGCTCA
>JAYRTJ010000064.1:0-18616 GCA_041919675.1 Rhodospirillaceae bacterium | reverse complement strand
GCAAGCTGGGCGGCAAGATCAAGACCGGTCTGCACATCCCCGGCGAAGCGAGCGCCGCGACCCGCCTCAGCTACACCGCGCTGAAGGTCATGGGCTGCGACGTCTCGACCTTCGGCACCAAGAGCAATCAAACTTCGAAAGAGATCAGCGAGATTTTGGTCTAAGCTGCTAACCGCCCGGCGCTGTCGCAGCGCCGGGCGGGCGTCTTTGAGGGGTTAAAAGGGAAGACGATGAAAAAGTCATTCATGCTCGCGGCTGTGGTGATGGCGGCTGTGCTTGCGGCCGGCGCCGCGGACGCGCAGGACAAGGCCCGTGCGGCGCGCGACGCGAAAGCGATGATCGGCGTCGAGCGCGCAAAGGACGTGCCGATGCCGCCCGGCTTCAAGATCATGCCGAGCGAGATCGACGGCCCCGTCTTCGCCGACGCCAATGGCATGACCCTTTACAAGTGGCAGCTTAAGGCGCTGCGCAACGGCTCCGCCGGCGAGCGGAAGAACGAGCCCGCTTGTTATGATGTGAAGACCACCGAGACCGCCGGCCTTATGAGCCCGTATCCGCCGGGCCTGGTCCTGCCGGAACTCGATACGCGTCCGGCCTGCACCGATGTGTGGAAACCCGTTTACGCCGCCGCCAATTCGCAAGGGATCGACAAGTGGACCGTTCTCACGCGTAAAGACGGCACCAAGCAGTGGGCCTACGACGGCTTCGCGCTTTATACGTCCGTGCTCGACCGCGCGCCGGGCGAAGTCGCGGCCGCGCCGAAGAAGGCGCGCGGCGATGCGCCGTCCTACCGCGAAGCGGTGAAGCCGCCTTCCGATATCCCGCCGGGCTTTGAAGCGACCTCGACGACCCGCGGCCGTCTGCTGTCCACGACCAGCCAGCAGTCCGTCTACTTCTTCGACGGCGATACCGCGACCAAGACCGGCTGCACCGGCGACTGCACGCAGACCTGGAAGCCGATCCTCGCGCCGAGCGTTGGTCAGACCACCGAAGGCTGGACGATCTTCGAACGTTCGCCGGGCGTGCGCCAGTGGGCGTTCCGCGGCAAGCCGCTTTACATCAACGTGCTGGACCGCGAAGGTCGCAGCCAGGAAGGCAGCGATACGCCGGGCTGGCATAACGTCTATCTGCAGATGTCGCCGCCGCCGCCGAAGGAATTCACGGTGCAGGTGACGAGTTCGGGCGAAGTGCTCGCCGATGCATCCGGTAAGACCATCTATACCTACGCCTGCGCCGATGACTCGGTGGATCAGCTCAACTGCGATCATCCGTCCGAAACGCAGGTCTATCGTTTCGGCATGTGCGGCGCCGGCGACCCGGACCGCTGCCTCACGACCTTCCCCTATGTGTTGGCAAGCAAGGATGCTCAAAGCCTTAGCCAGTCCTGGACGGTCGAATGGATCGATCCCAAGACCGGCAAGTTCGCCGAAGCCAATGCGGCCGGCGCCCTCAAGGTCTGGGCCTATCGCCAGCGTCCCGTGTATACTTATGCGGGCGACAAGCGCCCGGGCGACATCAACGCCGACGGCTTTGGTGAATTCCGCGGCTTGCGCAATGGATATAAGGCGCTCTGGTTGCGCGACGACTTCTACAATGGTGCGGGAGACTAACCATGAAGCACTCTTTTCTGGCCTCCGCGGCCGTCGCGGCGCTGCTCGCCGCCCCCGTCGCGAAAGCCGATGAAACCGCGCCGCCGAACCGTACGATCGGTTATGTGGTCTCGGGCCTCTATTGGGCCGTCTATCAGACCGCGGATGGCAAAGCCGAGTGCCCCAACGGTCTCAACGACGGTCCGCGTGAGCATTTCAAAGCGTTGTTCCCCGACAACGGCGCGAAACGCCCGGTGGCCGAAACGCAGTTGAAGCGTGAAGCCGACGGCTACTTCCCGACGATGACGGACGAGCCGTTCACGTTCCAGCTCTCGCAGAGCAAGATCGCCAAAGGCCTGAACCTCGACGGCAAGGCCGACGACAACGACTTCGTCAGCCCGGACGGCGAGAAGGGCATCGACAACCAGCTCTTCCGCGTTCTCGGCTGCGTGCGCGGTTACCGCGCGCCGGACGGCGACGCCTATTTCTTCGACAACAACACGCTCATCACGGATCGCTATGACCGTTGGCTGTTCGAACTCACCGATGTCGACAGCCTGGTGAACGACGACGACGTCACCGTCACGACCTATCGCGGTCTCGACGGCCTTCTGAAAAAGGCCGACGGCAACGGCATGCTCGCCGGCGGCAGCCAGGTCATCGACGTGAAGTGGGGCGGCCGCTACGTCGCGAAGATCAAAGGCAAGATCAAGGACGGCGTGCTGACCACCGAGCCGACCGACGTCACGTTCCCGTGGGCCACCTTCGGGGTGCCGACGGACCGCGAGATGCGCGCCATGCGCATGCAGGTGAAGGTGCTGCCCACGGGCGGCACGGGCCTCATCGCGGGCTACACGGATCTCGAGAACTGGTACCGCCAGACGCTGCGCTCGTCCTCGACGCATCACCAGGCTTACGGTCAGGTGTCGCTGCCGTCGGTCTATCGCGCGCTGCGCAAGGCTGCTGACGGCAATCCCGATTCGAAGACGGGCGAAAACACCTCGCTGTCGTCGGCGCTCGACGTGACGCTGACGCAAGTCCACATCATCCATCCGGACCGCCCGGTGGCGCAGGCCGAGGGCACGATCAAGACGGCCGAAGGCGTGAAAGAGCGCGCGGGCGCCCGCCGCTAACATAAAAACGACACTCTCCTCACCTTCCCTGTTCAGGGGGAGGAATTGTTTTATCCCCTCCCCTGAAAGGGGAGGGTCAGGGAGGGGTCGTTTCTTCGACATCCCGAACTGAGGCTTTTTTCGTATGACCACCAATCTCCGCATCGACGGCGACCGTTTGTGGGACTCGCTGATGGAGCTCGCCGAAATCGGCGGCACGGAGAAGGGCGGTGTGTGCCGTCTCGCGCTCACGGACCTCGACCGTCAGGGGCGTGATCTCTTCAGGCGCTGGGCGGAAGCCGCGGGCTGCAGCGTCTCCGTCGACAAGATGGGCAACATCTTCGCGCGCCGCCCGGGTAGGGATAATTCGCTCCCGCCGATCATGACGGGCAGCCATATCGACACGCAGCCCACGGGCGGCAAGTTCGACGGCAACTACGGTGTGCTCGCCGGTCTTGAAGTCGTGCGCACGCTCAACGACTTCAACGTCGAGACCCTGCGTCCGATCGAAGTCGTGGTCTGGACCAACGAAGAAGGCAGCCGTTTCCAGCCATCGATGGTCGCGTCCGGCGTGTTCGCGGGCGTGTTCGATCTCGATTACGGCCTCTCGCGCGCCGACACCGAAGGCAAGACCATCGGTGAAGAGCTGAAGCGCATTGGTTATGCCGGCGATCAGCCCGTCGGCGGCCGCAAGGTCGCGGCGTTCTTCGAAGCGCATATCGAGCAGGGCCCGATCCTCGAAGCCGAGAACAAGACCATC
This sequence comes from Rhodospirillaceae bacterium, assembly GCA_041919675.1. Classification (GTDB taxonomy): domain Bacteria; phylum Pseudomonadota; class Alphaproteobacteria; order Rhodospirillales; family Rhodospirillaceae; genus SHVO01. The sequence continues at coordinate 15,155 of JAYRTJ010000064.1, read as the reverse complement.
GGCGTCGTCGAAGGCGTGCAGGGCATCCGCTGGTATGAGCTCTATGTCACCGGTCAGGAAGCCCACGCGGGTCCGACACCGATGAAGGTGCGCAAAGATGCGCTGCAGGGCGCGTCCCGTATGATCACCGAGGTCTACCGTATCGCCAACTCACGTCCGCCGAACGCCTGCGCGACCGTGGGGGTCATCGAAGGATTCCCGAATTCCATCAACGTGATTCCGGGGCGCGTGAAGTTCACCGTGGACCTGCGCAATCCCGACGGCGACGTGCTCACCGACATGGGCCGCGAGATGCGCGAAGTGTCCGAGAAGATCGCCAAGGACCTGGGCCTCACGCTCGAGATCAAGGAAATCTGGGTCAATCCGCCCGTGAAGTTCGCCCCGGAACTCGTGAAGTCGGTCCAGACGGCCGTCGATAAGCTGGGATACTCGAACCGGCGCATCATCAGCGGCGCCGGGCATGATTCGGTGAACATCTCGAAAGTGGCCCCCACGGCCATGATTTTTGTCCCCTGCAAGGACGGGATCAGTCACAACGAGATCGAAGACGCCAAGAAAGAGGATATCGCCGCGGGGTGCGATGTGCTGCTTCACGCGCTCGTCGAACACGCAAATATTGTTTAAAATCAAATAATTGACGGAAATTTGTAACGGCCGGGAATGAGGTTTATTCACGCGGAGTTGTCATAAAACTCCGTTGCTGGGCCCGCTGGGAGTGTCATCTTTAAGGCAGACTGAAAAGGTGCGTTTGGGGTACACCCTCGCGCATCAGATAGTGTTGCCAGGAGAGGACTCCCACCCGGGGGATTGGCTTTAATGAAGTTCAACGTTCACAGACCCTTACTTTGCGCCCTGCTGATGGGGGCCGCGCTCGCGGGCTGTTCGAACGAAGGCGGAAAAACGGAACAGACGGCCAAGGCCGCGCCGGTGCCTCCGGCGTTCGAGCTGGCCAGTTCGCCGGCGCGCCACCGTCTGATGAGCGCCGAGCAGTACCAGAACACGATTTCGCACATCTTCGGCTCCGATATCGCGGCCAATGCGCAGTTCGCGCCGCTGCAGCGTACGGAAGGCTTGCTCGCGCTCGGCGCCTCCACGGCCGGCGTGCCCTTCGGCGAAATGCAGAAGCTGCAGCGCGCGGCGGCCCTCGTTGCCGCGCAGGTCGTCGACGACGGCAATCTCGACCTCGGCGTTCCGTCGCACCGCGACTCTCTCATTCCCTGTAAGCCCGTGGACGCCGCGCTGCCCGATCCGGCGTGCGCCAAGACCTTCCTCAGCATGACGGGCCGCTTGCTCTATCGTCATCCGCTGACCGAAGCGCGTCTGACGCAGATGGTGGACGAAGCGGGCAAGTCCGCGACGCAGCTGAAGGATTTCTACGCGGGTCTCGCCTCCGTCATCGAAGGCATGCTCATCAGCCCGGAAGTGCTGATGATCCATGACCGCACCGAGCCGGATCCGGAACGTCCGGGCCGCCGCCGTCTCGATGGTTATTCCTACGCCGCGCGCCTCAGCTTCTTCCTATGGAACGCCGCGCCGGATGACCGTGTGCTGCGCGCCGCGGAAAGCAGTGAACTCTCCACGGCCAAGGGCCGCGAACGCATCGTCGATATGATGCTGGCCAGCCCGCGTCTCGAAGAAGGCGTGCGCGGCTTCTTCGACGACATGATGGCGTTCGATACCTTCAACAACCTCGCCAAGGACGCGAGCGCGTATCCGGCCGAAACCGGCGCCGCACTCACCGCCGCGCGCGAACAGACGCTGCGCACCATTTACGATCACCTGATCGTCAAGAAGGGCGACTACCGCGACCTTTTCACGACGCGTTCGACCTTCATGTCGCCGGAACTCGGTCCGATCTACCGCGTGCCGACGCCGAAGGGCTGGGTGAAATACGATTTCCCGACCGACAGCCCGCGCGTGGGGATCCTGACCCACGTCAGCTTCCTCGCCTCGCACGCGCATCCGGGCCGCAGCTCTGCCACGCGCCGCGGCAAAGCGCTGCGCGAGCTGCTGTTGTGCCAGCCGGTTCCGCTGCCGCCGCCGAACGTCGACTTCTCGGCGCTGAACGATCCGACCTCGCCCTTCAAGACGGCCCGCGACCGCGTGAGCTTCCACCTGCAGAACCCGGTCTGCGCCGGCTGCCACAAGATCACCGATCCGATGGGCCTCGCGCTTGAGAATTTCGACGGCGCCGGTCAGTTCCGCGCCACCGAGATGGGCACGGCGATCGATCCGAGCGGCGCGCTCGACGGCAAGAACTTCAAGGACGTCGCCGGTCTCGCTGAATCCGTGCGCAATCACCCGGCGCTGCCGTCGTGCCTCGTGCGCCGCGTGCTCAGCTACGGCACCGGCTCGCCGGTCGAACGCGAAGACCGTCCGCTGGTCGACTATCTCACCGGCCACTTCGCCGAGAAGGGCTACCGCTACACCGATCTGCTGCGCGAAATCGTGCTCAGCCCGGCTTTCTATGATGTCACCGAGCGCGCGCCCGAGCAGAAGTCTGCATCGGCCGCCAACTAGGTCAAAGAGGGAGGAACTCTTATGAATCTCAATCGTCGCCGTGTCCTGAAAGGCATGATGGGCGGAAGCGCGGTCACCGTGGGTGTGCCGCTGCTCAATCTCTTCCTCAACGGCAACGGCAACGCCCTTGCCGACGGCGCGCCGATGCCGGTGCGCTTCGGCACCTGGGTATGGGGCCTTGGCATGAACGATGCGATCTTCACGCCGAAGAAAATCGGCCGTGATTTCGATCTTCCGGAAGAAATCGCCGCGTTGAAGCCGGTGCAGAAGCACATCAACCTGTTCACGCGCTTCAACACCTTCAAGGACGGCGCGCCCTTGATGTGCCACCACACCGGTTGGGTGATCCTGCGCTCGGGCATCGCGCCGACGCCCGCCGTGACCCGTCCGGGTGAAACCATCGACGTCACCGTCGCCAAGAAGATCGGCAACGCCACGCGCTATTCGATCCTGTCGGCCACGGCCACGGGCGATGTGCGCGATTCCTATAGCTACGAAAGCCAGAACTCGGTCAATGCGCCGGAATACTCGCCGATCCGCATGTACCAGAACCTGTTTGGCGCCGAATTCCAGGACCCGAACGCGGCGGAGTTCAAGCCGAATCCGAAAGCTATGGTCCGTAAGAGCGTGCTCTCGGGCGTGCTTGATGAAGCCAAGACTCTGCAGCGCGAAGTCGGCGCGGAAGATAAGGCGCGTCTCGATCAGTACTTCACCAGCCTGCGCGACCTCGAAAAGCAGTTCGACCTGCAACTCACCAAGCCGCTGCCGCTGGCCGCCTGCAAAGCGGGCGCCGCGAATCGCGACGAACCGACCGCGGGCCTCGATGCCGTGCGCGTCGGCGAGCGTCACGGCCTCATGACCAAGCTGATGGTGATGGCCATCGCCTGCGATCAGGCGCGCGTGTTCAACATGGGTTACGCCGGCGAAACCGCCGCCACCACCAAGCCCGGTTACGAGAAGCCGCACCACACCGCGACCCACGAAGAGCCGACGGATCCGAAGCTCGGGTATCAGGTCGAAGTGTCGTGGTTCACGCGCCGCGCCATGGAAAACTGGGCCGAATTCGTGAAAGCCTTCGCCGAGCAGAAGGAAGGCGACGGTACGCTGCTTGACAACTGTCTCGTCTATGCGATGTCGGACATCTCCTACGCCAAGATCCACTCGCTGGATAACATCCCGATGTTCACTGCTGGTACGGCAGGCGGCAAGGTGAAGACCGGCTATCACATCCAGGGCGCGGGCGAGCCGGGCACGCGTCTCGGTTACACCCTCATGAAGGTGATGGGGCTCGATATCGGTTCGTGGGGCACGCTCAGCAACACGACGTCCAAAGAGTTCGGGGAAATTCTGGTCTAGCGCCGCGTGCGCAGCGAGGGTGTGATGGCTCGTTTCACGAAATTCGGCATAGCTCTGTTCGCCGCCGTCCTTGCGGGCGCCGGTGCCGCCTCTGCGGCCGACGATTACGTCAAGGTGCCGGTGCCCAATGGCTTCGGCGTGCAGGCGACGGAGCTTGAAGGTCCGGTGTTCGTCAACAGCCGCGGCCGTACGCTCTACACATGGCCGTTTGCGCGCATGCGCAATGGTCTGACCGGCGACGCGAAGGGCAAGTCCAACTGCGGCAGCAAGGTTCTGACCGAGACGGCCGGGCTCGCGAGCCCGTGGCCGCCGGGCCTCTTGCTCCCGGACCTGGACACGCGCCCGGCCTGTACGGACATGTGGATCCCGGAACTCGCGTCGGCCGACGCTAAACCGGTCGGCGCCTGGACCCTGATCACCCGCGCCGACGGCAACAAGCAGTGGGCCTATAACGAACAAGCGGTCTACACCTCGAACTTCGACAAAGAGCCCGGCGATGTGCTCGGCGATCGCGGCGGCCGCTTCGGCGGCGGCGGCGGTTCGCCCGCGGCGCGCCGTCCGGTCGGCCCACCGCCGAACGTCCCGCCCGGCTTTGCCGTCCGCAATACCGCGACAGGCATTCTTGTGACGACGGGTGACGGTTATTCGCTCTATGCGTTCGACCGCGACACGGCCGCCAAGGCGACGTGCACCGGCGCATGCGAAGACAAGTGGCAGCCGATGATCGCGCCCGAACTCGCGCGTCCGCAAGGCGACTGGACGACGGTCGAGCGCTCCAACGGCATCAAGCAGTGGGTGTTCCGGGGCAAACCGGTCTATCGCCACGCTGAAGATTCCTACAAGGCCAGCCTTGAAGGCGGCGATGAAGCGGGCTGGCAGAACGTGTACATGCAAAAAGCTCCGCCGCATCCGCCGGGCCTGACGGTTCAGGAAACCAACATCGGTCTCACATTGGCCGATTCACGCGGCCACACGATCTATCGCTACAACTGCGGCGACGATAGCTACGACCAGCTGCGTTGCGATCATCCGGACACGACCCAGGCCTTCCGCATCGCCATCTGCGGCGCGGGCAGCCAGGAGAAGTGCCTCAAAACGTGGCCGATGGTTCTGGCGCCTGCGAATGCCAAGAGCGGCAGCCGCGCGTGGAGCGTCGTCGCCATCGATCCGAAGACCGGCAAGTACGCCGCACCGGGACAGGCGGACGCGATGCACGTGTGGGCGTTCCGTGGCCGGCCCGTCTACACCTACAGCGGCGACAAGAAGCCGGGCGATACGGAAGGCGACTCGTTCGGCGAGTGGATCGGCAACCGCAATGGGTTCTCGGCCTTCTTCCTGCGCGACGACTTTATGAATAACGCCAACTAAGACATGTTCCGGAAAAATACGGCGAGGGAGCGACACATGATCACATCCAAGACACTCCTCGGCGGCGTCTGCGCGGCCGTCCTTGCGTTCGCGGCGTCCACGGCGTCCGCCGACACCGCCAACCCGGATGTCGCCAAGGTCGACATCACCCAGACGCGCTCGATCGCCTATACGCTCACCTATTTGAACTGGGCGCTGCAGTACACCAAGGACGCCAAGGAATGCCCGAACGGCTTCAACGACGGGCCGCGCGAGCAGTTCAAGATCCTGTTCCCGGAAGACGGCACCAAGCGCACCTATATCGACACCGTGCTGTCGCGCGAAATCACCGGCTTCTATCCTGACCAGTTCAAGGAGCCGTTCACCCTGAAGCAGGCTGTCGGTCCGGTGGCCCCGGGTCTGAACCTCGACGGCAAGGTCGATGCCGACGACTTCATCAGCCCGGCGGGCGAGAAGGGCGTCGACAACCAGTTCTATCGCGGCCTCGGCTGCATCGAGAGCTATCGCGGTCCCGACGCCTACAACAACTTCTACGACACGCAGGAAATCCTCGAAGGTACGTACAACCGCATGCTGTTCGAGATCACCGAGCTCGACAGCCTCCAGAACGATCCAGACGTCATCGTCACGATGTATCGCGGTACGCACCCCGTCCTGCGCGACGCCTCGGGCAACACCATCGGCTTCAAGGGCATTCCGGGCGGCACCGAGAAGCTCGACCTGCGCTGGGGCAAGAAGTACGTCCAGCGCTACAAGGGCAAGATCGAGAACGGCGTCCTGATCACCGAGCCGGCGACCTACACCTTCCCGTGGCAGACCTTCGGCACGCCGACGGACGAGACTATCTATCAGATGCGCATGCGCCTCGACCTGAACGCCGACTACGCGGAAGGGCTGATGGGCGGGTATCTTGACTTCGCCAGCTTCCACTCGAAGAACATGCGCTCGGACTCGACGCACCATCAGAGCTACGGCCGCCTCCCGTCGGCGCTGCTCTATCAAACCCTGCAGCAGATCGCGGACGGTCCGGTGGATCCCGCGACAGGGAAGCGTAATAGTGTGTCTTCGGCGCTCGTGTCCAAGTGGGCGCAGGTCTACATCATCGGGCGCGACAATAAGACGCCGGTGGCCGAAGCCCCGGCCGCAGCTAGAAGCGCGGCCAGCGAACGGTAAAAAAGAAAAACACCCGGCGCGAGCCGGGTGTTTTGTTTTTATTCCCTCTCCTGAAAGGGAGAGGCATGAAGGCAGTTACTTCGAAAGCCCACCAAACAGCACGTACTTCACCTCGAGATAATCATCGAGGCCGTAGTGCGAGCCTTCACGGCCAACACCCGACTGCTTGAAGCCGCCGAACGGCGCGACTTCGGTCGAGATGATGCCTTCGTTGATCCCGACGATACCGCTCTCCAGCGCTTCGGCCACGCGCCAGGCGCGTCCGATGTTCGACGTGAAGAAGTAGGACGCGAGGCCGAACTCCGAGGCATTGGCCAGCGCGACGGCTTCCGCTTCGTCCTTGAAGCGGTACAGCGGCGCGACGGGGCCGAATGTCTCTTCTTTGGTGAAACGCATATCGGTGGTCGCGTTCAGGATCACGGTGGGCTCATAGAACAAGCCGCCGAGCGCGCTGCGCTTGCCGCCGGTCGCGATGGTCGCGCCCTTGGCCTTCGCGTCGGCCACATGCTCTTCCACCTTTTCGACGGCGTCGGCGTTGATGAGCGGCCCAAGGTCGGCGCCCGGTTCCGTACCGGGCGCGACCTTCATCTTCTTCACCGTTTCGATCAGCTTTTCGGCGAAGCGGTCGTAGATGCCGTCCTGCACCAGGATGCGGTTCGCGCACACGCAAGTCTGGCCCACGTTGCGGTACTTTGAGACGATGGCGCCCTTCACGGCGAGTTCGAGGTCGGCGTCATCGAATACGATCAGCGGCGCGTTGCCGCCGAGTTCCATGCTGACCTTTTTCACCGTATCGGCCGCCTGTCGCATCAGGATCTTGCCGACTTCGGTCGAGCCGGTGAACGACACCTTGCGCACGGCGTCGGATTTCATCATGGCGCCCACGACCGTCGGCGCGTCGCCGGTGATCACGTTCAAGACGCCCGGCGGGATGCCCGCGCGTTCGGCGAGATCGGCAAGGGCCAAGGCGCACAGTGGCGTTTCTTCCGACGGCTTGATGATGATGGTGCAACCCGCGGCAAGAGCCGGGCCGGCCTTGCGCGTGATCATCGCGATAGGGAAATTCCACGGCGTGACCGCGCAGACCACACCCACGGGCTGCTTCATGACGACGATGCGCGCGTCGGCACGGTGCGACGGGATGACGTCGCCGTAGGCGCGGCGGCCTTCTTCGGCGAACCAGCGGATGAAGTTGGCGCCGTAGACGACTTCGCCCGCGGCTTCCGCGAGGGGCTTGCCTTGCTCGGCCGTCATCAGCGCCGCGAGGAAGTCCTTTTCCTCCAGCATCAGCTCGTACCAGCGCATCAGGATATTGGCGCGTTCCAGTGCGGTCTTCTGCGACCAGGTCTTGAAGGCTTCGGTGGCGGATTTGATCGCCTGTTCGGTCTCGGCCGCACCGAGATCCGGCACCTTGGCGATGTTCGCGCCCGTGGCCGGGTTGGTCACGGTAATGGTCTTGCCGCTGTCCGCACCGACCCACTTTCCGTTGATGTAACAGAGTGTCTTGGCCGCCTTGAGGTCCGCATCGCGCATGGTTCAGTCCCCATAAAAGATGATGTGGCTCTAATGGGACTGGGAGGCCCCTCGTGCAAGGGAGTTATCGTCGCGGCTGCCGTGAGAAACTTTCACGTGAGCGGGGGGTCGGGCGCCCGTTCCCGGGCTTTTCCGCCCTCCCTAAGCACTTTGGTAGGCGCCTGTGACCTTCGTGCATCACCCCCTTTTCCGGGAGGTGCTTCAAAAAAAGTCATCAAGATGGACCGGCTAATTTGAGATGCACTGCAACGCAAAATATAAATATAAATCAGCATTTAAGCGGTTGCGGGCCTCGTGCGGGCTGCTTATATTTTGCGCTGCATCACGAGAAAAATAAGCAGCAAATTTGAGAAATGCTCAAATCCGTCCCAGGAATAAACTCATTTGCGAACATTGGGTGACGGTCGCAGCATGGGCTATATACGGGACGAAGTTGTACCGCCCGTCACCGGCGGTATGGGGAAATTACTTGTGACGGCACCCGCCCGAGGGGCCGGCATCACCAAAAATGGAGGGGATCCTGATTACCAAGTCTTCTCGCGGCCGTTTTGGCACGCGCGCCCTGCTTGCGACCGCCACCAGCGCGGTGGCCATGCTCGCATTCTCACAGGCCTTCGCTCAGCAGCAATCCGCTGCCGGCGCCGCCGTCGATGAAATCGTCGTCACCGGCTCGCGCATCGTCCGCGACGGTTACGAAGCCCCGACCCCGACGACCGTGATCGGCGTCGAGCAGCTCCAGCAGCAGGCGGCTCCGAACGTCATCGACTACCTGACGACCCTGCCGACCTTCTCGGGCAACTACACCCCGCAGTCCTCCACGCAGAACATCAGCGCCGGCACCGCCGGCACCAGCTCGGTGAACCTGCGCAACCTCGGTGTCGAACGCACCCTGATCCTCATCAACGGCCAGCGCTCGGTCCCCTCGACCGTCAGCGGCCGCGTCGACGTCAACGCCATCCCGTCGCAGCTGATCCAGCGCACCGACGTTGTCACCGGCGGCGCCTCGGCGGCCTACGGCTCTGACGCCGTGGCCGGCGTCGTCAACTTCGTGCTCGACACCAAGTACGACGGTATCGGCGGCGAAGTGTCGGGCGGCGTCACCGATTACGGCGACAATGCCAACTTCAAGGTCGCGCTCACGGCCGGTACGCCGTTCGCGAACGGCCGCGGTCACTTCATCATTTCGGGCCAGATGAGCCGTCAGGACGGCATCTTGTTCGCCGATCGTCCGTGGAACGAGCAGGGCTACGGCTTCATGACCAACCCGGCCTACGGCACGGGCGCGGGTCAGAGCACCAGCGTTCCGCAGCGCCTCCTCTTGACGCAAGTCGGCCCGGCGCAGGCGACGCGCGGCGGCATCATCGTCTCCGGTCCGCTGAAGGGCATCGCCTTCGGTCCGGGCGGCACGGCGTACAACTTCTCCTACGGCGACCTCGTTTCGGGCGGCCTGATGCGCGGCGGCGAGTGGAAGGCGCAGGACCTTCACCGCAATCAGTCGATCGAACCGGAAATGTCCTCGCAGAACATCTTCACCCGCGTCAGCTACGCGCTCGGTGAAAATGTCGAGGTCTATGGCCAGTGGAACTGGTACCACAACAACTTCTTCTCGAACGGCTACGGGATGGAAGATTTCGGCGGCGTGACCGTTCCGGTCACGAACCCGTATCTCGACGCCACCGTAGCGGCGCGCGCCACCGCGCTCGGCCTCACGACGATCACCATCGGCTCGAGCAACGCCGACATGGGCATCATCGGCCAGTCGAACGAGCGTTGGACCAACCGTTTCGTCGGCGGCTTCAACGGCAACTTCGAAGCCTTCAACACGGATTGGACGTGGGATGCCTACTATCAGATGGGTATCTCGCGTAACTCCGAGCGCGCGCTCAACAGCCGTATCGAATCGCGCTACCGCGCCTCGCTCGATTCCGTGCGCAACGCGAACGGCACCATCGTTTGCCGCTCGACCCTCACCAACCCGACGGACGGCTGCGTGCCGTACAATCCGTTCGGCGTCGGCGTGAACTCGAGCGCGCAGCTCGACTACGTGCTTGAGAACTCCTACCGCTATCAGAAGTTCACGCAGGACGTGATGGCCGCCTCGATCCAGGGCGAGCCGTTCGAATCGTGGGCCGGTCCGGTCTCCGTCGCGACGGGTCTCGAACACCGCGTGGAAGAGTCGCAGGGCATCAACAGCCTGCTCGACCAGCAGCGCGTGTACTTCGGCGGCAACTATCAGCCGACGTTCGGTAAGTACAAGGTCACCGAAGGCTTCTTCGAAACCATCGTCCCGCTGGCCCGTGACCAGGCTTGGGCCGAAAGCCTCGACCTGAACGCCGCCGTCCGCGCGACCGACTACTCGTCGGCCGGCTATGTCACCACCTGGAAGGCGGGCGCGACCTATACGCCGGTCTCCGACCTCACCTTCCGCGTGACGCGTTCTCGCGACATCCGCGCGCCGAACATCGGCGACCTCTACAACGCGGGCACCGTCGTGACGAACAACGTCATCGACACCATCACGGGCGGCACGTCGTCGGTGCAGTACGTCGGCACCACGCGCGGCAACCCGGTGCTCACCCCGGAAAAGGCCGACACGACGGGTATCGGCGCGGTGTTCCAGCCGACGTTCCTCCAGGGCTTCCAGGCGTCGGTCGATTACTGGAACATCAACGTGAAGGGCGCGATCACCACGATCAACGCGCAGCAGATCGTTGACCTCTGCGCCCAGGGCAACGCGAACTTCTGCGCCGCCATCAACACGGGCACGACGAACCAGGGCCGTCTGATCTCGACCTCGATCACGAACACCATCTTCATTCAGCCGTTCAACCTCGCGCGCCAGAACGCCCGTGGTATCGACTTTGAAGCCGGCTACGTGTTCCCGCTGGCCTCGGTCGCCGAAAGCATGGACGGTAACCTCCGCATCCGCGCTCTCGCGTCGCGTTACATCAAGAACTACCGTGACACGGGTCTGACCCGTCCGACGGATACCGCCGGCGAAAACAACGGCAGCGGTCCGGCGACTTGGCGTTGGCAGGCTTCGGCGACCTATGACGCCAAGCCGATCACCGCCACGATCACGGCGCGCGGCATCAGCGGCGGTACGTACAACAACGACTTCGTTGAATGTACGACGGGTTGTCCGGTGTCGGTCGCTCCGAACATCACGGTCAACAACAACTGGATCCCGGGCGCCGTCTACTGGGATTTCGCCACCAGCTATCAGATCTTCACGGCTGACGAAGGTAACGGCAACGTTGAAGCCTTCTTCAACGTAAAGAACATCACCAACAAGGACGCGGTGATGGTCGGCGGTACGGGTAACTTCGCGACCGATACGGTCACGACCAACCCGTCCAACTATGACTCGCACGGCCGTACGTACCGCGTGGGCGTCCGCTTCCGCATGTAACCCGCGAAGCGCACGTAAGGACTGAAAAGGGGGGCGGAAACGCCCCCCTTTTTCTTTTGTAACCGGCAATTAAGAGGCCTGGTCATGCTCGGAAAACCCAGCGCCACCGGGTCTTTTTGCGCTCGTTTTAGTTCCTTTCAACATTGGGGTGAAAAGCTTTCATAAGCAAAACCGCCCGTTAGATCGTATATCTCAAGGGGCCGGTTGGATCCGGCCGAGGCCGGAAATACGCAGGTTTTGCAATAGGCAACTGGGTATGACGAAGCGGCGAACGGATGTGGTTCCCCCCGGGTCTACGGTGGCGGGTCGAACGGTCCGCGTGAGTTTTCAGTGTGAGTTTTTTTAGCCGGGGCGCATGAACGGCGGCCTGGCGGGACGTGAGTGATGAGAGACGACGCAAAGGCTTTCGCGACGACGAAAACGTGCGGCGAGGTGCTGGTGGAGCTGCTGGAGCTCTATGGCATCGATACCGTGTTCGGCATTCCGGGCGTCCATACCGTCGAATTCTATCGCGGCCTCAAGAACACCAAGCTGCGCCACATTACACCGCGCCACGAGCAGGGCGCCGGCTTCATGGCCGACGGCTACGCCCGCGCGACGGGCAAGCCGGCGGCCTGCTTCATCATCACGGGACCGGGCCTGACGAATATCGCGACGCCGATGGGTCAGGCTTACGCCGATTCCGTTCCGATGCTGGTGATCTCGGCGGTCAACTACACGTTCGAACTCGGCAAGGGTGAAGGGCGCCTGCACGAGTTGCCCTCGCAGCAGAAGTTGATGTCCGGCCTCACGGCCTTCAGCCACACGCTTCGCCGCCCCCATGACCTTCCCGGCGTTCTCGCCGAGGCGTTCGCGGTGTTCCGCAGCAAGCGCCCGCGTCCGGTCCACATCGAGATTCCACTCGACGTCATCACCGCCGAAGCCGGCCACATCTCGCGTAAGGCGCTGCGTACGCCGGCGCGTCCCAAGGCCAAGGCCGCGAAGATCAACGAAGCCGCGAAGCTGCTGAAGCAGGCCAAGCGCCCGATGATGGTTCTGGGCGGCGGCGCGCAGGATGCCGGCGCGTCGGCGCGCGAGGTTGCCGAGAAACTCGGCGCTGTCGTGCTTACCACCGTAAATGGGAAGGGAATCCTTCCGCTCGGCCATCCGCTGTCCATCGGCAGCACCATCAGCGTTCCGATGATCCTCGAGGAAATGGCGCGGGCGGACGTGGTGCTGGCCGTCGGCACCGAGCTTGGTGAAACCGACACCTGGCTGTTCGAGGGCAAGCATCCGCGCTTCGACGGCAAGGTCATCCGTATCGACATCGAATCCAATCAGCTCAGCATCAATGCGTCGCCCGACATCGCCATTCACAGCGACGCCGATCTCGCGCTCACCTCACTCGCCGCCGCGCTTGGCAATCACACGCCGGACGCCGAAGGCCCGGCGCGGGCGCAGGCTTTGCGCGATCTCCTGCAAGCCAGCCTGACCCCGCCGCAGCGCGCCCATCAGACAGTCATGAAAGCGGTGCAGGACGCGCTGCCGGACGCGATGATCGTGGGCGATTCCACCCAGCCGATCTACAGCGCCAATCTGTTTTATGAAGCCGAGCGCCCGCGCACCTATTTCAATTCCACCACCGGCTACGGCACCCTCGGATATGCGCTGCCGGCGGCCTTTGGCGCGAAACTCGCCCGGAAGGATCGCCCCGCGGTGGCGGTCATCGGTGACGGCGGCCTGCAATTCACCATTTCTGAATTGGCCACCGGCGTGGAACTGGGCTTGCCGGTGGTTGTCCTGGTGTGGAACAACCACGGCTACTTCGAGATCAAGAAATACATGGCTGAACGCGGTATCCCGCAGATCGGCGTCGATATTTACACGCCGGACTTCCTCGCCATCGCCCGCGGCTTCGGCTGCAACGCGGTGCGCGCGGAAAGCCTTGATCACCTCAAGGCGCAACTGAAGGCGGCAAATGGCGCAAAAGGCCCGACCTTGATCGAGATTGACGAGGCGGCCGCGCTGACCTGGTAGCGCTTCCACAAGAGGCCCGATTCATGACCGACAACGCTTTGCTCAAGCGCGACTGCAGCCTTTTTATCGGCGGCGGATGGCGCGCCTCTACCGGCGACGAGCGCATTCATGTGACTGACCCGTCGACCGGTTTGCCGCTGGCGGAACTCGGCGGTGCGAGCGCCGCCGACGTCACCGCGGCCGTCACCGCCGCCGTGGACGCTTTTCCCGCGTGGTCCCATCTTCCGGGCCGCGAGCGGGCGCGTTTTCTGCGCGATATCGCCGACAAGCTCATGGGGCGCCGCGAAGCCATCATCGACCTCCTGATGCGCAATAACGGCAAGCCGCGCCGTGAAGCCGAGATTGATGCGTCGGACGCGGTCGCGACCTTTGCCTATTACGGCGATCTCGCCGAAGCGCTCGACAAGCGCCAGGATACGAGCGTGGCGCTTCCTGATCCGGCGCACGCCGGCAAGACCCGCTACGAGCCGCTGGGCCCCGTCGGCATGATCGTGCCGTGGAACTTCCCGATGGTGACGAGCGCCTGGAAGATCGCACCGGCGCTCGCGGCCGGGTGCACGATCGTGATCAAGACGGCGTCTTTCACGCCGCTGGCGGAACTGATCTACGGCGACATTGCCGCTGAAATCGGTCTTCCCGCCGGCGTGCTCAATATCATCACCGGCGGCGCGGCGGCCGGCGCGGCTTTGACCGCGGACAAGCGCCTGCGCAAGTTGTCGTTCACCGGCAGCAACGCGGTGGGCTCGAAGGTCATGGGCGCCGCCGCGCAACACGTTGTTCCGGTGTCGCTGGAACTGGGCGGAAAATCGCCCATCGTCGTGCTCGGCGATGCCGCGGTGGAAGACGCCGTGGACCTCATCATGGCTGGAATTTTCTTCAATGCCGGCCAGATGTGTTCGGCGACGTCTCGTCTGGTCATCGACCGGAAAATCGCCGACAAGGTGATGGCGCGCCTGGTGGAAAAGACCGAGGCGATGAAGGTTGATTCTCCTTACGCCGACGGGGCGGAAATGGGGCCGATGACCACGCAGGGCCAGTACCGTGCGGTGACCAAGACCTTTGAACGCGCCAAAGCCGATGGATTGAAGTGTCTCACGGGCGGGCATGTCCTGCAGCGTGATGGCTTCTTTGTCGCCCCGACGATTTACGACGACGTGCCGACGGATAATGCGGTCTGGCGCGAGGAGATATTTGGTCCCGTGCTCGCCGTGCGCCGGTTCGATACGGAAGAAGAGGCCGTCGCGCTCGCCAACGACACAGAGTTTGGGTTGGCGGCCACCGTCGTCGGCGGCGACACCGCAAAAGCCGAGCGCATCGCGCGTGAGATCGAAGCCGGACATATCTGGGTGAATACGCCGCAGGTGCCCTATGTCCAGTCCGCCTGGGGCGGATTCAAGGCCAGCGGCATTGGACGCGAATTAGGGCCCTGGGGCATGGATGCCTTCCTCGGGGTCAAACACATCACTGTTCCCGCAACGAAATAGACCACGGCCGCAAGGCCAGGAGAATGCTATGACAAAATCGAATGCCGCTCTGTTTGCGCGCCGCCAAACCGCTGTTCCCAAAGGCGTCGGCAATGCCACCGCCGTGATCGCTGAACGTGCTCAGAACGCCGAGATCTGGGACGTCGAAGGCAAGCGCTATATCGATTTCGTCGGCGGCATCGGGTCGCTGAACACAGGGCACCGTCATCCGAAGGTGATGAAAGCCGTGCACGACCAGCTCGACAAGGTCACTCACGCGGCGTTCCAGGTGATGGCGTACGAACCTTACGTCG
>JAYRTJ010000063.1:0-19059 GCA_041919675.1 Rhodospirillaceae bacterium | reverse complement strand
CAAGTCATGCGCGACGTGTTCGGCGTGCTCAGCAAGGTGCCGGCGTCGCGCAAGAAGACGATGTGGCGCCACCGCGCGCTGGAATATGCCGCGAAGATCAAGACCGGCGACGCCATCGCGATCGCCGAGATCGTGCGGGACCTTTACCGCGCGCCCGGCGGCGCCGAATCCTCCTACAGCGAAAAAGCGATTTACCAGCAGGCGTGGGATCACCTGATCCCGGAGATCGCCGCCGTGCACGAGACGGACAAGGAATCGGCCGGCAAGAAAGTGGCGGATCTGCTGGACGCCGCGTAACTCCAACCGCCTAAAAAAAATCCGGCGACACCGGCGACACTTTACACGCATTGACGGGACCCGCAGGGGACGGCGCGGGCGCGCATGTGCGGCGGCGGGAGCGTCAGTGGGGGCCGGGGCGGACCGCGGGATCCGCGGGCCAAACCCCGGGGATGCCCCCGAGGATGACGGTGCGTCAATTATACTGTCCCCGCAACTCGTTGAGGGGACGGGAGCGCCCTTTTGATTTTGCGAAAAGGAAGTGAGACACTTGCCGGGAGAACAGGTGGCGGGGAGATAAGACGATGCGGGCCGCATTGCTTTTGGGAATCGCGCTGATCGCCGGCGGCACCGCCGCGGCGGCGGACACGCTGGATGTCGCGGCCGCCAAGGCTGCCGTCGCGCGCACGCTGGACGCCGATTACCCGCGGCTCGACGCGCTCTACAAGGACCTGCACGCGCATCCCGAATTGGGAATGATGGAGACACGCACGGCCGCCGCGCTGGCCAAGGAAATGCGCGCGGCCGGCTTCGAGGTGACCGAAGGCGTCGGCAAGACCGGTCTTGTCGCCATGTACAAAAACGGCCCCGGCCCGCTCGTGATGGTGCGCACCGACCTCGACGCCCTGCCGATGGAAGAAAAGACCGGCCTTGCCTACGCCAGCAAGGCCAAGCAGGTCTGGAACGGCAAAGAGACCCTCGTGATGCATGCCTGCGGGCATGACATCCACATGGCGTCCTGGGTGGGCGCCGCGCGCGCCCTCGTGGCCCTCAAGGACCGGTGGAAAGGCACGCTGATGTTCATCGGCCAGCCCGCCGAGGAAAGCGCGGGCGGCCCCGAGGACATGATCGCCGACAAACTGTTCGAACGATTCGGGAAACCGGATATGGGTTTTGCGCTCCACGTCGGTCCCGACCCGGCCGGCCAGGTGAGCTATAAGCCCGGCGTTCTGACGTCGAACTCGGATTCCATCGCCATCCAGTTCATCGGGCGCGGCGGACACGGCTCGATGCCCAGCGCGGCCATCGATCCCGTGGTGATGGCGGCGCGCTTTGTGCTCGACGTGCAGACCGTGGTCAGCCGCGAAAAACCCGCCGGCGAATTCGGCGTGATCACCATCGGCGCCATCGAGGGCGGCAGCGCGGGCAACATCATTCCCGACCGCGTCACCTTGCGCGGCACCATCCGTTCCTATTCGCCCGACGTGCGCAAGCTGCTCGGGCAGGGCGTGCACCGCACGGCGGCGGCCGTCGCCATGATGGCGGGCGCGCCGGAACCGGAGGTCCGCATCATCACCGGCGGCACGGCCGTGGTGAACGACGCCGGTCTCGCCGAACGCACCGGCGCGGTGTTCAGGACCGCCTTCGGCGACGACGCCATCCGCAATGAAGAACCGGGATCGGCCAGCGAGGACTATTCCGTGTTCATCTTGGCCGGCATTCCCTCGATGTACTTCGGCATCGGGGGCACCGATCCCGCCACATTCAAAGAAGCCAAGGCGAAGGGCGTCGATGTGCCGTTCAACCATTCCCCGCAGTTCGCGCCCGTGCCCGGCCCCACCATCCGCACCGGCGTGACGGCCATGACTCTGGCGGTCATGAATGTGATGCCCAAATGACGGTGAGCCACGCGGCCATGAGACCGTTCATTCCATGAAGACCCTTGGCTCCCTCGCGGCCCTCGCGTCGCTCCTCTCCCATGCCGCCGTCGCGGGCGAAGCGCCGGCGCCGCGCTGTCTCGGCGCGATCAGTTCCTGCATCAAGATCCAGGGCGCCCTCAGCATGGAGACCAACGTCGGCTTCGTGCTCGACATCGAGGGCTCGCGCTCCTTCGTCATGAGCCGTCATCCGCCGCCGCGCGCCATCAGCGAGATCATCGGCCTCGACCTCAGCGCCAAGATCGACGGTGTCTACACCGTCTGCCCCATGCGTCACGACACGAACCAATTCGGTCACCGGCACATCTACTGCATGGAGAGCTTCGAGAATCTGGTGGTGACGCCGAGCGGCTCGGCCAAGCCGGCCCTGTGCAAGACCTACACATGCAAAAAATGAAGCTCCTTCTCGCCGCGTTCGCGCTCACCGCTTTGGGCGCGCCCGCTTTCGGCCACGACGCCATGATGCTGTCCTTGCGCAATCTCAAACTCAATCCGGGCGAAGGCGTCGCCTGGTTCCAGATCGAGATGGATGAACCGGCCGCGATCACCTACCGCTGCCAGAACATCCCCTTCTGGAGCATCAACACCGCGCAGATCGAACTGGAGGGCCACAAGGTCATTCTCGAAGGCTGGACCGACAGCCAGGCCGCGCGCATCGGCGCGGGCCAGCTCGAGCGGCTGAACAACCTTCTCTTCCTGATGCGCTTCGAGGACGAGCCCTTCCCGCTGAAGCTCACGGGCCGCGTCCAATACTGGCGCCGCGACGACAAGGGCGTCATCCAGATCCGCGAGGAAGAGCTGAAGCCCAACCAGATCGCGCTGGAGCCCCGCCTCTCCTGCCCGCCGCAGCCCTAGGCGAAGAGGGCCTAAAACAACAAACGACCCCTCCCTGACCCTCCCCTTTCAGGGCAGGGAAAAAAGGTGTTTCTCCTCCCCCTGCAAGGGGGGGGCTGGGAGGGGGTCGTTTTCCGGTTAGTGGCCGACGGAGTCCGTGGGGAGTTCGAGGCCGCTGGCTTGGAGTTGGTGGGCGAGTTCGGCTTTCAGTTTCTCGAGCGCGCTGTCGCTCGAGGCTTCGGCGCGGGCCACCAGAACCGCCTGGGTGTTGGACGCGCGCAACAGCCACCAGCCGCCGTTCGAGTTCACGCGCACGCCGTCGATGTCGGACACGTTCGCGCCCGACTTCCGCAGGCGGGCCTTCACTTCGTCGATGACCGCGAACTTGCGGGTGTCGTCGCAAGGGAAACGCAGTTCCGGCGTGTTCACCATGATCGGCATCGCGTCGTAGCGGCGCACGAGATCGAATTTCGCGCCGCTCGCCATGATCGAGAGGAAGCGCACCGCGGCGTACACGGCGTCGTCGAAGCCGTAATACTTGTCGGCGAAGAAGATGTGCCCGCTCATTTCACCGGCGAGCGGCGCTTTTGTTTCCGCCATCTTGTTCTTGATGAGCGAATGGCCGGTCTTCCACATCAGGGGCTTGCCGCCCATGCGGCCGACTTCGTCGAACAGCGCCTGGCTGGCCTTCACGTCGGCGATGATCGGGGCGCCCGGCGAATCATGGAGCACGTCTTCGGCGAGCACCTGGAGGATCTGATCGCCCCACAGGATGCGGCCCTTGCCGTCCACGACACCGATGCGATCGGCGTCGCCGTCGAAGGCAAAACCGACATCGGCTTTTTGTTCGGCGACTTCGGCGATGAGCTGCGCGAGGTTCTTGGGCACCGTCGGGTCCGGATGATGCGCCGGGAACGTGCCGTCGATGGCGCCGTTCAGGACAACGTGTTTGCCCGGAAGTTTTTTCACCAGCGCCGTGACCACTTCGCCGCCGGCGCCGTTGCCCGGATCCCACACGGCGGTGAGTTCGCGCGCGCCTTTGAAATCCTTCAAGAGGCGATCGACGTAATCGTCGAACACCGGCGTGTCCTTCACCGTGCCCGGCGCTTCATCGACATCGCCGCGCGCGGCCATTTCGCCGAGCGTCTTGATGTCGGCGCCGAAGAACGGCTTCCTGCCCAGCATCATCTTGAAGCCGTTATGGGTCGGCGGATTGTGCGAACCCGTCACCATGATGCCGCCGTCCGCGCCGCGCTCGACCGTCGCGAAATACAGCATCGGCGTCGGGCCGCGGCCGACGCGCTCCACCTCGACCCCGGCCGACACGAGGCCTTCGACGAGCGCGGCTTCCATGGACGGAGAACTCACGCGCCCGTCGTAACCGACGCATACACGCTTTCCGCCCGCACGCTTCACCAGCGTGCCGAAGACTTTGCCCACGGCCGCGGCATCCGCCGGCGAGAGAGTCTCGCCGACGATGCCGCGGATGTCGTATTCCCGGAGAACGGTGGGATGGAAAACGTGCTTGAAGGTCATGGGCTTTAGGCACTCACGCTAGGGTTTGGGACGGCGGCCGATTCCGGTGGCGTTGGCATTTCCTGCGGGCGGCCGATGCTGGTGTAGTGGAAACCCGCGGCCTTCACGTCGGCCGGGGTATAGACGTTGCGCAGGTCGATGAGCACCGGCGTCTTCAGAAGCGATTTCGCGCGCGCAAGGTCGAGGTTGCGGAACTGGTTCCACTCGGTCAGCAGCACCACCGCATCGGCGTCCTTCATGGTCTCGTAGGCGTCGTTGCAGTAGACCACGTTCGGAAGAAGCTTCCTGGCTTCGTGCATGCCTTCCGGATCGAAGCCGCGCACCGCCGCGCCCTGCTCTTCCAGCACCGGAATGATCGAAAGGCTCGGCGAATCGCGCATGTCGTCGGTGTTCGGCTTGAAGGTGAGGCCGAGGAAGGCGATGGTCTTGCCCTTCACCCCACCGCCGCACGCCGCGACGATCTTGTCGGCCATCTTGCGTTTGCGCTTGTCGTTCACGTCCACGACGGTTTCGATGATGCGCAAGGGCGCGCCGTAATCCTGCGCGGTCTTGACGAGCGCCAACGTATCTTTCGGGAAACACGAGCCGCCGTAACCGGGGCCCGCATGCAGAAACTTCTTGCCGATACGGCCGTCGAGACCGATGCCGCGCGCGACGTCGTGCACGTTGGCGCCCACTTTTTCGCACAGGTCGGCGATCTCGTTGATGAAGGTGATCTTGGCGGCCAGGAACGTGTTGGCCGCGTATTTGATTAGTTCGGAGGTTTCCAGCGCGGTGAACATGATCGGCGTTTCGATCAGGTACAGCACGCGGTAGAGCTGGCGCATGACTTTCTGCGCGCGCTCCGATTCGGCGCCGATGACCACGCGGTCCGGGCGCATGAAGTCGTTGATGGCCGAACCTTCACGCAGGAATTCAGGATTCGACGCCACGTCGAATTCGAGATCCGGGCGCGCGGCGCGGATGATGCGCTCCACCTGGCGGCCGGTGCCCACGGGGACCGTCGACTTCGTCACCACCACGGCATAGCCGGTGAGATGCGCGGCGATATCCATGGCCGCGCCGTAGACGTAGGACAGATCGGCGTGGCCGTCACCTCTTCTGGAGGGCGTCCCCACCGCAATGAACACGGCATCGGCGCCCGCGACGGCGGCCTTGATATCGGTGGTGAAGGTCAGGCGGCCGGCCGCGGCATTGTCCGCGACCAAGGTGTCGAGACCCGGTTCATAGATCGGAATTTCGCCCTTCTTGAGCCGGGCGATCTTTTCGGCGTCACGGTCGACGCACACCACGTCGACGCCGAATTCGGAAAAGCACGCCCCGGACACAAGGCCGACATAGCCCGTTCCGATCACCGCAATGCGCATTCACACTCTCCTCTGGAGCAAAAGGCCTAAAAAAGCCCCCCAGACAACGAGCCCCAACAAACGACCCCTCCCTTCCCCTCCCCTTGCAGGAAAGGGAATAAAAGGAGTTAGCCTAGCAGCCGCGCGAGCAGCGGCTTGAGACGCGGCGCGAGGTCCGGGTTCGCCAAAGCAAAAGCGACGTTTGCTTCGATGAAGCCGACTCTCGTTCCGCAGTCATATCTCTTCCCCTCGAAACGCAGCCCGTGGAAGGGCGTGCGCGCAATCGTCTTATTCAAGGCGTCGGTCAATTGGATCTCGTTGCCGGCGCCGCGCGTATGTTTGTCCAATTCGTCGAACACGGAGGGATCCAGGACATAACGCCCGATGATCGCAAGGGTCGACGGCGCCTTTTCGGGCTGCGGCTTTTCCACCAGACCCCGCGCCGAGGCGAGCTTACCGTCGTCGGACGCGACATCCAGAATGCCGTAGCGGCTGGTTTGATCCCGGGGAACATCTTCAACCGCGACAACATGGCCGCCGACCCGGGCATGGGCGTCGATCAGCTGCTTCATGCAGGAGGTCCGCGAGAGCACCATGTCGTCCGGCAAGATGACGGCGAAAGGTTCACGGCCGACCAGGTCCTTGGCGCACCACACGGCATGCCCGAGGCCCAAGGGTTCACCCTGGAGCACGACCTTCATGGCGCCGGGCGCCAGACCGGCGTCACGGACCAACTTCAATTCGGCGGTCTTGTTCTTGGCTTCCAGGGACTTTTCGAGCACCTCCTGGGCCGAGAAATGCGCGGCAATGGCGTCTTTGCCTTCGGCGCTCACGAAAATGAATTCTTCGATGCCCGCCGCGCGGGCTTCCTCGACCGCATATTGAACCACCGGCTTATCGACGACCGGGATCATTTCCTTGGGAATGACTTTGGTAGCGGGAAGAAATCGGGTGCCGAGGCCGGCGACAGGCAGGACCGCCTTACGCACGCGCTGAGCCATTGGGAATCCTTATCGAACAATTACATTGAACAATGACGTGGGGGCCGGCGGGGAACCGGCCGTAAGAATTTGTGACACGCCACAGGTCGGCGTGGCAATGCAACCTTTCAATTATGAAGATGTTCCCTTGAGGAGAAAATCCTTTGCCTGGTTCACCTTAGCGGCCAGGTAGTCGCTCCCGCCCCGGTCCGGATGCAACTGCGCCATCAGCTTCCGGTAGGCTGTTTTGACCTCGTCGGCCCCCGCCCCATCTTTCAGCCCCAGGATGCGCAAAGCCTCGTCCCGGCTCATGGCCCCGCTGGTCGCCGCAGGCGTGCCGGGGCCGGCGCCGGAGGTCTCCCGCCAGTCGGGATGGGTGCGGTCGAGAAAGGCTTCCAGGAGGTTCACGGAATCCGGGTCGCTTGCGACGTCGTTCAGGAGGGCCGTGAGGTCGGCGAGCGGCATCTGGCTGAGGCGTTTCCCCCGCGCCCGGCCCGCGGTCACCTCGCCGTCCATGGCGCCCGAGGACAGATCGAGGGTCATGTTCAGAAAGGCGCTGGTGACGTGAGATGCGCCGGTTGACGAGGCTCCCGCGCCGAAGCCGCGGTTAAAACCAAACGAACGGAACATACCGGTGAACTGGCGCAGGGAATTCACCATGTGGAACACGCGCCAGGCCCAGGCAAAAAACGCCATCAGAAGGCCGATCGCCGCGCCGAGGCGGCCCGTGCCCGCCAGCACGACGATGCCGAGGATCAACACACTCGCGCCGATCCATTTGGCCGACGACTTGATCTGCTTCACGTCGGCGTCGGAATACCACTTCAGCAGAAAGTAGATGGCGACGACGACAGCCACACCGAGGAGAAGCGCGCCCATCAGGGTTTACCGCTGATCTGGTGCGTGAGTTGCAAAATCGCGCCGCCGGCTTTCGCGCCGTAATTCTCCAGCGCCTTGCGGCCACCGGCGGCAAAGACCGCGACGGCTTTCAACAGGTCGCGCAGTTGCTGGGCGCTGTTGGCGTCGAAGGTGGAATAAGCGCCGCGTGTAATGCGTGCGATTTGGCGGAAGACGCTTGCCGCCGGTTCACCGCCGCCCTCATGAAACACGAACACAGGCACGCCTTGCAGGCCGAGCTGACCGGCGGCACCCACGATGGCGTCCTCGGATTCCTCGACGGCGTCGCCGATGAAAACCATCGCGTTGACCTTGGAGGCTTTTGATTCCGCGAGCGCATGGCGCAGCACGCGCACGATCTGGGTATTCCCGCCCTCGACATCGACGGTGCGCATGAGGTTCGCGACGCGCGCCGGATCGCCGAGCCAGGGGCTGGCCCCGAAATCCATGACACCGCGATAGTAGACGAGCTGCACGTCGAGCCCGCCGACGGTGGCGGCTTCTTTAAACATGTCGCTCTGGATCGCCATGGCTTGCGACCAGGTGGGGCCACGACTAGCCGTCGCATCCATGGCGAAGATCAGGCGGCCGTTCTTACCGCCCGGCGCGCGCATCGGGGTTTTCGCCGCCTGGTTCAGGAAGGCGGCGACGGAGGTCGATGTGGGGCGCGTGGCGGGGGTCTTGTTACCGGTCATTCATCAGGCGCTGATCAGCGACGTCTCCAAGGGGTCTTTCAGGCCAAGAGCGATCATGAGGGCCCGCAGTTCCTGCCGAGCGGCTACATGGGACATAACAAGCGCGCCGTCCTTTGCAAGGGCCGCAAGGTCTTCCACCGTCAATCCGTCGAGGAAAAGTTCGCGGTAAACGACGCGCTCGGCGATGCCGTCCACGAGGCGGAACCCGATGCGCCGCGACAGCTCGGCGAGCAGTCTCGCCACCAGCTTCTTGTTACGCGCCTCGAGCTGGCCGAGGCGGTTGCGCAGGACCACCCAATCGATGGTGCCGCCGTCGCGCTTGGCCCGGAGCTGCTTCGCGCGCCAGACGCGCTCGGCATAGTGGCTCGGGCGCACGATGGTCTGTTTCATGGGATCGACATCCGACATCACGTCGAGGTCGATCAAGCTGTCGTTCATCGGCGTGAGGATCACGTCGGCATAGGAATGGCCGATTTGAGAAAGCGTGGTGTCGAAGCCCGGCGTGTCCACGACCACGACATCGCTGCCGCTGGTGGCGGCCATCACGCGCGGCAGCTCCATCTCGTAGCCGGCCTCGTCGGTGCTCGAATTGATGGCGTGGTGCGCGGGCAGCGGAATGGGGAGCCCGGTGCGCTCCTTGTAACGCTTGCGGTTGGCGACGTACTTCGAGAGCGTGCCCTGGCGCGCGTCGAGATCGACGGTCGCGACGGACAGGCCGCGGTTCATGAGGGCCACCGCGAGATGCATGGCCAGGGTCGATTTGCCGGTGCCGCCCTTTTCGTTGCCGAAAACGACGACCCGCGGCGTGGATGGGGAACGCATTCTGCCTACCAAAACTGAACTTCGGGGAGAATCTTAAAGCGGCGCCGGCGCAAAACGAAAACAAAAATCGACCCCTCCCTGACCCTCCCCTTTCAGGGGAGGGAAAAAAGATGGACACTTGTTCTTTCTCCTCCTCCTGCAAGGGGGAGGCTGGGAGGGGGTCGATTTCCGGTGAGCCGCTTCAGCAAGCCGGCTTCCGCGACGACGCGCGCGCGGCGATTGCGGCGCGACTCAACGGACGTGGAAAAGAAGCTGTGGCTGTCTTTGCGGGCCGCGCAAGTCGCGGGCGTTTCTTTCAGAAAGCAGCACCCGATTGGCCCTTATATCGTGGACTTCTGTGCGCCGTCGCTCAAGCTGATCATCGAACTCGATGGTGGGCAGCACGCTGAGACGGTGGACCGGAAACGGACCGCATGGCTGGAGCGTGAAGGTTTTAGCGTCATTCGTTTCTGGAACAACGATATTATCGACAATATGGACGGGGTTCGGGAAGCGATCCTGGACGCGGTGGTTCACAGACAACGGCCTCTCCGGGTCTAAACAACAAACGACCCCTCCCTGACCCTCCCCTTTCAGGGCAGGGAAAAAAGATGGACACTTGTTTTTTCTCCTCCCCCTGCAAGGGGGAGGTTGGGAGGGGGTCGGGAGAAAAACATGGAGTCTGTCGATTGCATCGTCATCGGCGCGGGGGTGGTCGGGCTGGCGGTGGCCAGGGCGATGGCGCGCAAGGGGCGTGAGGTCATCATCCTCGAAAAGGCCGATGCGTTTGGGACGGAAACCAGTTCGCGCAACAGCGAGGTGATTCATGCCGGCGTGTTCTATGTGCATGGCAGCTTGAAAGAGCGCCTGTGCATCGAAGGCCGCGACAAGATGTATGCCTTCTGCGACGCCTATGGCGTGACCTACAAGCGTAGCACCAAACTCATCTACGCCGCCGATGAAAGCGAGATCGACGGCTTGAAGGCGCTTCAGAAACATGCCGACGACAGCGGCGTCTACATGACCTGGATGGGCGCGGCCGACGCCAAGCGCCTGGAACCTGAACTCCACTGCGCCGCGGCGCTTCATTCTCCCTTGAGCGGCATCGTCGATAGTCACGCCCTCATGCTGGCGTTCCTGGGCGATGCGGAAGCGCATGGCGCCTCCATCGCCTACAACAGCCCCGTGACCGGCGGGCGCGCCGCGGAGGGCGGCGTCGAGATCGAAACCGGCGGGCCCGACGCCATGCGGCTGAAGGCCCGCACGGCGATCAATTGCGCCGGCCTCGGCGCCCAGGCGATCGGGCGGGCCATCGCGGGTGTGCGGCCCGCCAGCATCCCGCCCCAGCACTATGCAAAGGGGAGCTATTTCTACCTGTCGGGGAAGGCGCCCTTCAGCCGGCTGATTTACCCTTTGCCGGGCCGCGCCAGCCTCGGTCTCCACTATACGCGCGATCTGTCGGGCCAGGGGCGGTTCGGGCCGGACCTCGAATGGGTGGACAGCCTCGATTACCAGGTCCACGAAGCGCGGGAACGCCTGTTTTACGCCGAAATCCGGCGTTATTGGCCGGGCCTCCCGGACGGCGCCCTGCGGCCCGGCTACAGCGGCATTCGGCCCAAGATCCAGGGCCCCGGCGAGGCCGCCAAAGACTTCTTGATACAGATGCCCGCCGAGACCGGCGTTAACGGTTTCGTTGCCCTTTACGGCATAGAGTCGCCGGGGCTCACCTCATGTCTCGCCATCGCCGATTGGGTGGCGGAGCGGATCTCGTGATCAAGCGCATTTTAACGACGTTATTGGCGACGACCTGCCTGTTCTCCCTCCCGTTCTTCCTCCCGTTCTCCCGGGGGGGCGTTCTGGCGCAGGAGAAGCCTGTTCCGCCGGCGGCCGGTCCGGTCGTTCCGGGGCGCAGCCTTGGCCCGCCGCCCGGCGCCGGCCTCGAAGGTTCGGATCCGGAACCGGAAGAGCAGGCCGAAGAAGCGCCCGCGATCCCCGTGCCCGCGGCCAACGCCAAGCCCGGCGCGCCGGGCGTGCCGGGTTCGCAGCTACTCGACCGCACGCGCAGTCTGTTGGGCGAAATCGAAGTGCTCGACATCCCGCTTCAGGAGATCCCGAACTACCGCGCCTCCATGCGCGAGATGGTCGAGGACCTGGCCACCTACGCCGAAAAGCGCGACCCCAATTTCATCGTCGTCACCCGCCCGGGTTTCGATCTCCTGTCGTGGAGCCGCCGCGAGTTCGACCTCGCCGAAATCAAGCGTGACCCGTTCGCGAAGATCCCGCAGGACTCAATCGTCCAGGTCGGCACGCCGATGCGCCGCTACATCCAGAGCATCGACGGCTTCATGCTCAACGGCCAGTTCTGCGCGCCCTTGCGCGTTCCCGCGGCCGATCTTCAGGTCATGCTGAAACAGGGCCTGAAGGCCCTTACCATCGAGCATTGCGGCACGCCGGACCAGGCTTCGGCGGCGCTGCAGACCGCCGTGCGCATGGGCGTGGTCTCGCATATCGATCTGGACGACACCGACGACTTCGCCCGCACGCCGACGCGCCGCCCCTCGCCGGAAAATCCGCGCAACGTCGAAACGCTGCTCGGCGCGCGCAACATGGTGATGCTGCTCGACAGCCGCGATTATGAGACGCGCGAGGAATGGTTCGCGGCCATGGCCCGCACCAACTACGACATCCTCGTCACCGACGCCTTCTACAAGGGCAACCGTTCGCTGACGAAAGACGAAGTTCATCATCTCAAGTTCAAGGAAATGGGCGCGCGCCGTCTCGTGCTTGCGCGCATGTCGGTTGGATACGCCGAGGACGAGCGCTTCTACTGGCAGCGCGACTGGCGGATCGGCGAGCCCAGCTGGATCCAGGCGCTCGGTCCCGAGCGCGCCGGCCAGTATGTCGTCGAGTTCTGGAATCCGGCCTGGAAGGCCATCGTCGGCCGCTACTTCGCCGGCATCATGGACCTCGGGTTTGACGGCGTCGTGCTCGACGGCGTCGAGGCTTATCGCCGCTGGGAATTCATGACGCCGCTCGATCCCGTGTCGGCCACCCGGCGCAACGAAACGCAGCGGTAAGAAACGAAAAACCCCTGGGTCCTCGCGCTGCGCGCAAGGACGACACAGAGGGAGTTACGCCGTCGCGGCTTCGCCGCCGGCGCCCGTCATTTTCTTGATGACCAGCGCGAGGCCCGCGACGATTTTCTGGCCCATGGGCCCGCCGTCGCCTTCCATCTTCTGCTGCATGATGAGACGCAAGGTCTCGACATGCACCTTCACGCCTTCCATCTGCGCGTCGGTCAGATCGTCGCCGCAATCCTCGATGAAGCGCGCGAGCTGCGCGCCGACGTTGGAGATCAGCGGATAGCCGAAGCTGGCGCCCTGGCCCTTGATGAGCTGGACGATGGCGTACAATTCCTGCACGCGCTCGACGCGGTTCGCCTTGTCCTTGAGAGCGACTTCGTAGGCCCCCTGCAAACGATTGAGGTCTTCACCGACCGCTTCGAGATAATCGAATTTCGCGTTGCCCATCGACTTCTCGGCCGCATCCAGCCAAACGCCGTCGATCGTGCTCGTCACCCCAGCCAGCTTCTGCTTCTGCCGCAAATTGTTCGGCGGCGTAATGTATTGAACTTCCGGCTTATCAGACATCAGCGGTCCTTGGGGACGAACCTGGAAACGTTCCAGGGTGCGAGTATCGGCGTGAAGTGTACTCGCCCCTCGCCCGCTTTACCACGGGGTTCGGGGGCCTAAAGCAGGACCCAGGTCGCGAGCCCTAAGAACGTGAAAAAGCCGACAATATCCGTCACGGTTGTGAGGAAAACGCCGGCCGAGGACGCGGGGTCGGTGCCCGCCTTGTCGAGTGCGAGCGGGATGAGAATCCCGGCAAGGCCCGCAACCGTAAGGTTGGTCAGCATCGCCGCCGCGATGACCACGCCGAGCAGCACATCGCTGAACCACAGCGACGCCACGGCGCCCACGAGGGCCGCGAACAGCACGCCATTGATCAGACCGACGAACAGCTCCTTGCCGACGACGCGCAGCGCGTTACTGGAATCGAGTTCGCGGGTCGCGAGCGCGCGCACGACCGTCGCCAGCGTCTGGGTGCCGGCGTTGCCGCCCATGCCCGCGACGATCGGCATCAGCACCGCCAGCGCCGCCAGCTTCTCGATCGAGGCCGTGAACATGCCGACGACATAGGAGGCCATGAAGGCGGTGATGAGGTTGAGCGCCAGCCAGGTGAAGCGCGACTGGGCCGTGGCGATGACGGCGGTATAGAGGCTCGACTGATCGACCTCGGACACACCGGCCATCTTCAGGATGTCCGCGCCGGCTTCTTCATCGATCACGTCCACGATGTCGTCGATGGTGATCTGGCCGATCAGGCGTCCGGATTTATCGACGACCGGGGCCGCGGTAAGGTCGCGCTGACGGAACAGGAAGGCCACTTCCTCGCGGTCCATATCCGTCGGGATGATATCCATGTCCGGGCTGATCAGATCCTGCATCCGGATGGGACGCTTGGACGTCAGCACCCGGTGCAGTTCGACGACGCCTTGCGGACGATGGCGCGAGTCCACCACGAAAACGACGTAGAATTTGTCCGGGATATTCCGGGTCGAGCGCAGGAAGTCGATGGTTTCACCGACCGTCCAGTAATAAGGCACCGCGACCAGTTCGCGCTGCATGAGGCGCCCGGCCGAATCCTCGGCGTAGGCCAGACCCTGCTCGATGAACTCCCGCTTGTCCGGCGGCGTGCGCTCCAGGATCTTGGCGCGCTCCTCGGGATCGAGCTTTCCCGCCACGTACACCGCGTCGTCGGAATCGAGTTCCGTGAGCGCGACGGCGAAATCCTCGAAGCCGAGGGCGTCCATGACCTCGTAACGCACTTCGGCGTCGAGTTCGGGCAAGACGTCGGCCTGGAAATCGTCGCGGATCGCCTCGATCAAAAGGCGCCGGTCCTCAGAGTCCAGACGCTCCAGCACGTCGGCCATATCGGCGTAGTGGAGGTCTTCCACCAGGGTCCGGGCCTGTTCATGGTCGTTGGCGCGAAGGGCCGCCTGGACGTCCTCGATGAACGCCGGATCGAGTTCAAAGCCCTCGTCCAGCGCGTCCCCGACGGACCGGCGGGCGCGCGCGTGCGGCGGAGACGAGGATGGCGTTTCGGCGCTGGCCACGGACGGCACCAGAAAGTGCGAATTGTATGATGGCGGACCCCGGCGGGAACCGCGTGGCCCTTGTGCACGAGGGCTAATGGGAGATCAAGCGAAAGGACCTTGAACAAAAAACGACCCCTCCCCGACCCTCCCCTGCAAGGGAGGTTAGGAGGGGGTCGTTTTTTTGGAGGGAGAGAGTCCTTGGTAGGAGGACTTTAAATCCTGCGTAGCTCCGAAGGAGCGAAGCAGGATGGTGCGGTCGAGAAGACTCGAACTTCCACGGGTTGCCCCACAGCGACCTCAACGCTGCGCGTCTACCAATTCCGCCACGACCGCATCGTGTGGGGCCGATGGCTGGCCCCGGAAAGGAGGCGGTGGAATACCAGATTGATTCGAGCCATGCAAGAAACGCGAAGCTCATTTTTGGCCGCCTTGTTTTAAGGGCCTTAATGGGCGTAACTGGGCTTATGGATCAGCCGTTTCCGTCCTCCGCGCCCGCCGTCCGGCCCGCCCCGGGCCCGGTGGAGCTGCGCGTTTCAGAGGCCCCGGTCGCCTATCCGGACGCCGTGGCTTTCATGGAAGAGAGGATCGCGGCCATCCGGGCCGGCGCCGCGCCCGAGTGCGTCTGGTTCCTGGAGCATCCGCCCCTCTATACGGCCGGCACCAGCGCCAAGACCGCCGATCTGCTGGCGCCCAACCGTTTCCCGGTCTACGCGACGGGCCGCGGCGGCGAGTACACCTATCACGGCCCCGGCCAGCGCGTGGTCTACGTGATGCTCGATCTCGGCCGCCCGAATTGGAGCGGCGGCGGCACCGACGTGCGCCGCTTCGTCCATAACCTCGAAGAGTGGCTGATCCGCACGCTTGAGAAACTCGGTGTGACGGGCGAGCGCCGCGAAGGCCGCATCGGGATCTGGGTCAAGCGCGGCGTCCGCGAGGACAAGATCGCAGCGCTCGGCATTCGCGTGCGTCACTGGATCACGTTCCACGGCATCGCGCTCAATGTCGCGCCGACCCTCGAGCACTTCTCCGGCATCGTGCCGTGCGGCATCTCCGCGCACGGCGTCACGTCTTTACGCGATCTTGGGCGCCCGACAAGCATGGCGGACGCCGACATCGCGCTGCGCGCCGCGTTCACCGAAGTTTTCGGTGTCGACCTTTAGGGATCGGCGGTCGGACGCTGCTGGAAGCCCGTATAGACTTCGGCGCCCGCGACATCTTCCGCGTTCACTTGCGTGACGCGGGCGATCGGCGGGCCCGCATGGCAGGCCGCGACCAAGGCTTCGATCGCTTCGCGCGGCCCTTGCACCTCGCACGCGACGGTGCCGTCGTTGAGATTGCGCACCCAGCCCGTCAGACCGAGCTTCTTGGCTTTCTGCGCGGTCCAGGCGCGGTACCCCACACCCTGGACACGCCCAAAAATGCGCAGGCGAACCGTTTTGCGATCCGGTTCCCCCGCCATGCGTCAGCCGAACTCGAGGATCATCTGATCGACGGCGAGCGAGTCTCCCGCCTTCTGATGGATCTTCTTCACGGTGGCGTCTCTCTCGGCCTTGAGGACGTTCTCCATCTTCATGGCTTCGACGATGGCCAGCGCTTCGCCCGCTTTCACCTCCTGGCCTTCTTTGACCACCAGCGAGACCAGGAGGCCCGGCATCGGCGAGAGCAGGTATTTCGACAGATCCGGCGGCGGTTTGTTCGGCATCAGGCGCGCGAGTTCCGCCTCGCGCTTGGTATAGACCAGAAGATCGAGCTGACTGCCGGCATGGAACAGACGGTAGCCGATGCCCCTGCGGTCCACCTGCACGGTCACGGATTGGCCGTCGACCACGGCCGTGAACAAGGGCTGACCCGGCCGCCAGTCGGTGGTCACATCGATCTCGCGGCCGCCGACGAGCACCGTGCCGCCCTCGACTTCCGATTCAACCTTCACCGGGGTTTCCGAATAGTTGCCCTCGGCGTCCTTCACCGCGACCACCCACTCGGTGGGCAGTTTGCGCGCGCGCCCGGCCATCTGTCCGGAGACGTTGGCGGCGCGGCGGGCGAAGATGTTGTGCACGACGGTGGCCACCGCCAGCAGCTTGGTGGGGTCGTCGGCGGGCAGATCCTTGTCCGAGAAGCCTTGCGGATATTCCTCGGCGATGAAGTTGGTGGACAGATCCCCGCTCTCGAACTTCTTTTTGCCGAGGACGGAGGCCAGGAACGGAATGTTGTGCGAGACGCCGCGGATGTAATAGGCGTCGAGGGCCGCGCGCATATGGGCGGTGGCTTCTTTGCGGTCTTTGCCGTAGGAGCAGAGTTTGGCGATCATCGGATCATAGAACACGCTGATCTCGCCGCCTTCGTAGACGCCGGTATCGACGCGCACGTTGGCGGTCTCGATGGGCGCGATGTAGCGCGTCAGGCGGCCCGTGGACGGCAGGAAGTTGCGGTACGGATCTTCGGCGTACACGCGGCTTTCAATCGCCCAGCCGTCGATTTTCACGTCGCTTTGTTTGAGCGGAAGCTTCTCGCCCGCGGCCACCCGGATCATCAGCTCGACCAGATCGAGGCCGGTGATGAGTTCGGTGACGGGATGCTCCACCTGCAGACGGGTGTTCATCTCCAGGAAGTAGAAGTTGCGCTTGGTATCGACGATGAACTCCACCGTGCCGGCGGAGACGTAGTTCACGGCTTTTGCAAGCGCGACCGCCTGCTCGCCCATGGCCTTGCGGGTCTTCTCGTCCAGGAACGGGCTCGGGGCCTCTTCGATCACCTTCTGATGGCGGCGCTGGATCGAGCATTCGCGCTCGTTCAAGTACAGCGTGTTGCCGTGGCGGTCGGCGATCACCTGGATCTCGATGTGGCGCGGCTGTTCGATGTACTTCTCGATGAACATCCGGTCGTCGCCGAAGGACGACTTGGCTTCGGACTGCGAGCGCTCGAAACCTTCCTGGACTTCCGATTCATTGCGCGCGATGCGCATGCCCTTGCCGCCGCCGCCGGCGGAGGCTTTCAGCATCACCGGATAGCCGATCTCGCCGGAGATCTTCTTGGCGTGGGCGACATCCTTGATGACCCCGAGGAAGCCCGGGACCGTCGAGACGCCAGCCTTGTCGGCCAGTTTCTTGGACTCGATCTTGTCGCCCATGGCCTCGATGGCATAGGCGTCGGGGCCGATGAAGGTGATTTTCGCGGCCGCGAGGGCTTCCTGGAACTTCTTGTTCTCGGAGAGGAAGCCGTAACCCGGGTGCACGGCCTCGGCGCCCGTCTTCTTGCAGGCGTCCACGATGCGCTCGATGACGAGATAGCTCTTGGCGGTTGCGGACTCGCCGATGTGTACCGCCTCGTCGGCCATGTCCACATGGAGCGCGTTGCGGTCGGCGTCGGAATAGACCGCCACCGTCTTGATGCCCATCTTCTTGCAGGTCTTGATGACCCGGCAGGCGATCTCGCCACGGTTGGCGATGAGGATTTTTTTGAACATCACTAGCCCCGGTTATCCGCTGCGATGAGATCGCTGTCTTTTTGATGCGCGCCTTCGCGCGCGGGTTCACCACGGTTCGCGATGAGGATCTTCTTAAACATGGGGGTGATCCTTAAAGCGGAATGTTGTCGTGCTTCTTCCAAGGATTTTTGACGTCCTTGGTTTTCAGCATGGCGAGCGACTTGCAGATGCGGCGGCGGGTGCCGTGCGGCATGATCACGTCGTCGATAAAGCCGAGGTTCGCGGCGCGGAACGGATTGGCGAAGCGCGATTCATATTCCTTGGTGCGCTCGGCGATCTTGGCGGGGTCGCCGATGTCCTGGCGGAAGATGATCTCCACCGCGCCCTTGGCACCCATGACCGCGATCTCGGCCGTCGGCCAGGCGAAGTTCACGTCGCCCCGGATGTGCTTGGAGCTCATCACGTCGTAAGCGCCGCCGTAGGCTTTGCGGGTGATGACGGTGACCTTCGGCACCGTGGCTTCGGCATAGGCGAACAGGAGCTTCGCGCCGTGTTTGATGATGCCGTTGAATTCCTGATTTGTGCCCGGCAGGAAGCCCGGCACATCGACGAAGGTGACGATGGGGATGTTGAAGCAGTCGCAGAAGCGCACAAAACGCGCCGCCTTGCGGCTGGAATCAATGTCGAGACAGCCCGCGAGCACCATCGGCTGGTTGGCGACGATGCCCACCGTCTGGCCTTCCATGCGCCCGAAACCGATAATCATGTTCTTGGCGAAATGTTCGCCGATCTCGAAAAAGTCGCCCTCGTCCACGACTTTGAGGATCAGTTCCTTCATGTCGTAGGGCTTGTTGGGATTGTCGGGGATCAGGGTGTCCAGCGAATAGTCGTCGCGGTCCGCCGGATCGACGGAGGCGAGCACCGGCGGCTTCTCGCGGTTGCTCAGCGGCAGGAAGTCCATCAGGCGGCGCAGCTGTAAAAGCGCATCCACGTCGTTCTCGAAGGCGCCGTCGGCCACGCCCGACTTCTGCGCGTGGGTCATGGCGCCGCCGAGCTGTTCTTGCGTGACCGTTTCGTGGGTCACGGTCTTCACCACGTCCGGGCCCGTCACGAACATGTAGGACGAATCTTTGACCATGAAGATGAAGTCGGTCATGGCGGGGGAATAGACCGCGCCGCCCGCGCAGGGGCCCATCACGAGGCTGATCTGCGGGACCACGCCCGAGGCCAGCACGTTCTGCAAGAAGACATCTGCGTAACCGGCGAGCGAGGCGACGCCTTCCTGGATGCGCGCGCCGCCGGAATCATTAAGGCCGATCACGGGCGCGCCCACCTGAACGGCCTTTTCCATCACCTTGAGGATCTTCTTGGCGTGGCTTTCGGACAGAGAACCGCCGAACACCGTGAAGTCCTGGCTGAACACGAACATCGGGCGGCCGTTGATGGTGCCGTAG
>JAYRTJ010000062.1:0-19208 GCA_041919675.1 Rhodospirillaceae bacterium | reverse complement strand
GGTCCTCATGGCGCACCTCATATCTCTCGCGCCCCCGCCGGCTCGTTATATGCGCCGATGATGGCTAAAGCGTGCATTTGAAGAGGAAATAGAAAGGCGGGCCGGACGGTTACGGAACTTCAGGCGCGGGGCCCCGTTTGCATTTCAAACGCCGAGAGGAAATGCATGGCCAACGAAACGCCTGACGAGAAAGAGCGCCGGCGGGAACAACCCGACGCGAACCCGAAGCCGGCAAAGCCGGAAATCGATCCGAAACGCACGCTGCCCGACGAAGTGCGTCCGCCGCGCGAGCCGCGCCCCGATACCCAACCGGAGCGGCAGCCATATCCGGAAATTCAACCGACGCAGCCGCCGCCCGCGCCGCAGCCCGGACAGCCGCAGCAGCCCGTCGCTTAGCTCCTTCTATTTCGCGACAAGCAGCATCGCGTCCGGACGCCCGAACACCTGCTCGGGAAGCGGCACGATGCGCAATTTGTTCGCGGTCCAGGCGAGGCAGGCGTATAGCGCGACCTGATCGATTCCCCAGGCGAGACGGTTCGCTTGCGCGAAGTACGCGATGTAAGCGGCAACGCGGCCAAAATAGTCGAGCACTTTCGGCGACACACGTGCGCCCAGATAGCCCGCCGCGATCATGCTGCGCGGCTGACGCCGTCCGGGCAGAATCCAAAATCCAACGTCGTTATCCTTCATCGCGCTGAACAGCGGGGTGATGTCCTTGCCGACAATCGTGTCGACGTCCCACAGCCATGCGGTGCCCGCATGGGTTTTCAGGAACTCGTAGAAACGGACATAGCGAACCGCGTGATAGTAGGCGCGCGCGGCGGCGCCCGCCTGTCCACTTTCTTCCGCCGTCACCTGATGGATATGAGAGGCGTAGGGCCGCAACCGGCTGGTTATCGCGGCGATGTCCTCTCCAGGGTCCATGATGTGCAACGCGAGCTTCGCCTGTCCACGCTGCACGATGAACGAGCCGAGCAGCTTGTCGCCATAAAGCTCGAAGTAACGCCGGTCGCACGCGACCCATACCACGCGCTCACAGCTCTCAGATCTTTCCATCACCATGCGCACGGACGCAAAGTGAGCGAACCCCTGCTCCGCCGCCGCGGACAGTGAGATGTGAAAGGTCTTGTCGAAGATCGTGCAGGAGGTGAGATCCTCGATATTCTCCGCGCGCAGGATGGCGTAGATGCGTTCGGCCCCGGCGAGATCGCCAAGACCGACATAGGATTCGGCGAGCGCGATCGCCATGTTCGCGCTGTTGGTGCGCTGAAGCGCCGCGTCGGCGGCATCCCTCAC
Source organism: Rhodospirillaceae bacterium (assembly GCA_041919675.1). Lineage (GTDB taxonomy): Bacteria > Pseudomonadota > Alphaproteobacteria > Rhodospirillales > Rhodospirillaceae > SHVO01. Next base: position 17,912 of record JAYRTJ010000062.1, on the reverse strand, counting down.
CGCCTCCAATTCCTTGCGGGCGAAGCTATAGCCAAAATCCTTGAGGCTTGCGCCATGTGTGGGGGACAGGCCGTGTTCCAACCGTCTCCGGCTTTCCGTAATGGACGCGATGAGCGACAAGAGTTCGATGCGCAACTCATCACTCTCGGATGTACGCGTCAGCCGCGCTTGCAGCGCGGCAAGGGTTTCGGACGGCCACGCGAGCGCGGCCTCATGCGCGGCGGCAACCAAGGCCTGCCCGTCCTCCCGGTCTATCCTTTGCAGCGCCGTATCGCGCGTCATTCGGGGCGCGGCTTCTCGAAGATCATGAGGTGCTGCCAGGGCAAGGCCGTGCTGTTCACGCTGACGAACTTGAGGCCCAGCGGCTCGAGTTCCCTGCGCGCCTGTTCGACCGTCATCTTGTGCAGAGACTTGATCGGGACGTTCTGGTCTTCACCGCGATATTCGACGAGCGCGAGACGGCCGCCGGGTTTCAAGGACCACACCATCGCCGTGGCCATTTCACGCGGCAGCGCGAACTCGTGGTAGGCGTCGACCAGCAGCATCAGGTCGACGGTATTGGACGGAAGGCGCGGCGAAGCGATGCTGCCGTGCACCGGCTCCACATTCCTCGTCTTGTCGGTTTTAATGCGCGCACGGATGCGATCAAGCATCTCCGGCTGCACATCGACCGCGTAAACCTTGCCTTCGGGCACCTCGCCGGCCAATCGAAACGTGAAGTAACCCGTCCCGGCGCCGATATCGGCCACGACATCCGTGGGCTTCAGCTTGAGCATCGGGATGAGGCGCGCGGTGCCTTCTTCCTCGGCGCGCTCGCGGCGCTCGAGCCAGTCGGCGCCTTCATGCCCCATGATGTAGGGGATATCGCGTCCCATGTAGGACTTGCCGATGCCCTCAAGGGTCAGGGGCGTATTGCGGTAACCGTCCTCGGCCGCGCGCGCCGCGTGATCGAGAACGAGCGGCGCCGCGCCGGCGAGAATGAGCAGCATCGCGCACGCTGTCGCAAACTTATGCATCCGGAGCCTCCCTCGTGGAGGGGCCAGGATACTACGGGACCGCGGGTTCAGAAGGGGCCTTTTCAAGCGCCACACGGTTGTCATGGAAGGCCGCGCCGCCGAAGGGGGCAATCTGATCGGCGCCGGTCAGGGTGTTGATCCCCTTGCCGCCGACATGGGCCGCGTTCGGCCAGATGGATTCGGCGATCAGCACGCCGCGCCGGACGCCGTCGAAGATACGCGCATGGATCAGGACCGTGCCGCGCGTGTTGGCGAGCCTCACGAGATCGCCGTTCGCGACGCCGTAACGTTCCGCGTCGGCGGGATGGATCATGACCTCGGGGCGCTTTTCCTTGCCCTTGGACGTCGGGGTCTCGGTGAAAGTCGAATTGAGGAAGTTGCGCGCGGGACTTGTCGCCAGGCGGAACGGATGCGCCTCGGTGGCGGCCTCGATGGCGCCGAAGTGATCCGGGAAGACGGGAAGATCGCGCCAGGGCCCCATGGCACCGTTGTTGGGCGTCGGGATCTTGGTCCAATCGGGCTTCAGGTGGAACTTGCCGTCCTGATGGGCGAAGCCCTTCAGATAGTGCGCGTCCTCGAACGGCGGCTGCGCGTCGATATGTGTCTCGCGCTCCAGGACCTCGAGGCTTTGCCAGCCGGAGATCTTCAAAGTCTCGTCGATGATCTCGCGCGGGGTCATGGCGAAGCCGCGATGTACGGCGCCGACGCGGCGCGCGAGGTCGCAGACGACCTCGTGGTTCGAACGGCATTCGCCGGGTGGATCGATGAGCTTGGCGCCCATCTGGAAATACTGGTGCCCGCCGCCGGAATAGAGATCGTCGTGCTCCATGAACATGGTGGCCGGGATGACGATATCGGCCATGCGCGCGGTCTCGGTCATGAACTGCTCGTGCACGCAGACAAAGAGATCCTCGCGCGCGAAGCCCTTTTTCACGAGGTCCTGTTCGGGCGCGACGGTCACGGGATTGGTGTTCTGAATCAGAAGCGCCTTCACGGGGCCGCCGTGATAGAGCGCCTCGGCGTCACCGGTCAGCACGCGGCCGATCTGCGATTGATCGAGACGGCGCACTGACGCATCCACGGTTTCATGCGCTTCGATGAGGTGCTTGTTCCAATGATAGATGGCGGTGTTGATGTGGAAAGCGCCGCCGCCTTCATACTTCCACGCCCCGGTGATGGCCGGGATGCAGGATGCGGCATGCATGTTCACCGCGCCGTTGCGCTGGCGCGCGAAACCGTAACCGAGGCGGAAGTACGTGCGTTTGTTCTCGCCGATCAGGAGGGCGAAGGCTTCGATCTCCTCGACCGAAAGTCCGGTGATCGCCGCGGCCCAGGCCGGATCGCGCGTCTTGAGATGCGCTTCGAGTTCCTTCGGATGGTCGGTGTATTGGTTGAGATAATTCCAGTCGGCATGTCCGTCGCGGAACAGCGCATGCATCACGGCGCACGCGAGCGCACCGTCGGTGCCGGGCTTCACCAGGAGCGCCATGTCGGCCTGCTTCATGGTGGGGTTCATGTAGATATCCACGGCAACGAGTTTCGCGCCGCGTTCCTTGCGCGCGCGCGCCACGTGCGTCATGACGTTGACCTGGGTGTGCACAGGATTGGTGCCCCAGATCACGATGCAGTCCGACACGCCCATCTCGCGCGGATCGGGGCCGGCGAGTTTGCCGGCGCCGGCGACGAAACCCGCGTAGGCGCTGGCGGTGCAGATGGTGGAATACTGGCCCGAGTAGCGCTTGACGTGACGCAGACGGTTGATGCCGTCGCGCATCACGTAGCCCATGGTGCCCGCGTAGTAGTAGGGCCACACCGCTTCGGCGCCAAAGTCGCGTTCGGCGTCCAGGAATTTGCGCGCGACGGTGTCCATCGCCTCGTCCCAGGAAATGCGCTCGAACCGGCCGGAGGCCTTCGGCCCCACCCGCTTCATCGGATAGAGTACACGGTCCGGGTGATGAATACGCTCGGCGTAACGCGCGACTTTCGCGCAGACGACGCCGGCGGTGTAGGTATTGGACTCGGCGCCGTGGACACGCCCGATCCTGTTGCCTTCGATCACTTCGACATCGAGCGAGCAGGCCGACGGGCAATCGTGCGGGCAGACGGAGGGACGGCGCTCGATCTTCAAAGCTTTATTCATGAGGCCATGATGGGCGAGACGCCCTTAAATTAAAAGGCTGCCGGGGTTACCAAGTGTCCGGCTGTGCCTATATCATGGGTGTAGCCTTGGAAGTCACATGAAGGACGCAACCCACCCCTGCCGCGAACCCCACCGGCTGGCCATGGCGGACCAGAGCCGCAACGCCGGGCGCGCGCGCCTGGTCCTGATCCTCACCCTTGTCATGATGGTGGCGGAGATCGCCGCCGGGTCGATTTTCGGGTCCATGGCCCTCTTGGCCGACGGCTGGCACATGTCGACCCATGCGGCCGTCCTGGCGGTCGCGGTCTTTGCCTATTCCTACGCCCGCCGGCACGCTGCGAACGCGGCCTACACCTTTGGCACCGGGAAGGTGGGCGATCTCGCCGCCTTCACCAGCGCCATCCTCCTCGGGGTCGTCGCCCTGATCATGGCGGTCGAGTCCGTTGAGCGTCTCGCGAACCCGGTGGCCATCGCCTTCACCGAAGCGATCGTCGTGGCCGTCATCGGGCTGCTCGTGAACATCGTCAGCGCGGGACTGCTCAAGGACGACCATACGCACGATCATGATGAGCATGAGCATGATGAGCATGAGCATCACGAGCACCATCATCACGCCGAACATCACGCCCACAAACGCGACCATAACCGCGAAGCGGCTTACGCCCACGTGCTCGCCGACGCCCTTACCTCGGTCTTCGCCATCGTCGCGCTGACGGCGGGGCTGTTCTGGGGCTTGAACTGGATGGATCCGGCGATGGGCGTCGTGGGCGCCCTCGTCATTGCCAGATGGTCGTGGTCGCTGATGAAGTCGTCGGGCCGCGTGCTGCTCGACGCGACGCCCACGGCCGCCACGGAGAGAGCGGTCCGCAAGGCCATCGAGAGCGACGGCGAGACGGAAATCGCCGACCTTCATGTGTGGCGCATCGCACCGGGTCAGCTCGCGGCGGTGATCACGGTCGTGTCACGCACACCGCAACCGGCCGCGCATTACAAAGCGCGGCTCGCCGGCATTGCCGGGCTGAGCCATACGACCGTGGAAGTGGAACAGGCTTAAGGGCCGCGCCCGAGCGTAACGTCGTTCGGGTCGTGGTCGATCACGGTCGGGCCGTGAGACGGACCCTGCGACGGGGGACCCTGGGGACCACGCGGCTGATATTGCGCGGGCCGCAAATCCACGGTGGTCCAGCGCACGACGCCGCGCTTGCGCAAGACCCAGACCAGGACAATCACCACCGGAATGAAAATCAGCGCAACAACGGCCGCATAGACGAACAGCAGCACAAAGCCGATGAGACCGGCGGCGAGAACGGCAAGACGGAAAAGGAGCCCCAACATTCCCCTGACGTAGGATGGCCGCCGCCGACAATCAAGGGCTGTTACACAAGAGCCTTTTCGTACATGCGGTAGGTTTTATAAACCCGCCCGCCGATATCCTCGATGGAGTGGCGGGTCTGGCTGTTGTTCTCCAGCACCCAGCTCATTTCGCACACGGGCATGCGCAATTTCAGCGACATGTCGCGCACGCGGCCCACGGTGAGCAACGCGAGGACGGAGCCCATGGGCTTGTTCTTGAACTCCGGCAACACGCCCATGAACGGCACGCGCGTCCCCGAGGCAAACGAGCGCCGCGTCAGGAGACGCCAGCCGAGCTTCGCCCAGCCTGTCGGCCACAGGCGTCCCTTGAGATCGCCGATCAGCTCGTTGAGATCGGGCAGCGCCACGCACATGGCTTTGGGTTCGCCGTCGATGGTGGCGAAGGCGACAAGCTCGGGGACGAGCAGAGGTTTCATCTCGGCCGCCATGTAGGCGACATCCGCGTCGGTGAGCGGGATGAAGCCCCAGTTGTCCGCCCAGGCGGCGTTGAAGATGCGCACGATGGTCGCGATCTCTTCGTCGAAGCGGCTGGTGTCGAGCGGGCGCACGGCGAGACGTTTGTCGCGGTCCAGCGCGCGGTTGAGCCATTTGATCTGCTTGAACGGCAGGCCCGTATCCATCGGCGTCAAATACGCCAGCATGTCGATGTTCTTGGTGAAACCGGCCTTTTCGACCAGCGCGCCGTAATACGGCTGGGCATGGCCCATCACCATGCGCGGCGGGCAATTGAAGCCATCGACGAGGAGGCCGGACTCTTCATTGATGTTGAAGCTGAAGGGGCCGAGGCAGCGGCGCATGCCGCGATCCTTCAGCCACTGGCCGGCGGCGCCGAACAGGGCGTCCGCAACGCCCTGATCGTCGATGCATTCGAAGAAGCCGAAGAAGCCGGTGTCGTCCTTGCGCAACTCAATGTGCGATTTGTCGACTTGCGCCGAGATGCGGCCGACGAGTTGACCGTCCCGCTCAGCGAGCCAATAAGCGGCCTCGCCGTGTTTGAACCACGGGTTCTTCTTCTCGTTGAAGCGCATACGCTCCATGAAATCGAGCGGCGCGATCCAGTGCGGATCGTGGCCTTGGGTATGGTGCGGCACTTCCAGGAAACGGCCGAGCTCGCGGCCGCCGGCGACGCGGCGAATGGTCAAAGCTTGAGACATGCGCCGGGCCCCCTGCCCTGCAGCTCAGTTGGCGGCGACGGCCGAGCCGGCTTCGCGCTTACGCTGAGTCGGATTCGCGTTGTACGGCCAGTTCGGCGTCATGCGGGCCACATACGGATAGGTTTTCGCGACGTCTTCCGTGTAGCCGAGGTTGAAGACGGTCGGCGAACGCGGCATGTCCTTGGCGCCCTCGTAGAACGTTCCGAAACGGCGGTCCCACCACAGGTTCGTGATGCCATAGTTGCCGTTCTCGTTATGGAAGTGATGCGCCATGTGGAACTTCTTCATGTTGCGCACCCATCCCCACTTCGGCTGATAACCGAGATGCTGAATGCAGTGGAAGTATTCGTAGACGCAGGTCTGGATCACGCCGCCGCAGAGCGCGGCGAGCGCGCCGTACCAGCCGGCAAGCAGATAGCCGACCGGCATCGTCGCCAAGGCAACGGTCGGCAGCGTGGTGTAGAGCGCGCCGAACAGGACTTTCAGGTTATTGGGATCGCAATGGTGATCGTAGTGGATGCGCTTCCACACGCCGGCGGTGAGCGGCGAACGCCACATATGCTTGCTGTGCAGCACATAGCGGTGCAGGGCGTACCAAACGACCGGATAGAGGAAGAAGGCGGCGACAACGGCGGTCAGCACGCCGGGAAGCGAAGCCCGGCCTTCGATCACGGCCGCGAGCGCGAGCCCGCCCGTCACCGCGGCGACCGCGATATAAGCCGCGATGGCGTAATACTGGAAATAGGCTACCGTGAGTTCGCGCAGCCCCATGCGGTCAAGGTGGAACTCCTTGTCGCTCCAAAACCCGATCTTGAACGCCGGTGTGCTCAAAAAAAGCCGCCTAAACCTTGAAGAATCCGAGCGCCTTATACCGCTAGTGCCGCTCGATTTGAAGTTCCCTTCCGCGATTTTCTCACGTCGGCGCCAGATCAGGTCCGTGCGCCGGTATTCTCGAAGTTAAACACGATCCAGAAGCCCACGGTTGCGAAAAGGGCAATTGGCAGCCATGCGGCGACCACAGGCGGCAGGGAGCCGAATTGGCCCATAGCCAACAAGATGTTGTCGATGACCACGAACATGAAGCCGAAGGTAATCCCCCAGACCACGGCCATGACCGAACTGCCCTGGCGGTGGTGGGCGAAGGCGGCGATGCCGGCCAGGAGGGGCATCAGGGCCAGGGCCAGGGGGCCGGCGATCTTCTGCTGGATCCAGGTGGAATAGAAATAGCCCGGACGCGAGCCCATCGAGCTTTCGCCGACGTACTCCTGGAGCGCGTTGAGGGAGAGCTGGTTGGGCGCCTGATTGGCGAAACGGGCGAAATGCTCGGGCCGCATATTCGTTTCCCAGGCGACCGGGGTTTCGGCGGGCACGGTGCCGCCGACGCGGTGCGGCTCGAAAGCCGACCACTTGCCGTCTTCCCAGATCGCGAGACGGATGCTGACGATATCGACGACTTCGGCATCCTCGCCCAGGCGGAACAGGCGGAGGTCGCGCAGCACTTCGCCGCCGCGCTGGATCTTGCCCACCCGGATGATGGTGTTGCCTTCGGTGAGCCAGCTGTTCTCGCCGGTCACGGGCTCTTCCACCGTGGTCTTGAAGCCGTTGTCGCGCCATTCCTCGAGTTCGGTGTTCGCGTTCACGACCACGCGGTCGGAGAAAACGAAGAGCATGACCGCGAACGTGAGACCGACGGCCGAGAGCCCGCCGACGAGACTCAGCACGGAGCGGCCCGCCGCGCGCATGGCGATGATCTCGCTGTTGGTCGCGAGCACGGCAAATGCGGTGAGCGCGCCGAGAAGCGCGGCCAGCGGCGCGACGGTCTCGATCAGGGACGGCATGCGCAAGATCACGTAGCGGAACAGCGAGGCCGCCGGCGGGCCGCCGCCTTCCAGGACGACATTGGCCTGCGCGAGCAGATCGAGAGTCTGCAGGAAGACGACGAGGCCGAACAGCAGCGCGAGGAAACGCACCACGAAGGATTTGATCAAATAACGGGAAAGCATCATGGGCGCGTCTCGTGTCCGCTAGGCCGGTTTGCGCTTGGCGCGGAACGGCGCGATCAGCTTGCCGATGAAATCGCTCCACCGCGCTTCCATCTGTTGCACGGGCGGCGTGCCGGAGCGGCGGAAAGTCGCGATGAAGAGATACGTCGTGCCGATCATGAAGAGCACGAAAATGCCCCACAGCGCGAGACCGGAGGGCAATCCCGTGGCGCCGGTATAGGCCTCGGTGAACTCGAGCACCTTCTGGTAGCTCACGAGCAGGAGGATACCGAGAATAAGACCGAAGGAGCGGCTGGCGCGGCGGGTCATGATGCCGAGCGGCGCGGCCAGCATCGGCAGGAACAGCATCGAGAGCGAGAAGACCAGGCGTCCGTGAAGTTCGGAAGAGACGGCCGAAGCCGAGAGGATGCGCTCGGGACGCATATCCGGCGGCGGGGTCTGCTCGGCCTTGTTGCCGGTGCGTCCCTCGCGGATATTCTGCAATTCGCCGCGCATCAGTTCGAACAAGGTGAGTTCGCGCTCGTCGCCGCCGCGTCTACGGAACTGCGCGAGTTCCGCGAGGTTGAGCGGCCAGTCGAACACGCCGGTCTGCAAGGTGCCCGTGCCCTTGCTGGCGGGGTCCCATTCGGAGCGCGTCACGTCGTAGAGGCGCAAGGACACGATACCGTCCTGGACGCTGGTGAGGAGCTGGCCGCGCTTGGCGGTCATGGTGATGATGCGGCCGTCCTCGGTCTCGCGGTGCGCGAAAACACCGTAAAGGTCGCGGCCCGCGCCGCGCGATTGTTCGACCCGCAGCGTGTAGCCGTTGGGCAGGTTCATGAAGATGCCTTCGCCGATCCCCTGCTGGATCACGCCCGAGGTGATATCGAACTCGATGACGCGCAGCGCATAGCGCCCGTAGGGGTTGAGGTAGCCGGAGAGGACGAGATTGAACACCATCATCACGGCCGCGAGGCCGATGGCGGGGCGGATGACGCGGTCGACACCGATGCCGCAGGAATTGATGGCGTCGAGTTCCGATTGCAGCGAGAGCTTGCGGAAGGCGAGCAGGACCCCAAGGAACAGCGCCACCGGCAGCGCAAGGCCGATGTAGTAGGGGATCAAGTTGAAGAGCATCCGGAACACAACGAGGGTCGAGACCCCGTTGCCGACCGCGATGTCCAGGAGGCGCATCAGGCGCTCCATGCACAAGATCACGAACGCGATGAACAGAATGATCACCACGGTCGGCACGATATTGCGCAGGACGTAACGGTCGATGGCTTTCATAGCCGGAGGCCAGTGCGGATGCCGGCCACGCGGCCGAACGAAAAGGGCGTTAATAAGTATAAAATATCGACTTTTTTCAATCAAATAACTAATTTGCGCCCACTATGATAGCGCCCGCCCCCGACCGGCCCCTTCACGTCTCTCGAACGAAGCGCTCGCGCGCCTATCGGTGGCGGCTCTCAAGAAAGCGCATAGCGTGATGTTCATTTTCCACGACGATCGGACACCGTGACCCTCGCCGTTATCACCAACCGCCTCAGCACGCATAACCGGCGCGCGGAAAAGTGGATCGATCCGCTGCTCGCGGGCGAGCCGGGCGTGATGCATATCGCGGTCGAGGACATTGCCCAGATCGGCGGCGCCGTGCGGCAGTGCGCGAGCGCAGGGGCGAATGCAATCGTCGTCAACGGCGGCGACGGCACGGCCGGGTTGATCTTCGGCGCCCTTCTGAACGCCAGCCCCTACCGCGAGGCCCCGGCCGTCGCGCTTCTGCCGGGCGGCAAGACGAATATGACCGCGGCCGCCTGGAGCTTGTCGGGCGATCCGGCCGCGGCGCTGAAAGCCGTGCTCGCCCATCACCGCGCGGGCACGCTCGGCGCTCACGCCACGCCGCGTGCGGTCATGAGCGTGCGCGACGGCGATGCGCCGCGGCGTTACGGCGCCTTCTTCGGCGCGGCCGATATCGTGGAAGGCATTCTGTTCTGCCGCAAGCACATCTATCCCTTGAAGATGCCGAACGCGGCCAGCCATAGCGCGGCGATCTCCGTCTTGCTGTGGCGAAGCCTGGCCGCGGGCGGCGAGGCCAAGCCGATCGTGCTGCGGCAAAATAAAAACGAGCTGCCGGGCGGCAAGTTCTTCGTCTTCGCGGCCACGACCCTCGATCAACTCATCTTGGGTCTGCGCCCCGAACCTCCGGCCGGCTCCGGCGACGGTCCGCTGATGTATGTGAGCGTGGACCACAAGCCGATGGCGATCCTGCGCGCCCTGCCCGACATGGTGCGGCGTAAGCTGCGCCCGGGCAAAGGCCGCAACGTGGGGCGGGCCAACGATCTGTGCCTGACCTTCACCGGCGCCTACACCATCGACGGCGAAATGTACGAGGCGAGCGCGGATCGCGATCTGATCCTCGACTCACGCGACACCCTGCGCTTCATCCAACTGCCGACATGAGCACGCTGACCGACGTCATCGCCGCGGAGTCCGCCAAGCCCGTCTTTCCGGCGGCGCGGGCCTTCGCCGACGAACTGCGCGCCCACTACGGCGATTCGACGGCGGCGGTGATCTTCTACGGCTCGTGCCTGCGCGCGCAGACCGACAACGGCCTGATCCTGGACTTCTATGTCGTCGTCGACCGTTTGCACGCGGCGCTCAAGAACCCGATCAGCGCGGCGGGCGCGCGGCTGCTGCCGCCCAACGTCTACTATCGCGAGATGCCTTACGAGGACCGCAAACTGCGGGCCAAGGTCGCGGTGCTGAGCGTCAACCAATTCCTGCGCGGCACGGGACCCGATGCTTTCACCTCGGCGCTGTGGGCGCGCTTCGCGCAGCCCGCGTGCGTCTTGTATGCGCGCAACGCCGAGATCGAGCGGCGCATGATCGCCGCCCTTGCCGAAGCCGTGAGGACGACGGCCGTGCGCGCCGCGGCGCTGTTCACCGCGCCCTTCTCGGCGCGCGAGCTGTGGGTGCGGGCGTTCAAGGAAACCTATGCGGCGGAACTGCGCCCCGAGAGCTCGGGGAAGAGCGCCGAGCTGATCGACGGGGACCTCGCGCGCTATGAAACGGTGACGGCGGCGCTGTTCAAACAGGACGGCGAGACCGGCCTCTATCCCGCGCCGGGCGATGAAAAGACGCGCGAGCGCGCGCTGGCGACATGGCGGCTGCGGCGTCTGGCCGGAAAGACCCTGAACGCCGCGCGCCTGATCAAAGCCGCGTTCACTTTCAGCGGCGGCCTCGACTACGCCGTTGCGAAGATCGAACGCCATTCGGGCGTGAAAATCGAGCTGACCGAAAAAGAAAAGCGGACCCCGCTGGTCACGGGTGTCCGCCTCTTCTTCAAGGTTCGCAGACGCGGCGGCTTGAATTAAGCGCGCGCGGCGACCTTCTGCGTATCCGTATCGATCAAGCCGAGCTTGGTCGCGACGTCGGCAAAGATGCCGATGACGCGGTCGAGCTGCTCTTCCGTGTGCGCGGCGCAGATGCTGGCGCGCAGCAGGCAGTAGCCGAACGGCGTCGCCGGCGGCAGAGCGAGGTTCACGTACACGCCCGCTTCGATCAGGCCGCGCCAGAAGGCGATGGCCGTCACCGGATCCGGCGCGACAACCGCAACGACCGGGCTGACGTCCGAGGCGATCTTGAGGCCGAGGGCCGCGAGACCGCTGTGGAGCTGTTCGGAGTTGCGTTCGATGCGCTTGCGCAGCACGCCGCCGTTCTTGATGATCTCAAGGTTGACGGTCGCCGACGCCACCACCGAGGGCGGCAGCGAGGCGGTGAAGATGTAGGCGCGCGTGACCAGGCGCAGGGTGTCGAAATTGTCGAGGTTCGAGACACAGAAACCGCCGACCGTGCCGACCGACTTGGAGAACGTGCCGACGATGAAGTCGACGTCGTCTTCCACGCCCGCTTCTTCCGGCACGCCGCGGCCATAACGGCCGCACACGCCCATGGAGTGCGCTTCGTCGGAGAGCAGGTAGACGTTTTCGTACTTGCGCTTCACGGCGGCGAATTCGGCCATCGGCGCCTTGTCGCCCAGCATCGAGTAGATGCCTTCGACGACGATCAGCTTGTTGCCCGGCTTGTCGGCGAGACGCGCCAAACGCTTGTCGAGATCGGCGGGATCGTTGTGCTTGAAGCGGATGACCTGCGCGCTGGAGCCGCGCACGCCGTCATAGATCGAGGCGTGGCAGTCGGCGTCCATCAGGATGAAGTCTTCCGGGCCCATCAGCGTCGACAGGATGCCCATGTTGGCGAGGAAGCCGGTGGAGAACACCATCGCGTGCTTCTTCTGGAAGAAGCCGCACAGCGCGGTTTCGAGATCCTTATGGCCATAGTACGTGCCGTTCGCCATACGGCTGCCGGTGGTGCCGGTGCCGCACGCGTCGAGCGCGTCGTGCGCGGCCTTCAGCGCTTCCGGCTGGAAGGTGAGGCCGAGGTAATTGTTGGTGCCCACGAGAATGGTGTGGCGGCCGCCGATCATCGCTTCGGTTTGCGACAGAACTTCGTCCATCACGACGTTGAACGGATTGATGCCGTCGCCGAAGAGGGCATCGCGCTGCGCCATCAGCGGCGCCCAGCGGTCAAACAGGTTAGCCATGTACGTCCCCTTTACAATCGAACCGACGCGAACGTTCAACGTCCGTCGTCTTTGAGAATCTTATCGATCGCCAGCGCCAGGTCTTTCACGGTGGCCACATCCGGCAGGATGTTGAGCGGCACCGAGATGTCGAAGTCGTCCTCCACGACCGCGACGAATTCCATGACGACCAGAGAGTCGAAGTTCAGGTCCTCGGTAAATCGCGTTTCAGGCTTTAGTTCGGTCCCGGTCTTATTGAAGCCCGCCAGGATCTTCACCAGGGTCGCCAGGGTGTCGGGCGATGGCTCGGCAGAGGCGTTCATGACCATTGTTTCCCAGCGCTCTTATTGGCTTGGTCTCATTTCTGCGGCGAACCGGTATCCACTTCGCCGGAAATGCTCCCGTGAGCGTCTTGTTCAAAAAACCTTCGCAGTTGCAAAAAGTTGTGGGGGAACAAGGCCTCTGTGACAAATCAATCTCGCCGTTACTTTGTTAACAGCCCCCGTGAGGCGTACCAGCTGACGGCATCCTTAAATCCAAGGTCGATATTCCACTCGGGATTATATCCAGGAAGTTCTGTGGGTTCGGCGGCCCAGTCCGGGTGCAGAAGCTCAGGGATCTTGCTCCAGGACAGGACCGAGGCCCGGCCGATGACCGTGGAGGTCAAACTGGCGACCGCCCCGGCGGCGTACAGGACGGGGGCCGGGACGGCGATGAGCCGGGGGGTGGTGCGAAGCGCGCTGCCGGCGGCCTGGGCGATCTCCTCCCAGGTGTAGCCTCCGGCCCGGCCGTCATCGAATTCGACCGGTTGGGCGGGAGGGTCCTCGACCGCGAGGGCGGCGATGACCGCCCCGGCCACATCGGCCCCATGGACCAGCGAGGTGCGCGCCCGGTCGACCATGGGCCGCAGCACGAACCCGCGCGCGGCCATCTGGAAAATCCGCAAGGTCTCGAGGTCGCCGGGTCCGTAGACGGCCGGCGGACGCAGGACGACCGTCGGGAGTTTGTCTTTGAATCCGCGCAACGCCTGTTCGCCCGCGCGCTTGCTGGCGGCATAAGGCGACAGGCGCGGTTCGCGCGCCGCGAGCGAGGAGAGATGCACGAAACGCGGCGGCGCCGGTTCCGCGACCGCGATTTCAGCCAGGCGGCGCGTGGCGTCGGCGTTCACGGCGAAAAACGCGGCGCGGCTGGTCGCGCGGATGGCGCCCGCGCCGTGCACGACGGCAACGGCGCCTTTCACCAGCGATTTGAGCGCCGCATCGTCACTGAGCGAACCCAGCACCCACGAAATGCCGTCGTCCTCGAATTGTTCGGGCTTCGGGAGCCTGCGCGCCAGCGCACGGACCGTGTAGCCTTCCTCGATCAGCGCTCTCACCACATGCCGGCCGATGAAGCCGGTCGCACCCGTCACCGCGACGACGGGTCCCGCGGTGTGCTGATCACGGGGCAACGGGCGAACTCATGTCGATGGGAAGGATCTCGCCGGCTTCGAACATCTTCTTGGCGCGGCCGCGCGCGAGCTTGCCCGAGGTCGTCTTCGGCAAGCTGCGGGCCGGCACGAGCACGACGTCGCACAGGATGCCGACGGCGTCCTGCACCTTCGCGCGCACGTCGGTGTGCAGCTTCTGGCGGTCTTCGGCGCTCGACGCGCGGCACTGGACCAGCACCGTCGGCCGGTCGCTGCCGTCGGCGTTGGGCAGGATGATCGCGGCGCTGTCGCCGGAGCGCAGACCGTCAAGATGCTCGACGGTCCATTCGATGTCCTGCGGCCATACGTTGCGGCCGTTGATGATCATCATGTCCTTGGCGCGGCCGACGATGACGAGTTCGTCGCCGATCCAATAGGCGAGATCGCCCGTATCGAGCCAGCCGTCGATGAGCGCGGCCTGTGTGGCTTCATCGTCGTTGAAATAGCCCTGCATGACGCTGGGGCCCTGCACGAAGAGGCGCCCGACCTGGCGCTCGCCGAGCACCTTGCCCGCTTCGTCGCGGATTTCGCCGCGATGCTCGGGCAGCACCTTGCCGCACGAGACGAAGGTGCGCGCGTCCGGCGCATTGGCCGGCGCCGGCACGGCGCGGTGCGCTTCGAGGGCTTCCTTGTCGACGTGATCGAGCAGCATGCCGGCGCCCGCGTCGGCGAAGCTGACGGCGAGCACGCATTCGGCCAAGCCGTAGCTGGCGCAGAAGGCCTTGTCCGAGAAACCATACGGGCGGAAGGCGTCCGCAAAAGCCTGCATGACATTCGGCTTGATCATCTCGCCGCCGATGCCGGCGACGCGCCACTTGGAGAGATCGTACCCGAGCGAACCCTCGGCCATCGTCGAAACGCGGCGCGCGCAGAGTTCATAGCCGAAGGACGGCGCGTAGGAGACGGTACCGCCATTCTCGCTGAGCAGCTTCAGCCAGGTGAGCGGACGGCGCGCGAAGTCTTCGGTCGGGATGTAATCCATCGACGTCTGGCTGGTGAGCGCGCCAAGCATGAACCCGACAAGGCCCATGTCGTGGAAGAAGGGCAACCATGAGGTGCCGCGGTCGCCGGCGCCGTTGCGCACGCCATAGCGCGTCATCGCGCGGCAGTTCGCCATCAGGCTGGCGTGCGTGACCATGACACCGGTCGGGAAGCGCGTCGAGCCGGAGCTGTACTGGATATAAGAGAGTTGCCCGGTCTTGGATTTGGGCAGAGCGCCCGCCGGGGCGGCGCGGCCATGAACGTCGGCCGCGGTGCCGATCAGCATCAGCGCGAGGCCGGCCGCGGATTCCTCCACCAGGGGCAGGAATTCCGCCGGCCCGACGGCCATGCGCGCGCCCGAGGAGCGCAGCTGGCCTTTGATCTGTTCGATATAAGCCTCGCGGCGGCCAAAGGCCGTGGGCAGGGGCATCGGGACCGGAATCGCGCCCGCGTATTGGCAAGCGAAGAACATGGCCAGGAAGTCCGGATGGGTCGCGGCCAGGAGGGCGATCCGGTCGCCCGGCGCGATGCCCATGCCGGCAAGACGGCGGCCGAGGTCCTCGGCGCGGCTTTGCAGGTCGCGGTAAGGGAGGACGATCTCCAGGACCCCGCGGGCGGAGTAGAAGTTCATCCCGGCTTCGCCTTGGGCGGCGTAGTCCAGGGAGTCCGCCAGCGTCTCGAAGTCCGCGAGACGGCGGCGCAGGCCGACGGAGTCAGAGGGCGTGGGACGGAGCGACAAAGTCGCGGAATCGTTGGCTGATGTGCTCATTTGGGCGTTCTCTTCACCCTAACACAGCAGACGGTCAATTCACCGAATGTTACAATTATTGCAACATCCTTGATCGGTCGGATAACAAGGCTGTGGGCGTGGGGCTTTCACAGAGCTGTGATTCCTTGCGGGTTTACACCAGTTTGTATCATCTACCCTAAGACGCGTTTGTTTCTCGAGGAGACTGCTCAATGGATAAGAAGACTCTCGCCGTTGCTGTTGCCGGCGCTGTGGCCCTGGCCGGCCAAATCGCGCCCGCGGCCGGCGCCGATGCCGGCAAAGGCAAGGGCAAGGAGAAGTGCTTCGGTGTGGCGGTGGCCGGTGAGAACGGTTGCGCGGCGGCCGACGGCAGCCATGGCTGCGGCGGCCTGTCGACCGTCGACTACAGCGGCAAGGAGTGGGTGCTGGTCGCGGGCGGCTCCTGCGAAAAGATGGGCGGCAAGCTTGAAGCCTTCGACGGCATCGGCAAGCCCCCGGCCCCCGGCGCCAAGTCCAACCAGACCGACAAGACGAAGTGAGCCTCGCGCGCGCCTGCGGGATCGGTCTCCGGTCGGCGCATCTTTCCGAAATCGCCGCTGAAACGCCGGACGCCCCGCGCACGGCGCCATGGCTCGAGATCCACGCCGAGAACTTCCTGTGCGACGGCGGTCCGCGCCTGGCGATGCTGGACGCCGTCGCCGCGCGCTATCCCCTTAGCTGCCACAGTGTTGCATTGTCTCTGGGTTCAGCCCAAGGCCTGGACCGGGAGCATCTTGAGCGCGTCAAGGCGCTGATCGCGCGGATCAAGCCTACGTTCGTGTCCGATCACCTGTCGTGGAGCGCGGTCGACGGCGTGCATCTCAACGACCTGTTGCCGCTGCCCTACAGCGAAGCGACCCTCGATACCGTCGCGACGAACGTCAATCGCGCCCAGGACGCCTTCGACCGGCGCATTCTGGTGGAGAACCCGTCGCGCTATATCGGGCTCGCGGGCTCGACCATGGACGAGCCGGAGTTTCTGAAGCGCCTAGTGGCGCGCACCGGATGCGCCCTGCTGCTCGACATCAACAACGTCCACGTCAGCGCGGTGAACCTCGGGTTCAGCGCGGCGGACTATCTTGCGCGCATTCCGGCGCAGATGGTGGAAGAGATTCATCTGGCGGGATCGACGCCGAGCGCCGCGCATCCCGATCTTCTGATCGATACCCACAGCCGGCCCGTGCCGGACGAGGTCTGGGCGCTGTACGAGGCGACCATCGAACGCATCGGCCCGCGCGCGACCCTGATCGAGTGGGATACGGACGTCCCTGCCCTTCCCGTGCTCGCCGCGGAAATGCGGCGCGCGCACAAGGTGCTGACGCGATGAGCCTTCTGGAGTTGCAACGGCGGTTTCAGCGGGCGCTGCGCGGCGATACGGACGCCATGGAAGACCTGGCGCCCGACGCGGCGCGGCGCCTTGCCGTTCACAGAACGACCATCGAAACCGGCTTGGCACAGACGCTTTTGAATGCGTTCCCGGTCCTGGCGCGCATTGTCGGCGCGCCCACGTTCATGAGCCTTTCATTGGGCTACATCGCGGACACGCCGCCGCGCCATCCGGTGCTGTCGACGTACGGCCGCGGGTTTCCCACCTATGCCGCCGCGCAGCCGATCGCGGCGAGCCTGCCATATCTGCACGACATTGCGCGGCTGGAGTGGGCGCGCCAGGAAGCTTACTTCGCGGAAGATGCGCGCCTCCTCGACGCGGGAGCGCTCGATACCGACGACGCGGAGACGGTGAGCGCCCTGCAACTGCGCGTACATCCGGCCGTGCGGGTGATCAGTTCGCCGTTTCCGATCCATAGCATCTGGCGGGTCAATCAGGCCGATGTGGAAACAAAAGACATCCCCGCGATCGATATGAGGCTTGCCGAGCATGTCATCGTGACGCGGCCGGCTCATGAGATCGTCACACGGCCCATCAGCCTGGCCGATGCGACATTAGTGCGCGCGGTCATGGGCGGCGCGCACCTGGGCGCGGCGGTGGAATCCGCCTTTGCGCTGGCCGCCGATTTTGACGTCACGCAGGCCCTCGCGCGCCACTTCGCGAACGGAACGTTCCGTGCGTTGGCGGACTAACCGCGGACGTCGAAGCCCGTGCGGGCGAGCAGCGTATAGAATTCCTTGATCGCCTTTTCCTTCTCCGCCGGCTCCGCAAGGTCGGCGGTGTATTCGGCGATAAAGTCCTTCCGACGCAGGTAGCTGACGACGGTGTCCCGCGCGATGGTGGTCGCGCGGCCGATCGTCAACACACCCGAGGCGCAGAAAGTGACAAGGCGCGTCGCGCGTTCGCGGAACGGCAGGCGCGCGTCATCGAGACGCTGAATGACGCCGGCCGCGATGATGTAGTCGGAGACGATTTCATCGAATTTCGCGGCGATCGGATCGCGCAGCGCGGCATGGAGACTGGAGTCCAGCACGAGGCGTTGAA
>JAYRTJ010000061.1:0-19533 GCA_041919675.1 Rhodospirillaceae bacterium | reverse complement strand
CGCCGTGGCGCTGGCTGTTGCGGGATGCGGGGAGAAGAAAGAGGCCGCCCAAGCGCCGTATGAGGTCGAGGACGTGGCGCTGTCGCAGATCTCGGCGGATCTGGCCGCCGGGAAGACGACCGCTGTTACTGTCACGCAAGGCTACATGGACCGCATCAAGATGTATGACGGGGCGCTGCATTGCGTGATCGGGGTGATGCCGGACGCGCTGGAGCAGGCGGCGGCGTCGGATGCGCGGCGCAAGGAGGGCAAGGCGCTCGGCCCCCTCGACGGCATTCCGATTTTGCTCAAAGACAATATCGACGCGGCGGGGCTGCCGACGACGGCGGGCTCCTATGCGCTGGAACATAACATGCGCCCCGACGCGGAGGTGACCAAGCGGCTGCGGGCCGCGGGCGCGGTCATCCTCGGGAAAGCCAACCTCTCGCAGTTCGCCGGCTGGCGTCCGGCGGAGACGGTGCTGAACAGCTCGACGGTCGGCGGCCCGTGCCGCAATCCGTTCGACCTGACGCGCAGCCCCGGCGGTTCGTCCTCGGGCGGCGGCGCCACGACCGCCGTGAGTTTCGCGGCGGCGAACGTGGGCAGCGATACCACGGGATCGATCATTGGGCCGTCGTCGTACAACGGCATCGTGGGTTTGCGTCCCACGATCGCGCTCGTCTCGCGCACCGGCGTGGTGCCGATCAGCGCCACCATGGACACGACGGGTCCGATGGCGCGCAATGTGCGGGACGCGGCGATGCTGTTGAACGTGATGGCGGGCTCGGACGCCGCCGATCCGGCGACGGCGCAGGCGGACGCGCACAAGACCGACTATGTGGCGGGGCTGTCGACCGAGAGCCTCAAGGGAAAGCGCCTCGGCGTGGTGCGCGACTTCGGCGGCTATAACGACGCGACCAGCCCGGTGTTCAACACGGCCCTCGAAGTCTTGAAGGCCCAAGGGGCGGAGCTGGTGGAGATCCCGGAAGGGCAGTTCCCGGATCACCGCTTCGAGCAGCTGGCGATCATGTCGTTCGATTTCCGCGAGGACTTCGCGAGCTACATGAAGGACGCGCCCGAGGCGCAGAAAGTACGCACGGTGGAAGAGCTGATTGAATTCAACAAGGCCGATCCGCGCGAGAGCGCCTATGACAGCGGCTTGATCGAATATGCCGCCAGCCGCACGACCGGCCGGGCCGATCCGGAGTATGTGAAGATGCGTGAGTTGGTGACCCAGCGCACGGCAAAGGACGGCTTCGACAAGGTGTTCGCGAGCTTCAACGTCGGCGCGGTGGTGCTGCCGACGCGCGATGTGGCCGATGTGATGAAGCCGAACGGCGAGAAGCAGCCGAACAGAATCCCCAAGGACAACGGCAAGGCGCCGGGTTCGGGCTCGAGCATCGCGGCGCTGGCGGGCTATCCCAATCTCAGCGTGCCGATGGGCATGGTGAATGGGCTGCCGGTGGGCCTGTCGCTGATCGGGCCGGCGTGGAGCGAGGCGGACTTGCTGGCGATGGGCTATGCGTATGAACAGGCGGCCCAGGTGCGGGTGGCGCCGGCGGCGTATAAGGCCGCGGTGAGTGCCGCTGCGGGGCAGCAGAAGTAAGGGAAGCGCGGGCAGTTGTGTTTGCTGCCGCTCACGAAAAAGGGGTCAGGCACCAATTCCTGCGACACTCTTCGTCCAACGGGGAGTCTTCAGTGGAATGGGTATCTGACCCGGATATAAATTCTGCTCATGCCGAACGCTTCTTTTTTTACATGGCTGCAAGGGGCGCGCGAACGCCGGCGGGGTGAACTGCGCCATGCGGTGCGGCTGACGGTGGCGGCCGTGATTGCCTATGCGGTGGGGGAGAGTCTCGCGTTGCCCCAGGCGTATTGGGCGGTGTTCACGGCGGTGCTTGTCAGCCAGGCCAGTGTCGGCGGGTCGGTGAAGGCGGCCGGAGACTGGCTGATCGGGACCTTGGGCGGCGGGGCCTATGCGGCGCTGGTGAGTACGCTGGTGCGGGAGACGGACCCGCTCACCAAGGCGGCGGCGCTGGGGGCGGCGCTGTTGCCGCTGGCGTTCCTCGCGGCGGTGCGGCCGACGTTCAGGTTCGCGCCGGTGACGGGGGTGATCATTATCCTGATCGCGCCGCTGACGCAGCTGTCGCCGCTGGAAGCGGCCATGAACCGGCTGATCGAAATCAGCATCGGCGGCGCGATCGGGATCGTGACCTCGCTGTTCGTGCTGCCGGCGCGCGCGTCGGGCATGCTCAATCAGGCGGCGGCGCGCACGCTGGAGAGCCTCGCCGCGATTTTGGCGCTGCTGCCGCAGCTGCATCAGGGAAAAACCGAAGCGGACTACAACGCGCGTCACGACGACGCGCTGGCGAACCTGGACCGGCTGACTCTGGCGGTGGACGAGGCGAAGCGCGAGCGGGCGAGTTTCCTGTCGGGGGCGCCGGATCCGGAGCCGATTTTGCGCGGGCTGCGGCGCTTGCGCGCCGACATCGTCATGCTGGGCCGCGCGATGGCGGCGCGATTGCCGGAGACCTATCACGCGCGGCTGACGGAGGATCTGACGGGCGTGCTCGACGTGGTGCGCGGGTATTTCGTGGGGTTGGGCGAGGCGCTGGAGACGCGGCGCATCGCGCCGGACCTCGCGCCGGTGGATGAGGCGCTGGCGCGCTATACGGCGGAGCTCGACGAGGTGCGCGGTCAGGGTTTGACGCGCGGGCTGGCGGCCGATGTCGTGGGGCGGACGTTCGCGGTCGGATTTGCGCTGGAGCAGCTGCGGACGAACTTGGGGGATTTGGCGAGCAGGACGGGGGAGAGGGCCCGCCTACGCTCGGCAGCGCCGAGCCCCGGCGCGGCACGGATATGATTTCCGGGCCGAGATTGCCGGGGGACGCGAAAATTATCTCCGATAAATTTTCGCCCGTTCCCGCCGCGGCGGGGCAACCCGTGAGCCGGCGAAAAAATATCGGAGATAAATTTAGCGCGGAGTTCGTCATGAAAAGCTTCGTCCTTGCCGCAGTGCTGCTGGCCACGAGCCCCGCGCTGGCCCAAACCAATCTCAAAGATCTGAAGCTGGAGATTCCGGCGGCGAAGTATGTGCTCAAGAATGGGCTGACGCTGATCGTCAACGAGGACAAGAAGGCGCCGATCGTGTCGGTGCAGGTTTGGTACAAGGTGGGCTCGCGCGACGAACCGGCGGGGCGCTCGGGCTTCGCGCATCTGTTTGAACATCTGATGTTCAACGGCAGCGAACATTCCGATACGGATTGGTTCAAGCCGGTGCGCGGCATGGGCGGCACGGCCATCAACGGCACCACCGACACCGACCGCACCAATTATTTCCAGACGGTGCCCAAGGGCGCGCTGGAGTCTATTTTATGGCTCGAGTCCGACCGCATGGGCCACTTCCTGGGCGCGGTGAGCCAGGCGAAGCTCGATGAGCAGCGCGGCGTGGTGCAGAACGAAAAGCGCCAGGGCGAGAACCGGCCCTATGGCTTCGCCTATGAGCGCATCGCCAAGGCGACGTTTCCGGCGGGGCATCCTTATTCACATACCACGATCGGCTCCATGGACGACCTGAACGCGGCGAAGCTGGAGGATGTGAAGGACTGGTTCCGGACCTGGTACGGACCATCGAACGCCATCATCGCGCTGTCGGGGGATATCAGCCCGGCGGATGCGCTGGCGAAAGTCGAGAAGGCCTTCGGCGATATTCCGCCCGGGCCTCCGGTGGTGCGCGCGAAGGAATGGATCGCCAAGCGCAGCGGCGTGCAGCGCGATGTTGGATACGATCAGGTCGCGCAGCCGCGCATCATAAAAGTGTGGAACGTGCCTTCGGATCTGTCGCGGGATTCGGCGCTGCTCGATCTGGCGGGCGACGCGCTGACGGGCGGCAAGACCTCGCGCCTGTACAAGCGTCTGGTCCATGACGCGCAGGTGGCCACCAGCGTGCGCGCGGTGGTGGACCGGGGCGAGATCGCGGGGCAGTTTTTTGTCACCGTCGATGTGAAGCCGGGCGTGGATGTCGCCGCGGTGGAAGCCGAGGTAGACGAGGAACTGGCGCGGCTGCTGAAAGACGGGCCGACGCAGGGCGAACTCGACCGGGCGCGCACCGACATGGCGGCGAGCACGGCGCGGGCGCTGGAAAGCACCTATGTGAAAGCGGCGTGGCTGCTGGACGCTGAGTCCGCCTTCGGCGATCCGCAGAAATGGCGCGACCGGCTGGACGTGGCCTTTTCCGCGACACCCATCGAGGTGCGCGATGCGGCGCGGCGCTGGCTGTCGGACGGGCAGTATGTTCTGACGGTGCTGCCGCGCCCGCCGTTGACGGCCGCGAGCGCCGGCACGGATCGGGCGGCGTTACCCAAGCCGACGCCGACGGCGGCTGAAAATCTGCCGGCGCTGGAGCGCGCCACTTTGGCGAACGGGCTGAAGCTGATCGTGGCCTCGCGCCGGGCGGCGCCGATGGTGACGATGACCCTCGCCGTGGAAACGGGCTTTTCGGATGCGGACGACAAACTGCCGACGGGCGCGGCGGCCCTGACCGTGAGTCTCCTGGACGAGGGCACCCTGTCGCGCGACGGCTTGCAGATCAGCGATGAGCTGCGCAGCCTGGGCGCCGACCTGTCGGTGAACGGGGATGATGAGCGGGCGTCGGTGTCTTTAAGCAGCTTGTCCTCCAGTTTAGATGCGGCGCTGGCTTTGTTCGCCGACGTGACCTTGCATCCGGCGTTCAAGCCGGAGGACCTGGAGCGCGAGCGCCGGCAAGCGATCATCGGCGTGGAGCGGGCGCGCCAGCAGCCCAACGCGGCCGGGGCGCGCGCCTTGCGCGCGCTCGTCTTCGGCGCGGATCATCCATATGGACGCCTGACCACGGAATCGGCGCTGACGGCGTTCACGCGAGAGCAAGCCGTGGCCTATCACAAACGCTGGTTCACGCCGGAGAATGCGACCTTGGTGGTGGCCGGCGATACCACGCTGGCGGAGATCCGTCCGAAGATCGAGAAGGCCTTCGCGGGCTGGCGGAAGGGCAGCGTGCAGCGCAAGGCCGTGCCCGAGGCGCGCGCGACGACATCGGGCCTCTATGTCGTGGACCGGCCGGGCGCGCAGCAGTCGGTGATCATGGTGGGCGCCGCGGCGCCGAAATGGAACGTGGAAGACCAGGTGGCCTTGAACCTGTTCAATGACGCCTTCGGCGGCGCGTTCACCTCGCGGCTCAACATGAACCTGCGCGAGGACAAACATTGGTCTTACGGAGTGCGCAGCTCGGTGGGCATGGACGGGCGCGGGCCGCGTTTGTTCCAAGTCGGCGCGCCGGTGCAGACGGACAAGACCGCGGACAGCATTCTGGAGCTGCGCCGCGAGTTCACGGAGCTGGCGCGGGTGCGGCCGTTGACGGCCGATGAGATTGCGCAGGTGAAAAACGATACGACGTTGGCGCTGCCCGGCCGGTGGGAGAGCTTGGGTTCCGTGAAAGGGACGGTGGTGGATCTCGCCTATCGCGGGCTGCCGGACGATTACTGGTCGTCGTTTGCGTCTCGTGTGAATGCGACGACGGCGGAGGAGTTGAGCCGCGTGAGCGCGAAGTTCGTGCGGCCGGCGGAGATGGTGTGGGTGATCGTCGGCGACGCGGCGAAGATCGAGCCGGAGATGAAGAAGGCGGGGATCGGGCCGGTGGTGCGGGTGGACGCGGACGGGGTTGTGGTGAAGTAGCGCTTTCGCCGAGAGAGCGCTCCGAAAAACGGGATCAGACCCCGTTCTTCTCCGCTTGCGTTTGCTACGCCGTCTTGTCCGGCACGGCGCGGCTGATTTTGTACATGAAGAACAGCGTGAACACGGCGGCGGCGGCGACGACGTAGCCGACGGTGGGGTAGTGCTCGAGGCGGCCGTCGGGCGCGCGGGTGACGATGGCGCCGGCCAGCGCGGCGCAGACGCCGCCGGAGATCTGCTGGAGCGAACCGCACACGGCGTTGAACGCGCCGCGCTTGGCCGGTTCGGGCACCGCGCTCATCAGGGCCTGCGAGGGCACGATGCGCGAGAAGATGCCGATGAACAAAAGCAGGTTGATGGCGATGACGCCCAGCAGCGGCGTTTCCCCGAGGTGGGTGTAGAAAATCACCATCACGATCGACAGCAACGTGCCGAACATGAAGACGGGGAATTTGCCGAACTTATCCGACGCGCGGCCGGCCAAGGGCCCGACGAAGATCATGCAAAGGCCGGTGACCAGGTAGATCTTCGGCAAATCCGCGGCCGGGATCTTGAAGTTGTTGAGGGTGAAGTCGGCGCCGAAGGGCAGCAGCATGTAGCCGCCGGTGGCGAGCAGGCCCACGACCCCGAAGGCCAGAAAATGGCGCGGCTCGGTGATGGTGGCCCACAGGTGCCTGAAGGCGTTGCTTTCGGTGTGGAGCTTCAGGTGGGCGTCCACCGGCTTCATGTTGAGCGCGATGACGGCGCCGACGCCAAGGCCGATCACGACAATGGTCAGGAACGGGGCGTGCCAATCCCAATGGTTGGTGAGGTAGAGGCCGGCGGGCAGGCCGAGCACCTGGCTGGCCGCGAAAGCCGTCTGGATCATGCCCATGACGCGGCCGCGTTTTTCCATCGGGAACAGATCGGCAGCGATGGCCATGACGGTGGCGCCGATGACCCCGGCGAACATGCCCGTGATGATGCGCGCGACAAGGAGGATCTCGAAGCTTTCGGCCAATCCACAGAGCAGTGTGCCGACCATGAAGCCGGCATAGAAGAACAAGAGGAGCCGCTTGCGGTCGAATTTGTCGGCGAAGCCCGCCGCGACGAAGCTGGTGACGCCGGCGGCCAGGGCGTAGGCGGAGACGACGACGCCGAACTGCTGCGGGGTGATGCCGAGCGCGGGCATGACGAAGGCGCCGAGCGGCGAGAGGATCATGAAGTCGATGATGATGGTGAACTGGAGGAAAGCCAGCATCGCGACCACGAACTTCTCGTAGCCCGTGAAGAAAGGGGCTTTGGCATCCGTGATGGACATGGCGGCGAACCTGCGGCTGGGCGGAAAGGGCCGTGTAACATATGGAAAAAGGGGCCGATTGGCGCTGTTAAAATTATGAAAGCGGGGGCGTAAAAGCGCGTGAGGCGGAGGTTAACCGTCGCGAGTCACTGTCAAATTCTTTTCGGTGCGCGGGGCTTCTTTGCTTTGCGCGGCCTTGGAAAACTGGTTTTCTGCCGCCCCTAGGAGAATCAGCGTCTATGTCTGTGTCGTCGTTCGAGTTGCCGGAACCGCTGCGCGCGTTCTTTGAGTATTGGAATGGGCTGCCGAAGACGGGGCTTATGCCGAAGCTCGCGGATTTTTTTGATTCCGTGCCGCCGGCGGTCGCGCCGTATCTGGCGATCGCCGATATCCTTGGGCCCGAGGATACGCGCTTGCGGTTTTTTGGGACGCGGCTGGTAGAGCGCGCGGAGTTCGATCCGACGGGCTTGCCTGTCGCGGCGCTCTATGCCGAGAGTTTGCGCAAGCGCATCCATGATGTGATGTGGACATGCACGCGGCGTCCCGCCGGCTATGTGCTGCGCCGCACGATCGTGGTGCGCAGCGGGTTCCTGAACGACAATTTGAGCCTCGGGTTGCCGGTGGAGATCCCGACGTCCAACCTGCGCGCGGTGATCGCCTTCACGCATGGGATCGCCGACGCGCGCATGATCGACCGCGGCGCGGACACGCTGGTGCAGGAGCTGAAGTTCGAGCGCTGGGTGGATCTGGGAGCGGGGGCGCCTTAACCGGGGGGCGTCCTGGCCGCTTCGAAGAAAAGGGGATCAGACACCAATTCCGGCGCTCCTCGCCGTCCAGCGCAAAGTCATCAGCGGAATGGGGATCCGACCCCATTTCTTCCGCGCGCGATCGGTGTAAGCTGAACACATGACCGGGGTTTCGCAGGATCGGGCGGCGTGGCTGGCGCGGCATGTGCTTCCGCACGAGGCGGCGCTGCGGGCGTGGCTGCGGCAGAAATATACCCTCGGGGTCGAGGTGGACGATATCGTCCAGGAGACTTACGCCATCCTCGCCGGGCTCGAGAGCGTGGAGGCGATCCGCAATCCGCGCAGTTATGCCTTCCAGACGGCGCACTCGCTCATCCTCGCGCATTTGAGGCGTTCCAAGATCGTCTCGATCCGCAGCGCGTCGGACCTCGAACTGGCCGGCGCCATGGCCGATACGCCCTCGCCCGAACAGGTGGCCGCGGACCGGGACGAGCTGGCCAACGTGGCCCGCGTGCTGTCCGATCTGCCGCCGAAAGTAAGGGAGGTCATTCTCTTGCGCCGGGTGCAGGGGCTGTCGCAGCGCGAGACCGCCGAACGCCTTGGGATCACCGAAAATTCCGTGGAAAAGCGCATTTCCCAGGGCATTCGGGCCCTTTTGGCGGCCTTCGGGCGCGGCGGAAAACGGGCCGTCAAACCTCTAAGGAGTGACGAAGGCCCGGAAAACGGCGAGCCATGGCGCCGCCGCGACAAGGATTCCGAATAGGTTTTCGTATCGGAACTGCCGGCTTCACCGGGACAAGTCCCGGGTCGCGTATAGGCATATATAGAGTGCGTTTTAAGTATTGAGTGCGTTTTAAGAGAGATGCCGTGACTCCAGAGTTTGAGACAGACGCCGCGCCGGGCCCCCAAGGCACCACAGAGAACGCCGCCGATGTGAAGGCGGCGATGTGGGCCGCGCGCCTGGACCGCGGGTTGTCCGCGGCCGAGACGGCGGAGCTTGGCGCCTGGACGGCGGCGGACGTGCGTCATCGCGGGGCGCTGGCGCGCGCGCAGGCGGCTTTTGCTTATCTCGACCGCGCCAAAGCGCTGGGACCAAATTTCGCGCCCGCCGCGGCGCCGCAGGCTGCGAGTCCGGTACGTCCGTCGCGGCGCAGGCTGCTGACGGGCGGGATGGCGGCCGCGGCCGCCGTGGGCGGCGTGGCGTTCGGCCCGCGTCTCTACACGCGCTTTTTCTCCGGCGAACCGCCGCAGCTGTACACGTCGAAAAAAGGCGAGATCAAACTGGTCTCGCTGACCGATGACTCGGTGCTGACCCTCAACACGCATTCGCTGGTCGCCGTGAACTACACGGGCGAGCGGCGCGGCGTGGAACTGATGGACGGCGAAGTGATGTTCGCGGTGGCCAAGGATCAGGCGCGGCCGTTCTCGGTGCTGGCGGGCGAGCTGGAAGTGCGCGCGGTGGGCACGAGTTTCGTGGTGCGCAACATGGCGGGCCTGCCGCCGGAAGTCTTGGTGCAGGAAGGCATGGTGGACGTGGTGTACCGCGCCCAGCCCACATCCTTGGTGCGCGCGGGCGCCAACACGCGCGTGACCGGTGAAAACAATGTCGCGGGCGCACGCCTGATCAAGGCGTCGGTGAGCCCCGATACGGTGGCGCGCGAGACGGCCTGGCGCCAGGGCATGATCGCCTTCGAGGGCGTGAGTTTGCGCACGGCCGCCGCCGAGTTCTCGCGCTATTCCGATACGCGCATTGTCATTGACGATGCCGCGATCGCCAATACCACCATCACGGGCCTGTTCCAGGCCAATAACCCGGCCGGCTTCTCGCAGGCGGTGGCGGGAAGCCTGGGGCTCAAGGTCGAGCGCGGGGCGGGGTTTGTGAGGCTTTATAGCGAGTAGGGGCGCGGGCCCGACGGGCAGCGCGAAGTTTCCTATACGCACCGCGAATAGCGGTAGTCTCAACGGCTACCGTGCCCGGAAGAAAAGGGGTCAGACACCAATTCGCGCGCCCCCCGCGCATTTCAATCAAAAGTCTTCAGGCGAATGGGTATCCGACCCCATTTCTTCCGCCTATGTGCCCGGAAGAAAAGGGGTCAGACACCAATTCGCGCGACCCCCGCATTTCAATTAAAAGTCTTCAGGCGAATGGGTATCTGACCCCATTTCTTCCGCCTATGTGCCCGGAAGAAAAGGGGTCGGACACCAATTCGCGCGACCCCCGCGCATTTCAATTAAA
The DNA here is from genome assembly GCA_041919675.1 of Rhodospirillaceae bacterium. Classification (GTDB taxonomy): domain Bacteria; phylum Pseudomonadota; class Alphaproteobacteria; order Rhodospirillales; family Rhodospirillaceae; genus SHVO01. Next base: position 9,587 of record JAYRTJ010000061.1, on the reverse strand, counting down.
AGTCTTCAGGCGAATGGGTATCCGACCCCATTTCTTCCGCCTATGTGAGGCTCCCAAGCCACAGTGTGCAGTGCACACCAATAAAACGACCGGCGGGTCGGCGGAAACATCTCGCGCGTCCATCTAAGTCGCGAAGGGGCTCTCCGTGGGAGGAGAGCGCTCATGATGACTTAAGGGGGGACCATGTCATTTAAATCCAGACTTTCCATGTCCGTGGCGATGATCGCTGTCGCGGTGACCGGCGCGGTCTCCGCGCAGGCCCAGACCGCTCCGGCCGCGGCGGCGGTGGACGAAATCGTCGTCACCGGCACGCGCGTGGTGCGCGACGGCTACGAAGCGCCGACGCCGCTGACCGTGCTGGGCTCGGAAGCCCTGGAAGCGGCCGCGCCTGAAAACATCGCCGACCTCGTGAACGATCTTCCCTCGGTGGTGGGCAGCGCCAGCCCGCAGACCTCGAACCTTTCGTTCTCCAACGGCCAGGCGGGTCTCAACACCTTGAACCTGCGCGGTCTCGGTTCGAGCCGCACCCTGGTGCTGCTCGACGGCCAGCGCTCGGTGCCCTCGACCATCAACGGCCTCGTGGACGTCAACGACTTCCCGCAGCAGCTGATCAGCCGCGTCGATATCGTGACCGGCGGCGCGTCGGCGGCTTATGGTTCGGACGCGCTGTCGGGCGTCGTGAACTTCGTGCTGAACAAGGACTTCACCGGCGTGAAGGGTGAAGTGTCGGGCGGCCTGACCACCTACGGCGACGATCCGGCCGCGAAGGTCGCGCTGTCCGCCGGCACGTCGTTCGCCAACGGCCGCGGTCACCTGCTGGCTTCCGGCGAGTGGAGCCGCCGCTGGGGGATCTTCGGCGTGCCGCGCGATTGGAACAACGAAGGCTGGGCGATCATCAACAACCCGGCCTACGGCACCAACGCCGCCGCCGGCCAGTCGACCAGCGTGCCGCAGCGCCTGCTGCTCTCGGGTGTCGGCCTCGGCACCGCGATGCCGGGCGGCATCATCACCAACACCGCGCTGCGCGGCATCTACTTCGGCCCCGGCGGCACGCCGGCGCAGTTCAACTACGGTTCGATCGTCTCCGATCCGTTCACCCAAGGCGGCGACTGGAAAGCCTCGCAGGTCAACTTCTACAACACGCTGGACCAGCGCGTGACGCGCGAAGGCATCTTCCTGCGTTCGAGCTATGACATCTCGGACAACGTCACCGCCTTTGCCCAGGCCCAGTGGGGCTTCGCGCGCTCGATCGGTCTCGCGCTGAAGCAGTTCAATATCGCCAACCTGATCATCCGGGCCGACAACGCCTTCATTCCGGCCGCCGTTGCCCAGCGTGCGCAGGCGCTCGGCCTTTCCCAGTTCACGCTGGGGTCGAACAACGTCGACATGCCGACGATCACCTTCGACAACGAGCGCATCGTCAACCGCTATGTCGTGGGCTTCAACGGCTCCTTCGACGCCATGAACACGGAATGGACCTGGGACGCCTATTACCAGAAGGGCGTGTCGCGCACGTCGGAAAACGGCCTCAACGTGTCCTCGAAGGCCGAGTTCGGCGCCGCCATCGACGCCGTGCGCACGGCGAACGGCACCATCGCGTGCCGCGTGAACACCGACGCCAACCCCGCCAACGACATGCCGGGCTGCGTGCCGTACAACGTGATGGGCCTCGGCGTGAACAGCCAGGCCGCGATCAACTACGTCTTCGCCAGCCCCGAGCATCCGCAGCGCAACCAGCGCTTCGCGCAGGATGTGTACGCCTTCACGCTGAACGGCGAGCCGTTCGACATCTGGGCGGGCCCGGTCTCGGTGGCGCTCGGCGCCGAACACCGCAAGGAAGCGGTGCGCGGCCGCGCCGATCCGATCTCGCTGATCAACGGCTGGTTCGCGGGCAACTATCTGCCGACCTTCGGCGCCTACAACGTGACGGAAGGTTTCGCCGAAACCGTCGTGCCGCTGGCCAAGGACGAAGCCTGGGCCGACTCGCTCGATTTGAATGCCGCCGTGCGCGCCACCAGCTACTCGACCTCGGGCATGGTGGTGACATGGAAGGTGGGCGCGACCTATCAGCCGATGAGCGATATCCGCTTCCGCGTCACCCGTTCGCGCGACATCCGCGCGCCGAACCTGAACGATCTCTATCAGGCCGGCACGGCGAACACGAACAACGTGACCGATCCGTTCAACAACAACGCGCTGACCCTGTACCAGGGCCTCGCCGTGGGTAACCCTGCCCTCGAGCCGGAAAAGGCCGATACGACGGGGATCGGCGCGGTGGTGTCGCCGTCGTTCATCCCGGGCCTGACGGCCTCGGTGGACTACTACAACATCAACGTGAAAGGCGGGATCAACTCGATCGGCGCGCAGACCATCGTCGACCGCTGCTTCCAGGGAGTCACGCAGTACTGCGCCGCCATCACCCGCGGCGTGAACAGCTCGGGCGCCAACGTGATCACGCAGATCCGCGTGCAGCCGTTCAACTTCGCCGAAGCCACCTCGCGCGGCCTCGACCTCGAAGCGTCCTATTCCATGGGAATGGATACGTTCTCGGACGACTGGGCGGGCAACCTCAACTTCCGCTTCCTGGCCACGCGCTACCTGAAGAACTACGCCAACGACGGCATCAATCCCGCCTACGACACGGTGGGCGTCCTGAATGCCGGCAACAACGGCCCGCCGAAGTGGGTGTACACCAGCACGATTACCTACGCCGCCGATCCGATCACCCTCAGCCTTACGGGCCGCGGCATGTCGGGCGGGGTGTACGGTTCGGGCAACTACGCTTACATCCAGTGCACCACGGGGTGCCCGGTGTCGACGACCTCGGCGCCGACGATCAACATCAACCGCATCGCCAGCGCCTTCTATCTGGACCTCGGCACGAAGTACAAGTTCCTGCAGTCGGATGACGGCGTGAGCGCGGAGATGTTCCTGAACGTCAACAACCTCCTGAACAAGAACCCGCCGGTGGTGGCTTCGGGTCCGGGCGGTTTCCCCTACGCGGCGATCCCGGCGGCGCCGGCGCTGCACGACGTCTTGGGCCGGATGTTCCGCGCGGGCATCCGTTTCCAGATGTAACAAGGGGTTGCGGGGCGCCGGTGGGCATCACCGGCGTCCCGAACTTTATTTGATTTAAGGCCACCTCCGGGGCGGAGTGGCGTAAAATAAGTCAAAAGCGGACTTGTGCCTTTTTGAGGTTTCCATGCGCTCGATGAAGAGGCCGTTCGCGGCCGCCGTGCTGTTCGCCGCCGCCGCATTTCCAGAGGCGGCTTTCGCGCTTGAATCGCGCAGCGTGGTGATCGGCTGGCTCGGTCAGGCCACCATGAACGGCGACAAGGATTGCGGGGCGGAAGGTCCGAATCCGGTCATCGGCGATCAGTATCTGAAGCACCTGAAAGACCTCGGCTATTCGGGCGAGGAGGTCGAGGCGCTGGCGAAGAAATCCGCCGAGGGCGGCCCGGGCATGGACCCGGTGCTGGAGATCGTGTGGATGCGCGGGCGCGTGGATGGAAAACCCACGAACCCTTACGTCTATCCCGAGACCGCGATCGATCCGAAGCTGAAGCCGCTGGAAGGAAAATTCGCGTTCGGTTTCGATCTGGACGGGAAGGGCGCCGATCAGACGAGCGCTTTCACCGATCCCGACACGCGCGAGAAGGGCGTGGACCATGAGATGTACCGCGCGCTGGGATGCATGCGCAGCTTCCGCGGCTCGCTCACCGGCCGCCCGACCTACTGGGCGTGGGCCTGGGGCCAGACGCGCGATTCACAACCGGCGTGGATCGTCACGGTGACGGGCGAGGACCTCTCGAAGGACGGCGACGTGACGGTGACCTTCGACCGCGCGCTGGAACATGTGAAGTCGAACCCGGACGGTTCGCCGAAATCGGACGCGACGTACCGCGCCGATCCCGATCCGCGGTCACATAACGTCTTCAAGGGCAAGATGAAGGATGGCACGGTTACCGTGACCGAAGCGGCGGATTTCCGCATGCTGCAAAATCCGCTCATCGCCCCTGAGCTGCGTCTCGATCATGCGAAGACGCGCATCTCGTTCAAGGAAGATGGAACCGCGACCGGGATGATCGGCGGCTATCAGCCGTGGCGTGACCTTTATTGGGGCATGGCCAACGGCGCGCCGGGCGTGGAGCTGTGCGTCACCGGGGATATCGTCGGGATGTACTACCTCCTGAAACATCACGCGGACTTCGATCCGGACCCCAAGACCGGCCAGAACCGCGCGATCTCGGCGACCTATTATTTTGAAGCGGTGCCGGCGTTCACCGCGCCCGCGCAGCAGACGGCGAGCAAGTGATGAAACAGATGCGTTTGATTGCGGTTGCGGTGTGTGCGCTGCTGACGGCGTGCGCGCCGGCGGACGACAAGGTTTCAGGCGCGGAGGCGACGGCGGGCGCGGCGCCGGTTGTTCCTATGGTTGCGCCGGGCGAGGCGACCATGCGCCGCCTGACGGCCGAGCAATATCAAAATGTGATCGCGGATCTGTTCGGCGACACCATTGAACTGGGGGGCCGCTTCGAACCGGAACTGCGCGTGAACGGCCTGATGGCCGTGGGGGCGTCGAGCGTGTCCGTGACGGCCGCCGGGATGGAGCAGTACGACATGATGGCGCGGCGCATCGCGGCGCAGATCATGGACGACAAGCGCCGCGCGCTGATGATGCCGTGCCGGCCGGTGGACGCGAAGCTGGCCGACGACGCTTGTGCGCGCCAGTTCCTGAGTGAGTCCGGCTTGTGGCTCTATCGCCGTCCGCTGACGGACGCGGAACTCAACTCCTATGTGACGACCGCCAACAGGGCGGCGGGGCGCTTGGGCAGTTTCTACGACGGGCTGGCCATGAGCTTCTCGGCGATGCTGGCCTCGCCGCGGTTCCTGTTCCGTCAGGAAACCGTCGAGCCGGATCCGGCCCACAAAGGGCAGTTCCGCCTGACCGCCTATGCCAAGGCCGCGCAGCTCAGCTTCTTCCTGTGGAACGCGGGTCCCGACCGCGCGCTGTTCGAAGCCGCGCGCACGGGCGAGATCCACACGCCGAAAGGCTATGCCAAACAGGTGGACCGCATGATCGCGAGCCCGCGCCTGGAGCGCGGCGTGCGGGCCTTCTTCGTCGACAACTTCCATTTCGACGAGTTCTCGCTCCTGACCAAGGACGCCGAGATCTTCCCGAAGTTCAGCGCGCAAGTGCTCGGCGACGCGCAGGAGCAGACCTTGCGCACGGTGGTCGATTTGCTGGTGAAGCAGCGCGGCGACTACCGTGACATCTTCACCACCAAGAAGACCTTCCTGACCCAGGAACTCGCGGCGATCTACAAGGTGCCGGTCGCCGAGCATGGTCCGAACGGCTCGCCGGACATCTGGCAGGCTTACGAGTTCCCAAAAGACAGCGCCTACGGCGGGGTGCAGAGCCAAATTGCATTCACCGCGCTTCACGCGCATCCGGGCCGCAGCTCGCCGACCATCCGCGGCAAGGCGATCCGTGAAATCCTGATGTGCCAGAAGGTGCCGGCGCCTCCGGGAAACGTGGATTTCAAGCTGGTGCAGGATACGAACAACCCGGTCTACCGCACCGTGCGTCAACGCATGGACGCGCATGCGACGAATCCGGTGTGCACGGGGTGCCACAAGATCACCGATCCGATGGGCTACGCACTGGAGACCTTCGACGGCGGCGGCGCCTTCCGCACCAAGGAGAACGGCGCGGAGATCGACGCCTCGGGCACGCTCGACGGCAAACAGTTCAAGAGCGCGATGGAACTGGGCAAGGTGCTGCACGACAGCCCGGCGACCGCCAATTGTCTTGTGAACCGCATGGCGTCCTATGCCACGGGCCGCACCTTCAAGCGCGAACCGTGGATTGCAGCGATGGAGCAGGGCTTTGCCGCCAAGGGCTATGTGGTGCCCGAGCTGATGCGCGCCATCGCGCTGCACGATGTGTTCACCCGCGTCGCGCCGCCCGCGCAGCAAGCCGCGAATTAGGAGCCGACCATGAACAAACTCGCCTCACGCCGCCGCGTGCTGAAGTCCACCACCGTGGGCCTCGCGACCGCCGTCGGTCTTCCGCTCCTCGATTGTTTCCTCAATACAAACGGCACGGCGATGGCCGCGATCGACGGGAAAAAAGCGGGCGCCGCGTTGCCGGTGTGCTTCGGCACCTGGTGGCAGGGCCTCGGCCTCAATCCGGGACGCTGGATCCCGGAGAAGGTCGGCGCGGGCTACACGCATAACGTGGAAATGAAGCCGCTGGAGAAGTTCACCAGCCGCATGAACGTGATCAGCGGCACCAAGTATTTCCTCGACGGCCGGCCGCTCGAGACCCACACCACGGGTTTGCAGATCGCCTCCATGGGCCGCATCCCGACGGGGGTGAACACCGTCGCCAGCCTCGACAGCGAGATCGCCGACGTGATCGGCAAAAACACGCGCTTCCGTTCGATCGAACTGGCGCTCGACGGCAGCCGGGCGAGTGTGTCCAAGCGCGCCGGCAGCGCCACCAATCCTTCCGATCCGTCGCCGGAAGCGCTGTACGCGCGCATCTTCGGACCGGAGTTCCGCGACCCGAACGCGGCGGACTTCACGCCGGATGTGCAGGCCATGGCGCGCCGCAGCGTGCTGTCGGACGTGCGGGACGAGCGCATGAGCCTCGCCAAGGAACTCGGCGCCAGCGACAGGGCGCGTCTCGATGAATATTTCACCGCGCTGCGCCAGGTGGAGCAGCAGCTCGACATCGAGCTGCGCAAGCCCGATCCGCTGCCGGCCTGCTCGACTTCCGCCAAGCCGACCGACATCAAGACCGGCCGCGAAGTGGCCTTCGTCGAACAGAATATCAAGATGTTCGGCACATTGATGGCCCACGCGCTGGCCTGTGGCCAGACGCGCGTGTTCAACGTGATGGTGGGCTCGCTCGGCCTGCGCAAGCCGGGCACGACGCAAAGCTGGCACCCGCTGACCCACGAAGAGCCGATCGACGACGCGCTCGGCTATCAGAAGGAAGTCACCTGGTTCATCGACTTCATGAACCGCGGTTTCGCGTCATTCCTCACGGAATTGGACTCTATCAAGGAAGGCGACGGCACCGTGCTCGACCGTTCCGTCGTGGTCTGGCAGACGGATCATGGTTACGCACGCACGCACACCATCGACGCCCTGCCGATCTTCACGGTCGGCGGCGCGGCGGGACGCCTGAAGACCGGCATCCACGTGTCGGCCGCCGGCGATCCGGCGACGCGCATCGGCCTCACGCTGCAGCAGGTGATGGGCGTTCAGGTGGGCAGCTGGGGCGGCCTTTCCAACGAGACTTCGAAAACGTTCACTGAAATCCTGGCGTAGGGCAGGGGATCCTCATGATGCGCAAAATCCTTTTCACCGGTGCCGCCCTGTTTGCGGCGACGGTGACCGCGAACGCCGCGGAGAAGTGGAAGAACGCCGAGATCGCGACCCCGGCCGGCATCACGCTGCAGCCGCTCGACAAGGGCCAGGGTTATGACCTCGGCAAGAGCGCGGCGTCCTTCATCGCGCGTGAACGCATCGCCTTCACCGACGCGAAGGGCCTGACGCTCTATACCTACGCGAAGGATACGGCAGGCAAAGCGACCTGCCTCGACGAATGCGCCAAGACCTGGCTGCCGGCGGCGGTTCTTCCCAAAGCCAAGGCGTTCGGTCCGTGGTCGATCATCACGCGCGCCGACGGCGTGAGGCAGTGGGCTTACGAAGGCAAGGCGCTCTATCATTTTGTGAACGACGTGGACCCGGGGTCCGTCGGCGGCAACAGCCCGGCGCGTTTCGGCGCGCGGCGTTTGAACGGCGCGGGTGTGTTCGTCGGCGGCGGTATCCGCGGCGCCGGGGCGCGCGGGGCGGCGCCGGATGTTCCGCTTCCGGCGGAATGGACACCGGCTCTGGCGTTCCCGGTCGGCGGCGTGAAAGCGCCCGAAGGCCTGGGCGTGCGGGAAGTCCCCGACGCCGCCGTTGTAAGCCTGGTCGACAGCGACAATTTCACGATCTACACCACCAGCGGCAATCCTTCGAAGATGGAAAGCGTGGACTGGAAGCCGGTGCAGGCGCCGGTGTTCGCCAAGGCCCAGGGCGATTTCAACTTCATCGACCGTGCCGATGGACTCCGCCAGTGGTCCTACAAGGGCCGTGGCCTTTACACCTACGCCGGCGATCTCGTTCCCGGCGACGCCAACGGCGTCGGCGTTTCCAAAAACTGGGACGCGGCGGCCGTCGTGCGCTTCTACATGCCCGCGGGCGTTTCGATTCACGCGACACCGGGCCAGGGCAAGGTGCTGGCGAACGAAAAGGGCATGACTCTCTATCGCCGCGACGGCCATATCCTGCAGTCGGGCGGCGGGCACAATCTGCGCCGCGGCGCGCCGCCGCGTCCGGCCGTGGGCCGCGATATCGGCACCGATCCGCGCTGCAGCGCCGAGTGCCTGAAATCGTGGCATCCGTACCTCGCGCCGGACGATGCGGCGCCGCAAGGGTTCTGGACCGTGGCGGTGCGCGCCGACGGCAAGAGGCAGTGGGTTTACCAGGGCTACGCCCTGTGGACCTTCGACGGCGACACGAAGCCGGGCGACATCAACGGACATGATACCTACGACATCATGTTCAGCGAGGATAAGACCGCGCCGCCGCTGGATGCCGGAACGCCCTACGACGGCGCGCCGGGGCTGTATTGGGCGATCGCGATTCCGTAAGGCAGATCGCACGGGGGCCGTCAAAGCGATTCCTCAGAGGAATCCCACCGGCTAATCATCTACGATACGATCCGAAACCGGTCTAAAGGGAGGCCGGTTGCGCATGCCAGGTGGGGATCTCGTGCATCGCGCCGTGTTGAAGGGCAGACTGCGTGCGTCGGCGGCGGCATTCGTGCTGGCCGCGAGCTTTAGCGCGCCTGCGTTCGCGCAAACCCGTACGTTCGAGATCGCGCCGCAGGAAGCGGTGCGCGCGATTCCGGAATTCGCGCGCCAGGCCGGTGTGCAGATCATCGCCCCCGCCGACCGTTTGCGGGGCGTGCAACTGCCCGCGCTGACCGGCGATCACGATGTCCGCCAGGCCCTGCGCCGACTTCTGGCCGGAACGCCGCTCGAGATCGCGAGCGACAACGGCCAGATCATCACGCTCCGGGACAAGAACAGCCGCTTCGCGCGCACGAAGCCCGAACCGCCGCCCGCGCGGGAACCGGAAGTCCGCGAGGCCGCCGCGCCGGTGACGCCGCCGTCCTTCTTCGACTTGGTCGACGAGATCGTCGTCACCGGCACGCGCATTTTGCGCGACGGCTTCCAGTCGCCGACGCCGGTGACGGTGCTGGGCGAGGAGGCGATGGATGCCGCCGCGCCGGAGAATGTCGCGGATCTCGTGAACGATCTGCCGTCGGTGGTCGGCAGCGCGACGCCGCAGACGTCGAACCTGCAATTCTCCAGCGGCCTCGCCGGACTGAACACCTTGAACCTGCGCGGCATCGGCTCGAACCGGACGCTGGTGCTGCTCGATGGGCAGCGTTCGGTGCCGTCCACCATCACCGGCCTCGTGGACGTGAACGATTTTCCGCAGCAGCTCATCAACCGGATCGA
>JAYRTJ010000060.1:0-20216 GCA_041919675.1 Rhodospirillaceae bacterium | reverse complement strand
GAAACAATCGAGCACCGGCAGCCCGACGGTCACGACACCGCCGCCCATGAGGCCGCGAAGAACCGTTCTGCGGTTGGTCTTCATCTTGAACCCTCCACTGAGGTGCGAAGCGCGGCGTCCTTCTGAGGCTCCAGGATCGGCGCCGCGCGGTAGAATTCGGGGCTGGTGGCGATACGACGCATCAGCGCCGGCACAGCATATTTGTCCGCCGCGAAGTCCTGCTTGAGCGGAGCGACCCATCCGGCCGCTTCGGTTTTGGCGGGCGTGCGGCCCAGGGCATAGGCGCTCATACGGTCCACGAGGCACGACGTCGCCGCCGCATTGTCATGGATGGCCCGGCCCAATTCGGCGCCGTTGGTGAACTTCACACCGTCGATTTCGCCGGTCGTATCGAGGGGCACGCCGTTCTCGGTCGTGCGATAGGAACCGCCGCCGTCGAAGTTCTCAAGCGCGAGGCCCATGGGGTCGGTGATCTTATGACATCCCGTGCAGATGGGGCTTGTCGCGTGCGCCTGCAGGCGTTCACGGGCCGTCTTATAGACCGGGTTCGAGGTGTCCTGAACGATGGTGAAACTCACATCGCCGGGCGGCGCCGGCACCTTTTGGCAGAGGAAAATCTCGCGCAGCGCCTTGCCGCGGAGCGTCGGCGAGCTGCGGCCCGGATGCGAATGCAACGTCACGAACGCGACTTGCATGAGCACCCCGCCGCGCGGATCGTTCGCGGAGAACGCGTAAGGCACCCACTTCTCCGGCGCGCCGTTCGGCACACGCACGGCGAGCGGTACCTGATAGATCGCCGCGAGCGGGCGGGTGAGATGGGTCTTCTTGGTGGTGAAAATGTCGCGGTAATCGCCCTGCTCATTCAGCACGACATCGACAATGGTACGCAGGGTCTGCTCCTGCGCATCCTCGGCGACTTGGGCGCTGAACTTCGGATAGATCGCATTGTCCTTGGTGAGGGTTCCGAAATCCTCGAAGTGGAGCATGTCCGCGAAGAACGCGCGCAGCCCGCTTTCCAAGCGCGGTGACGCGATCATGCGGTCCACTTGCCGGGCGAGGCCCTGCGGCGTCTCCAACTCCCCTTTGCGCGCCGCCGCGAGCAGCGCGCGGTCCGGCCCGGCGTTCCAGAGGAAGAAACTCAAACGCGACGCCTTCGAATAGGCGTCGAGGCGCAATTCGCCGCGCCGGTCCGGGTCCGCTTCGAAATTCTCGTGACGGAAGAGAAACTGCGGCTCGGAGAGCATCGCCGCCAGCGAGAGGCCGAGGCCGGCATAGAAGTCCTTGAGGCCGGCCGTCGCTTCACGCGCCGAACGCACGTGCAGGCGCAGCTCGCGATCGCTCAAGGGGCGGCGGAAGAGAATCTCGCCGACCTCGGTCAGGAATTGACCGGCGCAGGCGTCATCCGGCGCGGTTGCGGATTTCGGTTTGCAATGAACCATCAGCTCACGGCGTTGTTCGTCCAGCACTTGGGCGGCAATGGAGCGCGCAATGACGTCGTATTGCTCCATGCCCGAGGGCGAGATGTTCGCTTGGCTGGCGCCAACTTCCAGCAATCCATCAATGCGGAAACCCGGATCGAAGCGGCCGCCGATCTTGATGGCCGCGCCGAAGACGTCGGCGACGATTTGGGTGTACTGCTCCGGCGTCAGGCGGCGGGCGGGCGTCTCGCGGTCGGGCGCGGCGGCCTGGGACGGCGAAAAACCAAGAGTCAGCGCGGCGATCGATCCGAACAGAAACCGGCGTAATGTCATACGTTCAACATCCCCATTATTTCGCCTGATCCGCCGGGACGACAAACACCGGCACCGCCTCGATGCGATAGGCCGCCGAGATGGCCTGGTTCTGGCCGTCCTTGTCGGGGCCGGCGTCGGCGTAGCGCTTCAACAGGTAATAGACCCCGGGGATGTCGTTGATGATCATCCCCTCGTAGGCGAGACCGCCCTGCGCGATGCCGAAGTAAATATCGCCCCACGGCTGATAACCGCCGATGAAACCATTGAGCCGGCCGCCGGGTTCGATCGCCATGCGCAAATGCGTATTGGACAGGCGGAATTCGGTGAACGAAAGCGTGTCGAGGAGCAATTGAACGTTGCCATGCTCCGTGATCGTAAGCTGCTTATTCTTGATCTCGCCCTTGAGAACGTGATGCGAGCGCGGATCCGGGTCGGCGCGGTAGGTCGTGTCGGCGGTGACATCACCGCCTGGGCCGAAGACAAGCTGCTCCACCGCGCGATCAAAGGTGACGGTGACGGGACCATCCTTGTCCAAATCCTCGCCGCTCACGGTCATGAGCCAGGCGGGAATCGTCTCTTTCATGGAGCCCCAGATGAAGTCCCAGAAGGTCGGGCGGAAATTGAACGTGCCGCGGAACTGCTCGATGCAGCCGAGCGCGCGGAAAAGCTGGTTGTCGATCCCCTTCTCGTTGGTCATCGGCTCGGTGAAGGAACTCGCCCCGGCCTTATTGTCGAGGTTGAAACCGAAGGAATAAGGCCCGCTGACGCCTTTCAGCTTGGGGTCGCTCACCGCCCAGGGATGCACGAAGGCGTTCACGGGCTGGCCGTTGATGCGCCCGCGCATGCGCAGCTTGTCGCGCGCGTTCGCCGCGGCGATGTCGTCCTCACCGGCGTAGTCGTCCATCAGTTTTTTGACGTCCGCCGGCGAATAGCCGAGCAGCTCAAAAGATTTTGCGTATTGCTCGCGTGTCGGCGGATTGACGCCGCCGACGCAATCACCGTCCTGGGAGTAGCTGCCCAGGCTGAACCATTCGATGGCGTAACTGCGGCTTTCGAGCGCGTGAGCGGACGATCCCGCGCCGATCATCACGGCCGCGAGCACGAGCGCCTGCAGCCCCTTCCCATGGCTTTTGGTCACTCTTCCGATCCTCCCATGCGCGGGGCCCTTCCTCCGGGGCCTCGTTGCAATAGGAGGAAGTGTACATCAAAAAGGCCGGATCGCACCCCTTATGAGGGCGATCCGGCCTTTTGTCTGGACGCTGAAAAACCGCGTGTTTTAGGCGAAAGCGGCCTAAAAATCCGCCGCCAGCGTGGCCGTAAACCGGCGCTGGGGGATGTACTGGAAGAAGAGGTTGTTTCCGCCCTGAAGGTCCCAGGAGTAGACGTTGGTCACGTTCTGGACGCGCAGACGGATATTGCCCGACACGTCCGAGAGCCGGAACCGGTAGCGCGTCCCAAGATTGACAACGGCGCGCATCGGAATATCGGCGCGGTTCAAGGAGTTGCCGTAGCCGCGGTCGTTGTATTCAATCTGGCCTTCCAGCGAGAAACCTTGCCAGGACGCCGGGCCGTATTGAACGTCGAGGCGCGCGGCGCTTTCGTCGCGGCCCACCGGCACATTGCCGAGCAGACCTTGATCCACGAGCGGACCGGAGACGCGCGGTTGGAGGATGACGCCGCCGGCGACGATGCTGAGCCCCGGGATCGGCTGGCCCGTGAAGGAGATTTCCAGGCCCCGCTGACGCAGGTTACCGACGCTGGTGTAGAGATTGGTCGTATCGCGGTCGAAGAACGGCTTCGAAATCTGGAACAGAGCGCCGTTCATGCGAAGGCCGGGCCGGATCACGTACATGAAACCGAGTTCGGCCTGCTTCGTGAGGGTCGCGGGGACCGCTTCGCCGCGGTTGCGTGCGTTCTGCGGGGTCGAGCCGCCGTCTTCAAAGCCTTTGGTGTAGCTGGTGAAGAGTGTGAGGTCCTGCGTGGCCTTCACCGATACCGAGCCGTTGTAGAGCCACGGCGTCTGCTTGATCGACGAGTTGCCGTTGACGGGATGGGTCAGGTCGCGGCTGTAGGTCGTCTTCTGGATGCCGATATTCACATCGCCGACATTGCGCCATTGGCCGACATACTGGAGCCCGCCGGTGAGCTGCTTCGCGCTGTCGAGGCCCTGTGCGGCGTGAACCCACACCGGCTCCTGCACCTTCAGCACGTCGTTGATGTTGGCGCGGCCATAGTTGAACTGCGCGCTGCCGCCCGATGGGCGTGAAAGCTCGCGGCCGCGGGTCATCAGATAGACCGTGTGGCGGAAGTCGCCGCTCGTATACACGCCCTGCGCCTGCACTTCCCCGGACAGCGTTTTGATCATGATCGGGAGCAGTTTCTGGAACACGACATCGGTCGTGCCGTCGGCCTGGGTATTATTGTAGAACGTCGTGTGATCTTCGCGGCGGTCGTAGGTGGCGCGGAACAGGCCGGCGCGCAACGTCCAATTGTTGCTCAGTCTCGCCGAACCGACCGAACCGTAATTCGTATCGTGCTGCTGCCACAGGTTCCACTCCTGAGCGAAATTCACGCCCCGCAGTTGCTCGGGCGGCAGCCAATCGCCGCCGACGAAAATGAAAGGCGTGCTTTCGCTGTGCTTGCGGAGCGCGCGGCCCCAAAACGCATTCAGTTCGATACGCTCGTTCGGCGTGAAGCGCATGAGACCGGCGTAGGAATTGTCGTCTGCGTCGGCCTTCTGATCGTTGACGGCACGCGTGTGCTCGATACCGCCACCGATGCTGAGCTTGCCGGGAATGACCGGGATCTGGGTGTCGAGCTCGAGGCCCGTCGTATCGTAGGGACCATAGGTGGCCACGACGCTGGTCACCTGCTTGTCCATGGGCTTGCGCAGGCGGATGTCCACCACCGCGCTCGGGGCCGGGAACGGGAAGGTCAGCGCGTTGACGCCAACGCGAACCGTGAAACCCGCGAACAGGCGGTCGACGAGAATGTCGCCCGGGCCCGTCGCCGGCCGGTCGAAATACATGCCTTCGATACGGACGTTGCCGGATTGCTGCGGATTGAAGCCGCGCGCGTTCCTCGCGTCATAAAGGCCGATGGTCTCGTTGCCGACCGTCGTGCCAAAGGCATCGTCGGCAGCCGCGACCGCGTTATCGTTGGCGCGCTGCGCCCATGCACTTGAAACCCCGACGCTCGAACACCCAAGCGCAATAAAGGCCCAACGAACCAAACTCGTTCGCACGTCATCCCCCCAAAAAAACGGTCTTTTCGGGGTTACCAATGCCATATCTAGGAACCCCGGGCCATAGCCGGGGACCCTTTGATACTTCAAATTTTGCGTGAGAAAGGCCGGTGAGGCCTGAAAAGAGAAAGGCCCGGATCGCTCCGGGCCTTTTTGTAACATCCCTTATGGTAAAATCACTTGGGAAGCTTGCCTTCGATCTCCTGGTAGACCTTGGCCACCGCCAGCGGGATTTGAGACCCGCTGAGGGCCCAGTCCTTATAGGGCCCGAAATTGGCCTGCTTGGCCGCTTCGCAGTTCTGCGGGGATTCACACTTGGCGCCCGTGGCATGGACGCGTTTGACCTCCGCGATCACCGCCTCGAGCGCCTTGCGGGCCTCCGGCAGGTCGGCTTTCAGCTCGGCCTTGCTGTCGACGAAGCCGTGGCCCGGAATGATCCAATCGGCGTTCATGGCTTCGGCCTTCTTGATGGTCTCGATCCATTCCGTCGGATAGGCGGAACGCATCGCCGGGAAGACGTCGCGCAGATAGATCTCACCCAGGAATAAGACCTTGGTCGCCGGCAGATAGACCGCAAGGTCGCCGCCCGTATGCGCGCGGCCGAGGTTCAGGATCTGGAGCTCGGTGCCGCCCACCGTCATCGTGCGCTTATCGCTGACCAGCTCCGCGGGGAGCACGGCGTTCTTGTTGCGCTCCATCGTCGCCTTCGAGGCCGGCGAAGCGATCCAGACGGCGGCCGGCCACGCGGCCTTCAGCTCCGGATTGCCGCCCACATGGTCGATGTGATCGGAGCCGACCACGACGTACTTGAGCGGCTGCGGCGTCAGCTTCTTGATGCTGTCGACCAGGCGTTGGCCGTCCATGGAATCGCCTTGCCCATCCACCAGCACCACGCCGTCGTTGGTCACGACGATCAGGCTGACGGTGTTGATCACGCCGCCGCTGGGATCGGGCGCATGCGTGTCCTCATAGGCATACACGTTGGGCGCCAGCTGCTGCCAACGCGGGAAATCCTTCTCGGCCAGGTTGCGCACCTTGATGTCCGCGGATTTCGGAAACTTCTCAGCGGCAACGGCGGCCGAGGAAAAAGCAAAGGCGGACGTCAGCGTCAGTATCAAACCAAGCGTCTTCATCGGAACCCTCCCAAGGTTGATGTTAGCATTTGGCGGTTAGATGGGCAGTGCGGTCGTCGTCTTGATTTCGGAAACCGCGGCGAACGAGTGGACTTCACGCACGCCCGGAACACGCGACAGCTTTTCGAAATAGAATTTCTCGTATTCGTGCAAATCGTGGGTCACAACCCTCAGGAGGAAGTCGAAGCCGCCAAGGATGACGTGACATTCCATGACTTCCGGAAAGGCGCGGATGGCCTGCGCGAAGTCGTTGAGATTGGGCTGGTCGTTCTGAACGACCTTCACCTGCACGAAGAACTGCGCACGAAGGTCCAACTTGTCGCGATCGAGCACGGCGACGATCTTCGAAATATAACCTTCGTCCTTGAGACGCTGGATGCGCCGCCAGCACGGCGACTGCGACAGTCCCACGGCCTCGGCGATTTCGGCGGCCGAGCGCGAGGCGTCTTCCTGCAGAGTCCTCAGTATCTTTAAGTCGATTTTATCGAGTTCAGTGGCCATGGTGGTTCCCCCTCACCAGTCACGCGTCACACCCGGTCAGACATGAATCCCGTGTCCAACCGTGCGCAGCGCCGCCTCGAAGAAACCTTCGGACAGCGTCGGATGGGCATGGATGATGCCGGTGATGTCTTCGATGGTTGCTCCCATCTCCAGGGCCATCGCGAATTCGCCCGAGAGTTCGGACACCTTGCGGCCCACCGCCTGAATGCCCAGAAGACGGTGGTCGTCTTTCCGCGCGATCACGCGGACAAAGCCGCCGTCATCGGCACCTTCGAGAGTCATCGCACGGCCGTTCGCCGCCCACGGAAAAGAGGCGTTCAGCACTTCACCGTTCACCTTGTCGTCCGGCCCGAGACCGACCGACACGATTTCCGGCTCCGTGAAGCAGACGGCCGGGATCGCAACCGGATTGAACCGGCGCTTATGTCCCGCAATGATTTCCGCGACCATTTCACCTTGCGCCGAAGCCTTGTGGGCGAGCATCGGTTCGCCGACGAGATCGCCGATCGCCCAAACGCCGCGCATCGACGTGCGGCACTGGTCGTCGACCTTCACAAAACGGCCGTTCATATCGACGCCCATGCCCTCAAGGCCCCAGCCCTGCGTGCGCGGCTTGCGGCCGACGGCGACGAGAACCTTGTCGGCCTTGATCTCTGACGTCTTGCCGTCCGCGCCTTCAATCGTGAGCGCGCCCTTTGCGAAGCCTTGCGCCTTGACGCCGGTGAGCACTTCGACGCCGTTCTTCTTCAGCCACTGGGCAACGGGATTGGTGAGCTGCTTGTCGTAGCTCGGGAGAATACGGTCGGCCGCTTCAACGACACTCACTTCGGCGCCGAGCTTGCGAAAGGCGATGCCGAGTTCGAGACCGATATAACCGGCGCCGACGACGGCAAGGCGTTTCGGGAGCGCCGGCAGATCCAGCGCGCCGGTCGAGGAGACGATGTCGCCGCCGAACGGCAGATGCGGCAGTTCCACCGGATCGGAACCCGTGGCGAGAATGACGTTCTCGGCGATGATGGTCGTATCACCGACCGTGCAGGTCTTCGCGTCCGAGAACTTGGCCCAACCGCCGACGACGCGCACCTTCGCGCGCTTCAGGAGCGCGCCGACACCGCTGTTCAGACGGTCGACGATGCCTTCTTTCCACTTCACGGTCTTGCCGAGATCGAGCTTCGGCGGACCGGCGAGTGAAATGCCGACATGGCCGTCCTTCGACGACGCGTGGGTCATTTCCTCGAACATATCCGCGGCGTGAATGATCGCCTTCGACGGGATACAACCGCGGATGAGACAGGTGCCGCCAAGGCGGTCGCCGTCCACCAGCACGGTGTCCAGGCCGAGTTGGCCGGCTTTGATGCCCGCGACGTAGCCACCCGGGCCGCCGCCGACGACGAGGACTTTACACTTGATCGTTTCGGCCATGGAAATCTCTTTGGTTCGCGCGTGATCTATCACGCGCTTAGCGCATGAAAATGGTAGCGGGATGCTCAAGCATCGTCTTGATGGTCTGGATAAAGCTCGCCGCGTCGAAACCGTCGATGATGCGGTGATCGAACGAAGAAGAGATGTTCATCATCTTGCGGATGGCCACCTGCCCGTTCCGCACCATCGGCCGTTCGACGATCTTGTTCGGACCGACGATGGCGACTTCCGGCCGGTTGATGATCGGGGTATGCGTGATCCCGCCCAGCGTGCCGAGGCTGGTGATGGTGATAGTGGAACCGGAAAGCTCCTCCGTCGTCGCCTTGCCGGTGCGCGCGGCATCGGCCACGCGCTTCAGTTCGGCCGCCGAGTCCCACACATCGCGCGCCTCGGCGTGCCGCACGACAGACACCATAAGACCGTTCGGCGTTTGCGTCGCGATACCGATGTGCACCGGCTTGTGGCGATAGACGACGTTCGCATCATCGTCGAAGGTGGAGTTGATCTGCGGGTGATCAGTCATCGCGGCGCAGATCGCGCGCATGATGAAAGGAAGCAGAGTCAGCTTGGGCTGATCGGGCTTCTTGGTCGCGTTGAGGTGGGCGCGCAGATCGTCGAGCTCGGTAACATCCACTTCCTCGACGTAGGTGATGTGCGGAATGTGGCGCTTGGCTTCCTGCATGCGCTCGGCGATTTTGCGGCGCAGGCCGATGATCTTGATCTCCTCGACGCCGCTGCGCTTGGCGAGGCCGGAGCCGCCACCGCCGGCGGACGCATTGCCGCCACCGGCGATAAAGGCGTCGAGGTCTTCGTGACCGATGCGCCCGCCCGGGCCGGTCCCCGGCACGAACTGGAGCTTGACGCCCATTTCATCCGCACGCTTACGCACGGCCGGCGATGCCAACGGACGCTCGCCGGCGACGCGCGGCTGAACGGCCTTTTCCGGCGCTGCGGCTTTCGCGGCGGCGGGCTCCGGCTTCGGAGCGGGTTTCGGGGCTTCGGCTTTCGGCGCTTCAACCTTGGCCGGTTCGGCCTTGGCCGCGGCCGCCGGTTTCGCGGCGGCCTTCTCGTCCGAGACGTTGCCCGGGCCTTCGACTTCGAAAGTAATGATGATGGAGCCGACGGCGGCCTTGTCGCCCGCCTGGCCTTGCGTTTCCGTGACGGTCCCCACGACCGGCGACGTCAGTTCCACCGTCGCCTTGTCGGTCATGACATCGAGGATCGGCTGGTCTTCCTTGACCACGTCGCCGGGCTTCACGTGCCAGGTGACGATTTCCGCTTCCGCGGTGCCTTCGCCGACGTCCGGCAGTTTGAAAATGAATTTTCCCACTTATGCCTCCACGGCGCGGCGCAGCGCCTCGCCCACACGTTTTGGTCCCGGGAAATACTGCCACTCGAACGCATGCGGATACGGCGTGTCGTACCCGGTGACGCGCTCGATGGGCGCTTCCAAGTGATAGAAACAGTGTTCCTGAATCAATGCCGACAACTCGGCGCCGAAGCCGGAGGTGCGCGTGGCTTCATGCACGACCACGCAACGGCCGGTCTTCTTCACGGACTCGACGATCGTGTCGATGTCGAGCGGGACGAGAGAACGCAGATCGATGACTTCCGCGTCGATCCCCGTTTCCTGCACGGCCGCCATCGACACGTGAACCATGGTGCCGTAGCAGATGATGGTCACGGCCTGGCCAGGACGTACGATCGCCGCCTTGCCGAGCGGAATATTGTAGTAGCCTTCCGGCACTTCGCTGGCTGGGAACGACGCCCAGGCTTTCACGCCTTCGTCGCTGTGGCCGCCGAACGGGCCGGTATAGAGGCGCTTCGGCTCCAGGAAGATGACAGGATCGTCGTCTTCGATGGAGGCGATGAGCAGGCCCTTGGCGTCATACGGCGTCGACGGGATCACCGTCTTCAAGCCGACGACGTGCGTGAACAGGCTTTCCGGGCTCTGGCTGTGGGTCTGGCCACCGTAGATGCCGCCGCCGTAGGGCGAGCGCACAACCATCGGCGCGTTATATTCACCGGCGGAGCGGTAGCGCAGGCGCGCGGCTTCCGACACCAGCTGATCCATCGCCGGATAGATGTAGTCGGCGAACTGCACCTCGACGACCGGGCGCAAACCGTAGGCGCCCATGCCGATCGCCGCGGCGACAATGCCGCCTTCGGTGATCGGAGCATCGAAGCAACGATTGACGCCGAACTTCGCCTGCAAATGCTCGGTCGCCCGGAACACGCCGCCGAAGTAACCGACGTCTTCCCCGAAGACGACGACCTTCGGGTCTTTTTCCATCATCGTGGCCATCGCGGAATTGATGGCCTGCACCATGTTCATTTTCGGCATGGCTAGAACCCCGCCTCCTGACGTTGGCGGCGCTGACGCCAGTCGGGCTCCTTGAACACGTCTTCGAACATGGTCTTGGGGCTGACGGTCTTGCCCTGGCCGAGCGTACCGGCGGCTTCAGCTTCCTTCTGCGTGCTCTTCACCCAGGTGACGAGTTCTTCTTCCATCGCCGCGTGCTCTTTCTCGCTCCACGCGCCGCGCTTGATGAGGTGCTTCATCAGGCGGTCGATGGGATCGCCCAGCGGCCACTTCTTACCTTCCTCGGTCGAGCGGTAGCGCGACGGATCATCGCTCGTCGAATGGCCTTCGGCGCGATAGGTGAACAGTTCGATGACCGTCGCGCCCAGATTGGCGCGCGCACGTTCCGCGGCCCACCGGGTCGCGGCGTACACGGCGAGGAAATCGTTGCCGTCGACGCGCAGCGCCGGAAGGCCGTAGCCGATCCCGCGCGCCGCGAACGGGGCTTCTTCACCGCCGGCGATGCCCTGGAACGAGGAAATCGCCCATTGATTGTTGACGATATTGAGGATGACCGGGGCGTGGTACACGGCGGCCAGGGTCAGCGCATAATGAAAATCGCCTTCCGCCGTCGAGCCGTCGCCGACCCACGTGGACGCGATGCGCGTATCGCCCGACATCGCCGAGGCCATCGCCCAGCCCACGGCCTGCGGATATTGCGTCGTCAGGTTGCCCGAGATCGTGAAAATGCTTTTCTCGCGCGCCGAATACATGATCGGCATCTGGCGGCCTTTGAGCGGATCGAGCGTGTTCGAGTAGATCTGCCCCATCATCGTCAGCAACGGATACTCGCGCGTGAGATAGATTCCCTGCTGGCGGTAGGCCGTGAAGCACATGTCGTCCGGATCGAGCGCGAGCGCGGCCGCGACGCTGATCGCTTCTTCGCCGGTGCACTTGATGTAGAACGACGTCTTGCCCTGGCGCTGCGCACGGTACATGCGGTCGTCGTAGACGCGCGTCAGCACCATGTAGCGCAGACCCTTCTTCAGGATCTCGACCGGAATGTCGGAATTCCACGGACCGACCGGCTTGCCGTCGTCGTCCATCACACGGATGAGCGAATAGGCGAGGTCGCGCATTTCCTCGGGCTTGGTGTCGATGGCCGGGCGGCGCACTTCGCCGGGCGCGGACAGCGCCAGCTTGCTGTAGTCGGGGTCTTCCCCCGGACGCGCGGGCGGCGTGGGGAATTTGAGCTGAAGCGCGCTGTTGTGCCGCGCGGCTGCGCCGGATTTAGCGACGGATTTGGGCATTAGCTCTCACTGAGAAATGGGCGTGGCCGCGGACGCCTTTTGAAGGACCGCAGGATCACGGCATTTGAGGTGAACGTTGGCGAAGTTTAGCGACCGGGACCCGGTTTTTTTTCCCAAACGGGTGTGACCGTGCGTTCAGTCTATGCATGAAATTTGCGCGGTTCTACCTTTCTGCGCAACCTATTCGCTTGTGCAGTGCAACATGCGCATAATCACCGGAAAATAGGTCAGCAGAACAGACGCAATGGGAAATGACCGGAAAATGAAGGCGGCGGGCGCCCGCAAAGCCCGCGCCCGCCGTCGATTGAACGACGCTTCCGGAGCCTAGCGCGAAGCCGCTGTCGGCGCCTTCGGCGTGACCGCATCGGTCGCATCGGCCGTCTCGCGCGGCGGATGATTGATATAGACCTGGGTGTACTTCACGTTGAGCGCACCCGAGATGCCGCGCATCTGGCCGGTCTTCGGATCCGGATAGCCATCGGCAAGACGGTTCAGCGCCCGATACAGCGACGGCGCCGAAAGCTGGCCATAGCTTTGGTGATGTGTGGACCAGGATGTGTTGAGGTGGTGATTGAACCACGCGACATCGATATAGCCGGCGATCATGCCCTCGGCGCCGTTGTCGGTAAGCTTCAACTGAAGCTGTGCGCCGCGAATATAGTGATAGTCGTTGGTGTCGAAGGCTTGGCCGCTGGGGAAGCGGTAGTCCTGCGCATCCGTGATCAATACGCCATCGACGATCTTGCCTTTCCAGTGCGAGATGAAGGATCTGCCGAAGCGCATATCGGGCCGTTCGGTGCCGCCCGAGATGAAGGATTCACCGGTCGCCGATGTCAGCAGCGGATCGAGCCCGCGGTAGGACGTCACTTCGACTTCGGGATCGTTGACGAGACTGTCCACGCCCGACAGCTCGATCATCATGCGATTATAGTTGTAGCGCCGCATGTACTCCTGTTCGAAGTGATAGATCGTGCCTTCGGGCGCACGGTAATTCGCAATGCAGCCGATGGCGCGGTAGAGCTGGTTATCGACCCCCTTCACGCCGTCCGGGCTGGTGAAATCGTCGCCATCCACCTTGCCGTCGAGATTGAGGCCGTAGGAAACCTTGCCGCCGGCGTCCTTGAAGGTGAACGGTTCCTCGGAGGTATCCGGGAACCACTGGCGCGCCTCGCGCATGATCTGGGTCTCGACGAGCGTGCGTTTCTTGCCGTCGTTCGGGAACAGCTGCTTGAACTGCTCGCGCGGCCCATCGTTGTAGCCATTCGGGCACTCGACCTTGCCTTCGGGGGACTGATGAACCGCCCAGGCGCGGTGCGTCATCACGTAGCCGATGCGGCCATCCACGACGACCTGGCGCTGCGCGCCGTCATAAGTCTTGCCGTCACCCGCCGCGGAAAAGGCCGGGCTAGAAAGAGTAACGGCCGCAAGCGACACCGCGGCGCACGCTGTCTTCACCCTCATTGCATCCTCCCAAATGAAAAACGGCCGGGCGTGAACCCGGCCGTTCGTCGTCTTAACCCGCGTTGGACAAGAAGTCGTCCCGGAGCCAGAAGGCTTTCCAGCCGTTCCGGTAGCCGTTGAACTCGCCCCAGGCATCGCCGTTGGCGTCGCCCGGCTTATGGTCGCCGCCGTGCGTGTAGATCGGACGGTCGCGGAACGTCCATACATGCAGCGCGCCCGGTTCGTTCGGCTTCGCGGCGTGACCGGTGGTCGGGTTGATCCAAGACGTGCCCCAGATCAGGTTGTTGACCTTCACGTTGGCCGGCGCCGGAACATAGGCAAAGGTCCTGTTGCAGAGCGCGGGATCGCCGTTGCCGCAAATGGCGAGGCGATACGCCTGCGTGTTCGACGGATGGTCGCACGCCAGCTGGTCGAGGGCGTCGTCGCCGCACTGATAGACATAGATGGTCATGCCGTTCTTATCGGCCAGCACCTGACCGATACGAGAGTCCTGCACCGTGAATTCCTTCGGCGGCTCTGGGTTCTTCTGGGTGTAGACGTTGTGCCAGCCCGGCATATCGCCGCCTTCGAGGCTGCGGAAGCGGCGGTCCTGCACGCGCGTGTAAACCGGGTGCGTACGGTAGGTCCACTGCTTCACGCCCGGCGAACGTTCGATCACGCCCCACTCGCCCTGTGCCTGCGCGGTCTGCGGCGCCTGCACCGGCGCCCAATCCTTGAGGCACTTCGCGTCGCAGTTTGACTTGTTCGCCTGATCGCCGTCCCATGTGTAGATCGAGAAGCCGACATGGTTCGTCAAAAGGCGGCCGGTCGCGACCGTCTTCACGGCGAAAGCCGGCGGATGGTTCGGGGTCGGGCCGATCGGCTTACGCAGCGCCGGCGCGTCGCCGCGCTGTTCCCGGCGGGTGGCGCCGTTGACGGTACCCGGCTTCGTATCGAGCACGGAGGTGTACACGGCGAAGCCGTCGTAAGCCCACTGCTTACGGCCCTTCGGGCCTTCCACGACGGTCCACTTGCCGACTTCCTTCGCGCCTTCCGGCGCCAGCAGCGCCGGCCACACCTGGATGCAGGTCGGGCGCGTATCGAGATCCGGCAGGATGAGACCCGGCGGATACGGGCTCATGAGGCCCGAGTTCTCGGTGTACTTGGTGTCGTCGCAGGTGGGCTTGCCCTTCTGCTCACCGGCGTCGCCGTTGCGCAAGCGGTCGAGCGGCCATGTGTAGAGTGTGTGGCCGCGGGAGTCGACGAACACAGGGCCGTCGACGTCGGAGTGCTGCACGCTGATGCCCGGCGGCATCGCGTCCTTTACGTAGTCCTCGAGCTCGGCGACAGGCGGCTTGTAGCGGTCCTGCGCGAACGCGCCCGTTGCGGCGGCGCAAACCACGACCGCGACGGCCGCAATACTGACGGTGCTCTTCAGACTCATAGCGTGATTTCCTTCCCAAACTCGGCCGCGCGCCGAACTCGCCACTCCCGATCAGCGAGGCGCCCGGCTGTCAAATATCGTTTATAAATATACGCGCCGGGCCCGGCGGGGGCGAGGAGATTCCCCGCAAAAATCAGTCCTTTTTCGGCCCGATCGCGTGCATTGCACCTCGGGCGGGCGCCCCGGAAAAAAGGACGGCAGGACCGACCTCCCGTCAGTCCTGCCGCCGGCGCGCCAAACGGGCGCGGCCTCGCGTTGTTTTTGCGCGCTTACTCTATTCCCGGGACGGCTGAACCGGCGCGGGCACCGCGCCGTTCAGCTCGGCGACCGTCTGCGGCGGGTGATCCACATAGACCTGGACCATCTGCACGCTGATCGCGCCGGAAATAGCGGTCATCTGCCCCTTGTCGTCCGGGTAGCCGTCCGCCAAGCGATGCATGGCGCGGTACAGCGACGGCGACGACAGCTGGCCGTAGCTCTGGTGATGGGTCGACCAGGACGTGTTCAGGTGATGGATGAAGGTGTCGACCGGCGTGTAGCCCGCGATCACGCCCTCGGCCCGCTCGCCCGTCAGCTTCAACTGGAAGCGGGCCCCCTTGAGCACGTGGAAAGCGCTGGCATCGAAGGTCGCGGACGCCGGAATGGTCACGTCGGCGGCCTCGGTGATAAGCACGCCGTCGACGATCTTGCCCTTCCAGGTGGACTGCACGAATTTGCCGAAGCGGTTGTCAATCCGCTGCGTGCCGCCCGGGATGAACGAGGCGCCCGTGGCGTCGGTGAGCAAGTTGTCGAGGCCGCGATAGCTCTTCACCGTGACATCCGCGTCGTTCACCAGGCTGTCGACGCCCGAGAGCTCGATCAGGAAGCGGTTGTTGTTGTAGCGCCGCATGAATTCGTTCTCGAAGTGATAGATCGTGCCTTCCGGGGCGCGGTAGTTCGAGATGCAGCCGATGGCGCGGTAAAGCTGGTTGTCGATGCCCTTGGCGCCGTCCGGGCTGGTGAAGTCGGAGTCCTTCACTTTGCCGTCGAGGTTCATGCCGTACGAAACCTTGCCGCCGGCGTCCTTAAAGGTGAACGGCTCTTCGGCCGTCGTCGGGTGCCACTGGCGGCCTTCACGCATCAGCTGTGTGTCCATCAGCGTGCGCTTGGCGCCGTCTTCCGGGAACTGCTGCTTGAACTGCTCGCGCGGGCCGTCGTTATACCCGTTCGGACATTCCACCTTGCCTTCGGGCGACTGATGAACCGCCCAATAGCGATGCGTGACCACGAAGCCGATCGTGCCGTTCTTGACGGTCGCGGGAAGCGCGCTCGCGGTATCGGCCGCGGAGGACGCGGTTCCGGTCGCAAGGGATGTCGACGCCGCGAGGACACAGGCCAGAAGGGCTTTAGCGGAAAAACGATGCATAACTTAACTCCAACACCTCAACGAGAATTAGCGAGACGCCTGCTGCGCCGGCGCCGCCGGCGTTTCGCCCGCAGCAACCTGTTGCGGCGGATGATCGACATAGACCTGAACAAACTTGACGCTCATCGCGCCCGAGATCGCGGTCATCTGACCGGTTTTCGGATCCGGGTAACCGTCCGCGAGGCGGCGGATGGCACGGTAGAGCGACGGCGCCGAAAGCTGGCCATAGCTCTGGTGATGGGTCGACCAGGACGTATTCAGGTGATTGTTGAACGCCTGCACATCGACATAGCCGGCGATCACGCCTTCAGCGCGCTCCGGCGTCAGCTTCAATTGAAAGCGCGCTTCCTTGAAGTGATGCTGTGTGGAGGTGCCGAACGTGGCCGAGGCCGGAATGATGAGCGGAGAGCCTTCGGTGATGAGAACGCCGTCGACGATCTTACCCTTGAAGGTCGACATGATTTCCTTGCCGAAGCGCGCGTCGATGCGCTGCGTGCCGCCGGCGATGAACGACTGTCCGGTCGCATCGGTCAGCAGGGAATCAAGACCGCGATAGCTGTTCACGGTGACGTCGTTGTCGTTGACGAGGCTGTCGACGCCGGAGAGTTCGATCAAAAACCGGTTGCTGTTGTAGCGGCGCATGAACTCGTTTTCGAAGTGATAGACCGTGCCTTCAGGGGCACGGTAATTCGAGATGCAGCCGATGGCGCGGTACAGCTGGTTGTCGATGCCCTTGGCGCCGTCCGGGCTGGTGAAATCGGTGGCCTTCACCTTGCCGTCGAGGTTCATGCCGTACGAAACATTGCCGCCGGCGTCTTTAAAGGTGAACGGTTCTTCGGAGGTATCGGGGAACCACTGGCGCGCTTCGCGCATCAACTGCGTATCGACGAGCGTGCGCTTGGTGCCGTCCTCGGGGAAAAGCTGTTTGAATTGTTCACGCGGACCGTCGTTGTAGCCCTTTGTGCACTCCACCTTGCCTTCCGGCGTCTGGTGGACCGCCCAATAGCGATGGGTGAGGACGTAGCCGATGCGGCCGTCACGGATGACGGCGGGCGTGTCGCTTGCGGCGGTCGCGCTGTCCGCGCCGGCCGCCAGGGCGGCCACGGCCGCAAAGGCGCCCGCGGCGAACCATTTGATGCAAACCGGCTTTTCCATCCTGCTCTCCCTTTCCTGACGATGTCCGTTTTAGGGTACACCGAGGGCGCCGCAGCGCCAGTTGCGCAGCGGAATAGAAGAACTATACGCTTCGGCTGCGCTGCGGACTTTGTATATTTGGCCAACTTCTTGGAATCTCAATGCAGCATTCAGGGAAAGTCCGGCAAATTTCCGCAAAGTCTTTAGGTGCAGCGCAACAAATACACCGCGCGATCGAGAAAAAGCCCTGAAAAGGAAAACGGCGGGACCGGCTTTCGCCAATCCCGCCGTTCGACAGTCCCGACGCGCTTACTGACGCGAGGCCTGAACGGCCGGTTGCGGGGCGGACCCGCTGGACGCCGTCGCCTGCGGCGGATGATCGATATAGACCTGCGTGAACTTCACCGAGAGCGCCGAGGAGATCGCGGTCATCTCGCCGGTCTTCGGATCCGGGTAGCCATCGGCGAGACGGCGCAGGGCGCGGTACATGGACGGCGCCGAGAGCTGACCGTAGCTCTGGTGATGGGTCGACCAGGACGTGTTCAGGTGATGATTGAACGCGGCCACATCGACATAGCCCGCCATCACCCCTTCGGCGCGCTCCGCGGTCAGCTTCAACTGGAAGCGCATGCCCTTGAAGACGTGGAACGCGCTGGTGTCGAACGTCGCCGAAGCCGGGATGGTGACGTCGGCCGGCTCGCTGATCAACACGCCGTCAACGATCTTCGCTTTCCAGGTCGCGCGCACATAACCGCCGAAACGGCCGTCGATCCGCTGCGTGCCGCCCGGGATGAAGTTGGCGCCGGTGGCGTCGGTCAGAAGCTGATCCATGCCGCGGTAGCTGTTGATCGTCACGTCGTTATCGTTGACGAGGCTATCGACGCCCGACAGTTCGATCATGAAGCGGTTGGTGTTGTAGCGGCGCAGATACTCGTTCTCGAAGTGGTAGATCGTGCCTTCCGGCGCGCGGTAATTCGAGATGCAACCCATGGCGCGATACATCTGGTTATCGACGCCCTTGGCGCCGTCCGGGCTGGTGAAGTCGGAATCCTTCACCTTGCCGTCGAGATCCATGCCGTAGGAGACCTTGCCGCCGGCGTCCTTGAAGGTGAACTGTTCCTCGGAGGTCGTCGGGAACCACTGACGGCCTTCACGCATCAGCTGCGTGTCCATCAGCGTACGCTTGGTGCCGTCTTCCGGAAACAGGGCCTTGAACTGTTCACGCGGACCATCGTTGTAGCCCTTCGGACATTCGACCTTGCCTTCCGGCGTCTGATAGACCGCCCAATAGCGGTGCGTCAGCACGAAGCCGATCTTGCCGTCCTTCACAACCGACGGAACGTCCGCGGCGTTCTGCGCCCCCGCGTTGCCGGCGCCGATAGCCAGCGCACAGATCGCCGCGACAGTGCCGGACGCCAGCAGTTTCACTTTTAAAGACTGTTTCATCTCATCTCTCCCTAGGTCGCGAAACCGCGGCCTCAGCTCACGTTGTCCAAGAAATCGTCGCGCAGCCAGAAGGCCTTGAAGCCGTTCCGGTAGCCGTTGAACTCGCCCCAAGCGTCGGCATTGGTGTCGCCGGGCTTCTCGTCGCCCGAGTGCGTGTAAATCGGACGGTCGCGGAAGGTCCAAATGTGCAGCGCGCCTTTCGCGTTGGCTTCGGCCTTCTTGCCCGTCATGGGGTCGATCCACATCGTGCCCCAGATCAGATTGTTGGTTTTCGCATTGGCGGGCGCGATGACGTAGGGGAAAGTCGCGAGGCAGCGCGCCGCGTCATTCCCGCCGCAGATCGCCATGCGGTAAACCTGCGGCGCGTTCGGATGATCGCAATAGAGCTGATCAAGCGCGTCGTCGGCGCAGTTGTAGACGTAGATCGTCTTACCGGTGGAATCGGCCAAGACTTGGCCGATGCGCGCGTCCTGCACGGTGAAACCCTGCGGCGTATCCGGGTTCTTCTGGGTATAGACGTTATGCCAGCCCGCGACGTCGCTGCCTTCCATGCTGCGGAAGCGGCGGTCCTGCACACGGATATAAACGGGGCGCGTGCGATAGGTCCACTGCTTGATGCCGGGGGCGCGTTCGATGATGCCCCACTCACCTTGGGCCTGCGCGGTCTGCGGCGCCTGCACCGGGGTCCAGCTCTTCAAGCAATCATTGTAGCAGTTTGACTTGTTGGGACCGTCCTTGTCCCACACGTAGATCGAGAAGCCGACGTGATTGACGAGCAGGCGGCCCGTCGCGACGGTCTTCACGTTGAACGCGGGCGGAACGTTCGGCTTGGGAGCCGCAGGCTCACGCAGCGCGGGGGCGTCATTCGCCGTTTCGCGCGCGGTCGCCCCGTAAACTTCGCCCGGCTTCGTGTCGAGGATGGAGGTATAAAGCGGCAGGCCGTCATGGGCCCACTGCTTCGTGCCATCATAGCGCTTCAACGTCGTCCACTTGCCGACGTCTTTCGCGTCTTCGGCGGCCTTCACGGGATGCCACACCTGCTCGCACGTCGGGCGCGTGTCGAGTTCCGGCAAAACAAGACCCGGCGGATACGGGCTCATGAGGCCTGAGTTCTCGGTGTATTTCACATTGGCGCAGAACGGCTCTTTATTCTTGCGGTCGCCCGTATCGCCGTTGCGCAGATCCTTGAGCGGCCACTTGTAGAGCGTCATGCCTTTGGCGTCGACGAACACGGGACCGTCGACATCGGTGTGTTGAACCCCGAAACCCGGCGGCAACGGCTCGCGCACATAGTCTTCGAGCTGGCTGACGGGCGGACGGTATTTGTCCTGCGCCTGAACCGACGGCACCAGGGCCAAGGTTACCGCCACGGCGGCGGCACCGCTCACAACACTCCCAAGACGACGCATGTTTTATTCCTTATCTAAACCGGCGCTCGACAAATCGCGACGCGCCTCTCTCCCGTATCTCTAATGGCATTGCAGCCCCAACCGGGATTGAACTCCCCGCTGGGGCTGCGAAAGCCAGCTCCGACCTCTTTAGGCCAGAATCTCGCTGATCTCTTTCGAGGTCTGGTTGCTCTTGGTGCCGAAGGTCGAGACGTCGCAGCCCATGACCTTCAG
The DNA here is from genome assembly GCA_041919675.1 of Rhodospirillaceae bacterium. Classification (GTDB taxonomy): domain Bacteria; phylum Pseudomonadota; class Alphaproteobacteria; order Rhodospirillales; family Rhodospirillaceae; genus SHVO01. Next base: position 80 of record JAYRTJ010000060.1, on the reverse strand, counting down.
CGCGGTGTAGCTGAGGCGGGTCGCGGCGCTCGCTTCGCCGGGGATGTGCAGACCGGTCTTGATCTTGCCGCCCAGCTTGC
>JAYRTJ010000059.1:0-20366 GCA_041919675.1 Rhodospirillaceae bacterium | reverse complement strand
GCCTCCGAGCGCGACCTGAGCGTCCTTCTGATCGACGGCGACGCGCGCCGCATGGGCCTCAGCCGTCTCCTTGGCGCGGCCGGCCGCAAGGGCCTGATCGACGTGCTCATGGACCCCGCCATGTCCTTAAGCGATGTCATCGTGCGCACCGACGTCCCGAATCTTTCCGTGGTCCCGGCCGGCCAGATCGTCGACGCCCCGACCGAGGTGTTCGCGAGCCAGAGCATGGCCCGCATGATGACGGATATCGCCACGCGTTATCCCAACCGCTTCATCCTCTTCGACGCCCCGCCCGTCCTGGCGTCGAGCGAGGCCGGTGTTCTGGCCTCGCACGTGGGTCAGGTGATCATGGTGGTTCAGGCCAATGAGACCAGCCGCCAGGCGGTCGCGCAGGCCGTCGGCCTCGTCGATGCCTGCCCCAATATCAGCTTCGTCCTGAACCGCGTCACGATGTCCGCCGGAATGGATCGTTTCGGCCGATACAGCTATCACCAAGAGGGCGGGGACCAGTGGGTGGGATCGTAGGCGTGATTCACATTCCACGGCGGCACCGCCGATGGGTTTGGTCTTATCTCGCGCTCGGATCGATCGCCTGGTCCGGCATCCATGCCTCCACCCCGGCCGCCGCCGCCGAGACGCCGGACCAAGCTGCTCCGCCGCCCATCGTGGCGGGCGAGCGCGCATCCCCCGGCGCCCGTGTGCCGGGCGCCGATGAACCGGCCTTTGTTCAGGGCGGCTGGTCGTTCTACGCCAGCGGCGCCTCGGATTTTACGTATACCGACAACGTCTATCTGACCGACACCAACCGGCTCGGCGATTTCATCATTTCGCCGCGCGCCGGCCTGACGGCGCGGCGCACGACCGCGCGCAGCATCCTCAACGCCGATATCGACCTCGCTTACGACTACTACACCAAAAATACGCGCCTCAATGGGGCGCGGCCCAGCGCGTTGCTGGATGGGTTCGCGAACGTCATCGAAGACACACTGACCGTCGATGCACGTCTTGCCACCGATGTACAGCAAATCAGCAACGAGGAGCGTGTCCCGGCCATTCGCCGCAATCTCGATAGCAATCAGACTCAAATCCTGAACTACGGCGTGACCCCGACGTTGCACGGCCGCTTCGGCGGCGGCATTGGAGGCGAAGCGTCCTATGACTTCTCGGCCGTCACCTTCCTCGATCCTCCGGTGGGCGCGACGAATATCCGCGCCGGCGACACGGCGCGCCACACGGCGCGCGCACAGGTCGGAACGGAAGACTCGGCGGCAGCGCGGCTTCTGTGGTCCGCGAACGGCTTCTATGAGAAGTCCCACGTCGACAATTTCATCGGCGCTCAGCCTCAGCGCGTCAGCGGCGAAGCGCGCGCCGAATACCGCCTGTCCGGGCCCTGGTCTCTGCTCGCGCGCGGCGGCTACGACTGGATCGAGGAGCCAACGCTCGCGGTTCAGCCGGACGGCGCCTACGGGCTGGCCGGCGCGATCTGGCGTCCGTCACGCCGCACCCTGGTGCGTGCGGAAGCCGGCTATCGCTATCGCGATTTCAACGGCGAAGCCCAGGTGCAATATCAGTTGAGCCAGGCCCTCGTGATGTCGGCATCCTACCGCCGCGACGTGCAAAGCGATCAGCGCCTTCTTCTCGATCGGCTCGGCAACCTTGGCCGGGATGAGTTCGGCAATCTGATCGATCCCATCACCGGCCTTCCGCCCGATCCGAACGCGATCCGCTTCGATCTGACCAATCAGGCTTTCAAGCGCGATCAGGTACGGGTGGGCATGTACGGCCGCTTTCAGCGGAACTTCTACAACTTGAGCGGCGACTACGAACGCCGTGACGCCAACGGACGCGGCGGCGAAAGTTGGGGGGCAAACGGAACGCTGGGGCGCGACATCACCCCACGCCTGCAAGGCAGCCTCTCCGCCGGATATTCCAAAACCACCGCGGACCCCGGCCTGTCCATCAGCCTGCGCGATTCCAGAACCACCTCGGTTGGCGCGCGGCTCGACTACGAAGTCACCCGCACGGTGCGCACCTCGCTGCGCTACGCCCACATGCAGCGCACCACGACGTTGGTCCGCTACCGCGAAAATGCGCTGATCCTCAGTCTCAGCAAGGCCTTTTAAGTGAAAGCCGCCCGTTATGTATGAGAAATTCTTTCGCCTGAACGAGGCGCCGTTCCAACTCACGCCGGACGCCCGCTACTTCTTCCCCAGCAGCGTCCACAAGCGCGCGATGGGATATCTCACCTACGGCCTTAGCCAGGGCGAAGGGTTCGTCGTCGTCACCGGCGACGTCGGCGCGGGCAAAACCACCCTTGTGTCTCACCTGATGGCGACTCTCGACCCATACAAGTTCGTGACCTCGACGGTGGTCACAACGCAGCTTGGCGGCGACGACATGTTGCGGATGGTCGCTGCCGACTTCGACATTCCGCAGGAAGGCCTCGATAAGGCGTCCGTGCTCGGCCGGCTTCACACCTTCCTGCGCGATGTCTCCGCGCGCGGCCGGCGCGCCATCGTGATCGTGGACGAGGCGCAGAACCTCAGCATGCAGGCCATCGAGGAGCTGCGCATGCTCTCGAACCTCCAGGTGGGCCGCCCGCCCTCGCTTCAAGTTCTTTTGCTCGGCCAACCGCAATTCCGCAAAAAGATGGCCAGCCCCGATCTCGCGCAGCTGCGCCAACGCATCATCGCGACCTATCACCTCGGCCCCATTACGCCGGATGAAACGCGCGAGTATGTGCGCCACCGCCTCGCCCAGGCCGGCTGGAAGAACGATCCGGCGATCACCGGTGACGGATATCTGGCCGCCTATCACGCCACCAACGGCGTGCCGCGCCTGATCAACGTGCTCTTCAGCCGTATCCTGCTTTACGCCTTCCTCGAGCAGATCCACACCATCGACGCCAAGGTCGTGCAGCAGGTGGCCGAAGACATGCGCATGGAGTTCGACGGCTGGCGCCCGCGGGCCGCGCGGGCCGAGGAGCCCGCCCTCGCGGAGGTCAAACACTGATGCTCGACGCCGTTCAAAGCGAAAGCAGCGGCTTCGCCTTGAAGCCCACCGCGCTCACACACCGCGGCGGACGCGCGGTGAACGCCATGTCCGTCGACGTGGAGGAGCACTTTCAGGTGCAGGTCATGGCCAAGCGGGTCAAACGGCCGGACTGGGACCGGCGCGCCAGCCGCGTCGAGATGTCCACCAACCGGATCCTGGACCTGTTCGCGCGCCATGACGTAAAGGCCACGTTCTTCACGCTGGGCTGGGTCGCGGAGCGGCATCCCGCGCTGATCCGCCGGATCGTGGCCGAAGGGCATGAGCTGGCCAGTCACGGTTACGAGCATATCCGCGTCGATACGCAGACACCGGCCGAGTTCCAGGCCGACATCGTGCGCACGAAGGCGATATTGGAAGACATCGGCGGCGTGCGGGTGCGCGGCTACCGCGCCGCGACGTTTTCCATTGGCCGGAAAAATATGTGGGCGTTCGATGTGCTGGAGGACGCGGGCTACACCTATTCCTCGAGCATCAATCCCATCCGCCATGACAACTACGGCATGGACGAAGCGCCGCGCGGACCGTTCCTTCCCGCCGGCGCGGGCGGCATAACCGAACTGCCGATCACCACGCTGCGGCTGGGGAAACACAATCTTCCGTGCGGCGGCGGCGGTTTCTTTCGTCTCCTGCCCTACTTTGTTTCGAAGTGGGCGATCTCGCGGGTCAACGCGAAGGATGCGATGCCGACGATCTTTTACTTCCATCCCTGGGAAGTCGATCCGGACCAACCACGCGAGCCGGGCCTGTCCCTCAAATCGCGCTTCCGCCATTACCTCAACTTGAACCGCATGGAACGGCGTCTGACGCGCCTCGTGCAGGACTTCGCCTGGGATCGGATGGACAATGTTTTTGCGGCCAAATGAGACGATCGGCAGCTACGCCGTCCACGCGCTGACCGACCGTGAGCCTGAGCGCTGGGACGCCTTTGTTCAGGAGTGTCCGGAAGCGAGCTTCTTCCACCGTGCCGGCTGGCGCACGGTCATCGAACGCAGCTTTGGCCATAAGACGCATTACCTGTTCGCCGAGCGCGACGGCGTCATCAAAGGCGTATTGCCGCTGGTCGAGATCAAAAGCGCGCTGTTCGGCCACGCCCTGATCTCGAATGGTTTCTGCGTTACCGGCGGGCCGATCGCGGCCGAAGACGGCGCCCGCGCCGCGCTCGATGCGCGCGCCGAAGAACTCCTTCGCCGAACCGGCGCGCGGTATCTTGAATACCGCAATCCCGTGAAACCAAAGGAAAGCTGGTCCACGCGCGTGGGCCTCTATGCGGGCTTCTCCGGCCCCTTGCCCGCCGCGGAGGACATCAATCTCAAACAGATCCCCCGCAAGCAGCGCGCCGTGGTGCGCAAGGCTATCGAGTCCAATCTCACCTGGGAGATCGAAAAGTCCGCCGACCGCCTCTGGGATCTCTACGCCGTGAGCGTGCGGAATCTCGGAACGCCGGTCTTTGGGAAGGCGTATTTCGCCAATCTCGTGAACGTCTTCGGCCGCGACTGCGACGTGCTCACGGTATCGTCCGAGGGAAAGCCGGTCGCAAGTGTCCTGAACTTCTACTTCAAGGACCGGGTAATGCCCTTTTATACAGGCTCCATAGCGAGCGCGCGCCGTCTGGGCGCCAACGATTTGATGTATTGGCGTTTGATGCGTCACGCCGCGGCGCGCGGTTGTACGCTGTTTGATTTCGGCCGCAGTAAAGTGGGGACCGGCCCGTACGACTTCAAGAAGAACTGGGGCTTCGCGCCCCAGCCCATCGTGCACCAATTTCTGCTGCCGAACGGCGGCGCGATGCCGGAAAACAATCCGCTGAATCCGAAATACCGGCTGATGATCGCCGCCTGGAAGCGCTTGCCGCTATTCGTGGCCAACCGCTTGGGACCACTGGTGGTCCGCAACATCGGATGAGGCCCACTCGGGTTTCGTCAGGCCGGCCTCGCGCGCCAGGAAGCGCTCCAGCATCAACAACGCCCACAGCGGCGCCGTATAGTCGCGGCGGCCGCCGGCATGTTCGACCACCAGCGTGTTGAGCGCCGGCGCGTCGAAATAGCCGGTATCGAGCAGGACCGGCGAGGCCATGGCGCGCTGAATCGTCGGCAGCAGCGGCCCCCGCAGCCACGCCGACAGCGGAACACCGAAACCCTGTTTGGGACGGTAAAGCAGCTCATGGGGAACGTGCGGCTCCAAGGACTTCTTGAGGATGTATTTCTGCTCGCCGCCGCTGATTTTCAGCGCAGCCGGAAGAGAGGCCGCCCACTGGAACAGGTCATGATCCAAAAAGGGACTGCGCACCTCCAGCCCGTTGGCCATGCTGGCGCGATCCACCTTCACCAGCATGCGTCCGGCGAGCCATGTCTTGAGATCGACATACTGGGCCTGCAACAGCGGATCGCGGCCTTTGGTGGCCTCGATCATCGGTGCGATGACGGATTTGGCGTGATAGCCGGATAACTCGCGCACCAGGCCCGGCGCATAGATCGCCTGGCGGACCGGATCGGCCGCGATGGCGACATTCGTGAAATATGCGCCGACGGCATCCTGCGCCAGCTCGGCGAAGGTATTTTTCGCCCGCAGAAAACGCGGCGCGCGGTCGAGCTGCGGATAGAGCCGGGCCAGCGTCCCGAACAACGGTCCGCGTATGCCTTGCGGCAGGAGGCTGCGCGCCGTGTGCTCCCGCAGGTGGAAGCGATAACGGCGGTATCCGCCGAACCCTTCATCGCCGCCGTCACCCGACAGCGCGACCGTCACCTGCCGGCGCGCGACGGCGCAGACCCGGTACGTCGGCAGAGCCGACATATCCGCGAACGGCTCGTCATAAACATGGGAAATGCGGTCGAGCAGCCCCGACCCCGGCGACAGGGAGTCCGGCGGAAGGACGCGTTCCCGGTGATCGGTGTGATAGCGCGCGGCAAGCCTGCGGGCGTACGCGCGCTCATCGTGGCTCGATTCCCCGAAACCAATCGTGCAGGTCTTCACCGGCGAGGAGGATAGGCCGGCCATATGCGCGACGACCGCGCTGGAGTCCACGCCGCCGGACAGGAAGGCGCCCAACGGTACGTCGGAAATCAGGCGGTCGCCGACCGCCTTATGAAGGCGCTGGTGGAGTTCGGCCTGGGCGTCGCCTTCCGAAATGCGGTGCACGGACTCGAGATCGAGATCCCAATAGGCGGTGAGGACAGGATCGGCCCCGCGCCGCCAGCACATCATGTGGCCCGGCGGAAGTTTGTGAACGTCGGTATAGATCGTCTTCGGATCGGGCAGGTAACCGTAGCTGAGATAGTCCTCAATCGCCTGGGCCGAGATCTTGCGTGACGACCAACCCGAGGCATGGAGCGCCTTGAGTTCGGAGCCGAAGGCCAGCCAGCGGTTCTCCCGTATCGTGTAGTAGAGCGGCTTCTTGCCGATGCGGTCGCGGGCGATCAGCAGCGTGTCGGCCCGGCTGTCCCACAGCGCGAAAGCGAACATGCCGCTGAAACGGCGCACACATTGCACACCCCAGGCTTGCCAGGCCTGCAGGATGACCTCGGTATCGCTGCGGCTGCGGAAATGATAACCGAGGCTCTCCAGCTCGCGGCGCAGCTCCATGAAATTGTAGATCTCGCCATTGAAAACAACGGCCAAGTTGCCGTCGGCTGTGAACATCGGCTGGTGGCCGCCGCTGAGATCGATGATCGCGAGCCGGCGGTGAGCCAGCGCAAGGCCCGGCGCCGTGTGGAACCCCTCGCCATCGGGGCCGCGGTGGGCGATGGCGTCGGCCATATTTTTGATGAGGTTTGGCGCAAACGGGTCGCGGCCGCGTCCGTCGAAAAGTCCGGCAATCCCGCACATAGCTACTCTCCGCTCGACCGCTCGGGCGCGCTGGGCGCGCTGGGCGCGAGAACGCCGAAATGTCCGATGATGGAATGCAAGCGTGTCTCCAACGCCGCACGACCGGAGGATGTCGCGGCCCAGCTCGGAGAAAGCGAAACGGTCACAATGAACGCCAGTCCGACGAGAATCACTTGCCGGGCGGGCGGTGTGACGGCGTCTCCCTCAGCAGGCAGAATCCGCGGTTCCGCAGGCTTCGCTTTGATCTTGGTACCGACCCACATCGCGCAGAGCATCACCACGCCGAAGAAACCCCAGCCGTACAGGAGATGGTCGGCCGTAATGTCGATGCGCCGGTTGGTGGCCTGGGCAAGCCCGATAATGATGTAGATGCGCACGATATTGGCGACAATGGAGATCAGAAGCGCGGTCCCCACGCACACGACCCGCGCCGTCATCGTGGCGTAGGTCAACCGGCCGTACAGAAGGGACAGCGCCAGCGCGACGAGGAAGAAATTGAGGCCCGCGCAGCCGGGCTCCACCAAAAAGCTGCCCGCCGGCACCTGGATCATGAAGCCTTCGGCATAAACCGGAACGCCGCTGGCTTTCAGCAGCGCCACATTGGCGTGATGCGCGAGGGTTTGCAGCGGCGTGAGGAGAAAGGTTCCCGTCGGAACGAGAAAAAAGAGATAGAGCAGCGGAAATGCGAGGAAGCGCGTGATCCGCCAGCCGAGCAAGGCGAGCGCCAAGCCCTGCATCATGCCGACGAAGGCGAGGTGGCGCCCCTCGTCGATGCCCAGCAGCGCGCCCGCAAGCCAGGCCACCGAGAAGGCGCCGGCGACGGCCACCCCCCCGTAATTGGGCGCCGGGATTGCGCGGGCCAACTGACGCCGGTCCGCCCAGATCAGCGCCGCTGAGACCGGCGCGATCAGATAGGCGTAGTTGTAGGCGGACGAGGTATTCCAAAGATGGACCGCGCTCGCAACGGTGGAGAAGTAGAGCGCCGCCATTGCAACCAGCCCCCCCAACGCCGCCAGGAGCGTGACAGGCCACGCCGCTGCAAGCGGGGCGAGAGCGAGAACATTTGCATCGCTCCCGCGTTCGCTCATCGGACGATCCGCTTGTTCCATAACCGACATTTCACGCCCTGCCCTTGTTCACGTTGGTGCCCCGTTGACCCAATCGCGCGCGCTGCTTTTCCTGTGCCACCGCATTCCATTTCCGCCCGACAAAGGCGATAAAATCCGGGCGTCCCGCATCCTCGAGCACCTGTCCCGCAGCTACCGGGTGAACCTTGGCTGTTTCATCGACGACGCGGACGACAAGGCGCATATCTCATCTCTCCAGCCGTATTGCGCGGAGCTGCGCTGTTTCGATCTTCGGCGCGAAACCGCGAAACTCCGGGCCTTGAAAGGGTTGTTGACGGGGTCACCACTGACGGTAGCGTCATTTGCTAACGCCGCTATGGGGCGTTGGGTTTCGGACATCCTTTCGCGCGAAAGGCACGATGTCGTTTTTGTGTACTCCTCGGCCATGGCGCAGTACGTGATGAACCGCGACCTGCGCGGCGCGCGGCTGGTGATGGACTTTGTCGATGTCGATTCCGACAAATGGCGCCAATACGCCGGCGAAACAAAGGGCCCCCTGCGTTGGGTCTATCGCCGCGAGTTCCGCAAGCTGCTGGAGTTCGATCGTCAGGCGGCTGCAAAGGCCGATGCGGGTTTGTTCGTCTCGGATGCGGAAGCCGCGCTTTGGCAAAAGCTGGCGCCGGAGGCCGCCGCGAAGACCCACGGGATCGCGAACGGCATCGATTGCCGTTACTTCTCCCCCCGGCACGTCTGGTCCACGCCTCACAGCGGCCTGGGCCCGCACTTCGTGTTCACCGGCACGATGGACTACTGGCCCAACGTCGATGCGGTGACATGGTTCGCGGCGAACGTGTTCCCTAAGCTTCGTACCGCACGCCCCGGGGCGACTTTCACAATTGTCGGCTCAAAGCCCACCGCCGACGTCACGGCGCTTCGGTCGCAGGACGGAATCAAGGTGACCGGCCGCGTGGCCGACGTGCGCCCCTACCTTGCCCACGCCCACGTCGCCGTGGCTCCGATGCGAATCGCGCGCGGGATCCAGAACAAGGTCCTGGAAGCCATGGCGATGGCCAAACCCGTCGTCACGACCGGCCAAGGCCTCGAAGGGATCGATGCGCAGCCCGAGCGGCATCTTCTCCTCGCCAATACGGAAAGCGATTTCTTCCATGCCTGCCTGCGCGCCGCTGAACCCGACACGGCCGCACTGGGACTCTCGGCGCGCCGTCTCATGGAGGACGCTTATACATGGGAGGGGCGCCTTCACGGTCTGGACCTTCTCCTCTCCGATCCGCCCAAGCCGGAAACCGTACGTGTTCAGACTTACAACGAGCCGCGCGCGGTCCGCCCAGCCGCGGCGGCCGGTTATGCGCGTGAAAGCCTGTAGAAGCGTCGGCCCATGACGCGCGTCGTTTCTTTCCCGCAGAGCTCGCCGGCTTTGGTGAGCACCATCATTCCCGCCTACAACGCGCGGCGTTTCATCGACCGCGCCCTGCAGTCGGCGCTGGCCCAGAATGTACCGCGCACCGAGATTTTGGTGATCGACGACGGCAGCACGGACGGCACGCGCGAGATCGTGCGGACCTACGAGCCGCGCGGCGTCCGCCTCATTTGCCGTGAGGCCTGCGGCGGCGCGGCGGCGGCGCGCAATACCGGTCTGCAAGGCGCAACCGGCGAATACATCGCGTTCCTGGACGCCGACGACGAATGGCTGCCGGGCAAGCTCGCCCGTCAGCTCGCGCTCATGAACACCCACCCGCGGATGACGTTCGTCAGCTGCCGCGCAACATTGATAGATGAGAGCGGCGTGGACACCGGCGACATCTATCGCGGCGCGTCTCCGGCCCGCGGCGCCGAAGGTTGGCGCACCCTGCTCGCGCATCCTTGCGTGGCGACCCCCAGCGTTCTTGCGCGCCGGTGCGCCGTCATGGCGGCCGGCGCTTTCAACAAATGGCTCCCCGTCGCCGAGGATCAGGACCTCTGGATCCGCCTCTCGCTGATAGGAGAGATCGGCTACATCCCCGAGACGCTGGTGCGCGTTCACAGCACGCCAAACAGCTTGTCCAAGGCAAAGATCCGCGAACAGGCCGACTATGTGCTGCCGATGGTGATTTCCTACCTGGAGCGCAATCGGGACCGCCTGGGTCAGGACGAGATTCGCCGTATCCTCGGTGAACGCTTCAGCAAACTCGGCCAGGTGGCCTATGCCGGCGGCGACTTCACCTTCGGCCTGAAGACGATCGCCCGCGCCGTCCTGCGCGGCTATCGCCCCCTCCACAATCTGTACTTCGTCGCAAGGGCCTCGGCGCCGACGCGCTGGCTCAAGCACCGGCTGCGGCCGGCACGCTCCGCCTGAAACCGGCCAGGCGGCGCTCTTGCGCGGGCGCCGCCGCCTGCACCAACCGCAGCAAAGCCGCGCTCATCGCCAGCAGCGTGAAGAATCCATCGTAATAGGCCATCGGCAGCGCAGCTCCGCCCACCAGGAAACCGACCATGCTGAGCTGAAGCGCGAAGGCGAGGTCGTGTGCCCACTTCACCTGCCCTTTCTCCGCGGTCAGTTTGCGCACGCGCTGCAGGTTGCGCCAGCTCACGGCGCAAATGAGCAGGTAGATCCCAAGACCGATGAAACCGTGCTCGCCGAGCACCATGAAGTAGATGCTGTGTGACGCGCGCGGCGGCCGTTCGGGCAGATAGCTGTTCCAGATTTCGGGTTGGCGCGGGCCGTCGAAGCCGGCGCCCAGCGGATGGTCCTTCGCGGTCTCCCAGGCGACGTCCCAGGCGTCGAGGCGGCCGCGGAAGGACTCGTCTTCCATCACGTTGTTCAGCGTATTGAGGCGGTCCATGTACTTGGCCGGCATCGCCATGACGCCGACGAGGATCGCGCACAGCAGGGCCGGCCCGGTGACGATCTTCGCGGGGCTCTTCAGCCACAGGAAGCCGAGAATGGCGCCCAGCGCGATGATGGCGCCGCGTGAATAGCTGCCGATGGCGCCCGCGAAGGTCAGGAAGAGCGCGCCGATCAAGGCGTAGCGCAGCCACCTGTTGGCCGTGTGCTGACGCAGGTAATTGAGAAGCGGCAGGGTGATGATCAGCGCGAGGGCCAGGGAATTGTTGTCCTGGATCATCGAATCCGCGGGCCCGAAGACGATGTAATTGCCCCCGGTCAGGAGCACGAAGGCCCCGCCCTTGATGCCGTAATAGGCCAGCGAAATCACGATCACCCACACCAGGCCGTGGATTCTGACGCGGGACGTGACGATGGCGAGCACCATGACGATCATCATCATGGTTTTGATATTGCGGTCCCACAACGGCACGGTCATGTCCGGAACCGGCGCGAACAGCGTCGTGATGGAAATCCAGGCGGAGAAAATGCCGATCAGCGCCAGGAAGGTGCTCATCTTCAGATTTCCGCGCTCCTTGGACAGGACCCAGCCCGCCATCGTGACCAGGGCGACGACCATGACAAAGGGCTGCTGCTGGGCGAAACCCCACGTCAGCCGATGCGGGTTCATCAGCGAGAGCCATTCCCAGGCAAAGAGGCCGACAAGCGGAAACGGGATCGAGAGCGGAACGAGGACCGCAAGAGTCAGGACCAGGGCCAGATCACGCATGCGCGGACCCTCCGGTTTTCACAGGTCCGGTTGAAACCATCTGCACGGCCGCGCCGTTAGCTAACGCGGTGAGCGCACACGCGCGCACATGTCTCATCCTCAGGGTCTTTCGGGGCGCCGTCATGGAAAGTTTGCTGTTTCTCGGCTGTTTGGCCGCCATCTGCGCGATCTCGGCCTGGACGATTACGAACGACAAACGGGAAAACCCCTTTGGCGCGCAGAACAAGGGTCCTAACGCAAAGGCGCGTGAAACAGCGCCCCGCCGCTCGCGTTTTTTTCGAAAGCCTTAGAACGTCAGGAGCGCCGCTCCCATGAGTTGCGCAGGGCCTTTTAATTTCGCGCCCGCATGACAAATGCCTTCCTTCTGTCCCGGCGCACCCTTCTCGCCGGCGCGGCCTGCGCGCCGTTTGCCGCACGCGCGGCTTCGGCCGGCCTGCGCGTGCTCGTCCGTCTTGGCGGTGAGACTTTCACTTACACCGCCGACGGCGCGGAAGATTTTGGCGCTTTTGCGTCCCCGGCGGGCTTCACACAGAACTGCCTGCGCGCAATGCAAACACGGGGCCCGCTGACGGTCTATTTCCGTCCCGACCAGACCAGTGATCGCCTGGAGGTTGTTTTCGAGTTGGGCCGCCTATGGAGCGGCGCACCGGCGAACCTTGGTCCCTATAGCGCCGAGATTCAAAGCGCGGGAAAGACGCGCGCGCGCGTCGAGGTCCCCCGGCACTTATGGTTCAGCCGCTGGCGATGGCAATCCGATGAGCGGCCTGTGAAGGCCGATATCGCCGCCCTTAAGAGCCGCGGCCTTATTCCCCCCTTTGCACGCCGGACCTTCGCACGCCCCGCGCCGCCGCCGAAAAGCGAGCGCTACCGCGTCATGGAACTCGCCGGCGTCGAGCCCAGGATGGGCTCCACCGGCGAGCGCCCCGACATCGGCCTTGTGACGGAACAGCAGGCGCGCTTCCTCTGCACCGAAGCGCGCGACGCGCTGGCCGCCTTACGCGCCCAGGCGGAAGCCGCCGGGACCTTGCCCTGGCATATGCGCGACGAACGAACGGGCGCGCCGGTCGATCTCGACACGTACAAGACGATGAGCTGGTACGGCGCGCGCAACGTGGGCGACCCACATATCGATTTGGCCGATACGGGAATCAGCATCGATTCCGCGCATCAGCCGGCGCTGGCCTACGTGCCTTATCTGCTAACCGGAGATCCTTATCATCTGGAGGACCTGCAGTTTGCGGCCACCTATAACCGGGGCGTGCTGCCGCCGCCGTACCGGCTCAGCATTCCGCAGCCGCGCAGCTTCGCGTGGTCCATACGCACCCTGGCGCAAGCGGCGAACGTAACGCCCGACAAGACGCCCCGCTGGCTTCTGCCCGCAGCCTACTTTCGCAGCGACCTCGACCGCACCCGGAAATGGTTCGAGGCGACCTACGTCGAAAGCCAAAAGCCGCTCCACAAGATTTTCCGCGCCACGGACAACCCCGACAATGCCCGCGACGAACCGCCGCAAGCGCCGGGCGGCACCTGGATCTCGCCATGGCAGCACGAATTCATCGTCGCCGTCCTGGGCTGGGTGGTGCTCATGGGTTTTGACGCGTGGCAAAAACCTTTCCAATGGGCGCTCGGCGGAACATTGGCGCGCGTCTCGGGCCATAGTGGATGGCGGCGTTCACATCCCTCGCCCTATCGCTTGATCGTGAAGGCGGAAAAGAACGCCCCCGTCGCGGGCTCCTGGGACGAGGCCTGGAAACTCAGCAGCATGCGCGCCCGCTGGCCGGAGCCAAACGATGCTCTCGCCGGCGGCGATCCGACCTACGCGATCTACACGCGCGGCGCTCTCGCGATGGCCGCGCGTCTCGGCGTGAAAGAGGCCGAAGCGCCGCTCGCATGGATCACGGACCAGTTGCGGCGTCAGGATGCCGCTGTCCCTTATAAATGGCTCCTCGCGTGACGGCCGAGGGCACGATGGCGCGGAGGCGTTGATTTTGCGAAACGCGGGAAGGCTATTCCGCCGCCATGCGGGGCGCTTGGCCGGTGATACCCTGGAACAGTCGCAGCTGTCCGTCCGTCGTCGCATCCCAACTGAAGCGTTCGGCATACCGGCGGGTCGCGCCGCGCTCCGGCAAGTTGGCGAGCACCGCCTTCACCCCGGCGGCGACCCCGGCGGCGCTGCGTTCAGGCATCAGCACACCGGCTGCGGGCTCGGCGACGACTTCCGGCGTGCCCCAAATCCGGCTGGCGACGACAGGGGTCCCGCAGGCCATCGATTCCAGAAGCACGTTCGCCCATCCCTCGCGGCTTGAGGCCAGGATCGAGATATCGGCCGCCGCATACAGAAGCGGCAGCTCACCGTGCGGCACGACACCCAGAAAATGCACGCGGCCCGCAACGCCCAGCTCGGCAGCGAGGTTTTTTAGCTTCGCGCGATCAGGCCCGTCTCCGGCGATGAACAGATGCGCATCGGGAAGTTCCGGCAACGCCGCGATGATGAGGTGATGGCCCTTCCGCTCGATGAGTTGGCCGACGGAAACCAGCGCCGTGCCCCCCTCCATGCCGAACGTCCTGCGTGCAACCGCGCGTTCCTTCGGCTCCCGGAACGGCCGGAACAATTGCAGATCGACCCCGTTACGCAACACGGTAACGCGTTGCTGCGGCACACCCAATTCAACAAGCGAGTCCTTCAGCGCCTGACACACCGTGATCATGCCGGCGGCTTTTTCGGCCGCCCATTGGATCTGGCGGCGCGGCAACGGGTACCGCGGAAGGAAATTGAGATCGGTCCCGCGGCCGGTGATGACGACAGGCTTTTTGAACCACTTGCCCAGCCACGCCGCCGCAACACCGTCAGGATAGAAGTAATGCGCATCCAGCACGTCAAAGTCGTAACCCTCGCGCATGATCCGGGCGATCACCGGCCGCATGAACCATGCAAGCAGGGTCGGGGCGACGGACACGCCGATTTTGGGGATCACCGGATAACGCGGGTGCATCACGTCGAGGCCATGACGCACCTCGTGCAGCGGCGCGCGCGCGTATTTTCCGTAGCTGCCGGCCCAGGCGCCCTTGAACGGAAACCACGGAACGGGCGCGACCACGCGCACGTCCGCCGCGCGGGTCGCCACCAGCTGGCGCAAGCGGTTCTCGACGAACACGCCGTGAATGGGTTGAGACGCGTTGGGGTACAGCGTGGTGAAGGAAAGGATTTTCATAAGCCCGCCCATATGAGGTCAGCGATGTCAGGTGTGGCCGAGTAACGCGTTGCAACGAATAAGCGCAGGTGCCGTCCGGTGGGAACTCTTCGGCTGCGCGAGAATTGTGATCCCTAATGGTACGCCGGTCTGAGTTGTTCCACCGCCCCGGCCCTCGAGAAGACCTCGCCCATGTTTTCTTTCACGCCCGCCGACCTCATCACGTTTCCCCGGAGCGAGGCTCCCAAACTGATTGTCTTCGTCGACGCGGAGGAGGAGTTCCGCTGGCATACCTTCTCCTCGCAGGCCATCAGCGTGCGCAACATCGCCGCGCAGGTCCGCGCGCAGGAGATCCTGAACCAGTTTGGGGTGAAGCCGACATATTTGGTCGACTATGCGGTCGCCTCGCAGCAGGAGGGCATCGCGCCCTTGAAGGCGATCCTCGATGCCGGCGATTGCGGCATCGGCGCGCAGCTCCATCCTTGGGTGAATCCGCCCATCGATGAGGAAATCACCATCCACAACACCTATCCGGGCAATCTGCCGGCCGCCCTGGAGCGTGCGAAGATCGATCGCCTCACGGCGGCGATCCTTCAGAATTTCGGCGTGCGCCCGCGTGTGTTCAAGGCGGGCCGCTATGGCGCGGGCCCGAACACCGCCGCCGCCCTGATCGAGGCGGGATACTGGATCGACGCCAGCGTCATGCCGCTGACGGATTTCTCGCAGAAAGGCGGACCCGACTATACGGGATCGCCGGCCCAACCTTATTGGATCGACCGCGACCGCCGCCTTCTGGAAATCCCCAACACCGTGGGCCTGGTCGGCCTCATGGACCGCATCAGCCGCCGCGGCATGAGCACGCTGCTCAGCAATCCCAGCATCGCCTGCCGCATCCCGGGCCTTCTCTCGCGCCTTGGCCTGCTCGAGCGCATTCGCCTGACGCCGGAAGGCATTTCCTTGGACGAAGCCAAGCGCATGACGCTGTCGCTGTTCCAGCGCGACCGGCGACTCTTCGTTCTTTCCTACCACAGCTCCACCCTGCTTCCGGGCGGCAGCCCCTATGTGACCAACGAAGCCGAGCTTTCGAAATTCCTCGGGTGGCTCGACGGCTACATGCGGTTTTTCTTCGGCGCCCTTGGGGGGCGGCCGACGACCGCGGAAGACGTTCTTTCCTACGCACAAGGCCGCTTACGCCAAGCGGCTTAAATCGCCGATCAGAGAAGGTATGTGAATGACGGTTCAAACCAAGGCGCACGAGCTCACCGATGCGGAACAGAGCCTGCGGTCCGCTGCAAGGCGCCCGCTCCGGGGTCTGCCCATGATCGCACCCGACGCGACAATCAGGGTCTGCCTGGTCGGAGCCGGCGTCATCGCGAACATCCACGCCGAGGCCTTGAAGGCGCTCAAGAATATTTCGGCCGTCGCCATCGTCGAACCATCGGCCGAGCGCGCCCGCGCCTTCGCCGGCAAGTGGAAGATCCCGGCGGTCTATCAGGATCTGGAAACCGCGCTGAAGGAGGGTGACTTCGATGCCGTTCACATCCTGACGCCGCCGGATTCCCATGCCGCGCTGGCCCGCCTCTGCCTCGTCTACAACCGCCATGTGCTGATTGAGAAGCCTGTCGCGGCGCACGGCGTCGATGCCGCCGACCTCGTCGCACGCGAGGCGGAAACCGAGGGCCTTGTCGCCGGCGTGAACCAGAACTTCATCTACCATCCCGCCTTCGCGCAGTTACGAAAGGCGATTCTGGCCGGCACGGCTGGCCCGTTGCGGTCGGTGCAGGTGGCCTACAACGTCCCGCTGCGTCAGCTCGCGGGCCGGCAATTCGGATCATGGATGTTCCATCTGCCAAAGAACATCCTGCTCGAACAGGCCGTACATCCGATGTCGCAGATCGCGTCGCTCATCGGGCCGATCGAGTCCGTTGAAGCGGCGGCGGCGCCGGGCGCCTTCATCAGCCCGGGCGTCGCTTTTCACGCTTCTTGCGACACTTTGCTCAAGTCGGCGAGCCATACGGCGCACCTTCAGTTCGCGGTCGGCCGGAGCTTCCCCTTCTGGCAGGTCACCGCCGTCTGCGATGACGGCGTGCTGGCCGCCGATATCCTGAACAACCGCTTCACGACGATGGGCCGCGGTCCCTTGATGGAGCCCCTCGATATGCTGGCCCAAGGCCTGGCGGCCGCGCGCGTCGCCGCCGGTCACGCGCTCGGCAACGCCGCGTCCTACGTGCTGTCGCTGGCCAAGCTGAAGGGCCGGTCCGATCCGTTCTTCCTCAGCATGAAAGCCGGCATCGAGGCTTATTATGCGGCCGTGCGCTCACGCGCGGCCGGCGGTACCTTGCGCCCGGTCGCCTCGATCCCCTTCGCGGCCAATCTTGTCGATACGTGCGAAGAGATCGCAAACCGCGCTTTCGCGGCGCCGATCCCGCCGGTGCAAACAGCCGTGGCGGTGAAAGCCACCCACGGTGACGTGGCTGTCCTGGGCGGCACGGGGTTCATCGGCGCGGCGACGGTCGCGCGCCTGGTCGATGCCGGCTATCGCGTGCGCGCCTTCGCCCGCAATACCCGCAACCTCGCGGAGATCTTCTCTCATCCGCAGGTCTCGCTGATCCGCGGCGATATCCGTGACCCGGCGGCGGTGACGCAGGCCATCTCGGGCGCGGCGACCGTCATCAACCTCGCCCACGGCGGCGGCGGCGCGACCTGGGAAGACATCAGGAACGCAATGGTGGGCGGCGCGAAGATCGTCGCCGACGCCTGCCTTGCCGCAGGCGCCGCGCGTCTCATTCATGTGGGCTCGATCGCCGGCCTCTATATAGGCGACGCGCGGCGGAAGATCACATGCGACACGATGCCCGATCCCCAAAGCGAAGAGCGCGCCGACTATGCCCGCGCCAAGGCCGAGGCGGATATCATGCTGCTCGCCCTGCACAAGGAGCGCGGTTTGCCGGTTTGCATCCTGCGCCCGGGCGTCGTCGTCGGTCACGGCACGTCACCGCTTCACAGCGGCGTCGGCACATTCAACAACGAACAGCACTGCGTCGGCTGGAACAAAGGCGACAACCCGCTGCCGCTCGTGCTGGTGGACGATGTCGCCGACGCCATCGTGAAAGCCGTCTCGGCGCCCACGGCCATTGGGCGCGCCTATAATCTCGTGGGCGACGTGCGCTTCAACGCACGCGCCTATATGGCGGCCCTCGCCCGCGCCACCGGGCGGCCGCTGCGGTATCACCCGCAAGCGGTGTGGCGGCTCCACCTTGAAGACTGGGGCAAGTGGGCGATCAAGCGCGTGGTCGGCCGCCCTGCCGCCAAACCGAGCCTGCGCGATCTGCGCTCCCGCGGGCTGCCGGCGCCGTTCGACTGCGGCATCGCCAAACGCGATCTCAATTGGACTCCGGAGAACGATCCGGTGGTCTTTATCCGCCGCGCCTTCGTATGAACCAGGCGGTGTCCGTCGCGCCCGGCCCGATCTCGGCGGCGGATGTCCCGATGACATCCGCCGCCGCGCCGACCCTTCTGCATATCTTCTCGACCTTTGCGATCGGAGGACCCCAACGCCGGTTCGTGCAACTCGCCGATCACTTCGGCGCGCGCTTCCATCACCTCGTACGCGCGATGGACGGCCGGACCGACGCGGCCGCGCTTTTGGACGCGGACTCATCCACGGAAGTCCAGCCGCTCGGGTTCCCGCGCGGCAACACTTTGGCCAACATCCGCGCCGCGCGGCGCGTTCTGGCCGAGATCAGGCCCGAGGTGCTGGTCACTTACAATTGGGGCGCGACCGAATGGGCTGTGGCCGCCTGCCGCCTTCCCGTGCGCCATATTCATATCGAAGACGGCTTCGGGCCCGAGGAAGCCAACAAGCAGCTCCTGCGCCGGGTCCTGTTCCGGCGGCTGGTTCTGAACAGGCGCAGCACCGTCGTTGTGCCGTCGCAATCCCTGAAGCGGATCGCCTTGGATGTGTGGGGTCTCGATCCTCACCGCATCCGCTACATCCCAAACGGCATTCCCACCGAAAGTTTCGCGCGCGCTCCAGATCCCTTGTTTAGCGCGGCCTTCCGCGGCAAGGGCGGCGTCATCGGCACCGTCGCGACGTTACGCCGGGAGAAAGCGCTCGACCGGCTGATCGCGGCTTTTGCGTTGGTGCGCGCTCATATGCCCGCCCATCTCGTGATCGTGGGCGACGGGCCCGATCGTGCGCGTCTGGAGGCGATTGCCGCCGAACATGGCCTCGGGGCGCATATTACCTTCACAGGCTCTATCGCGGCTCCGGAACGCATCCTCGGGACCTTCGATGTGTTCGCGATCTCGTCGGATACGGAGCAGATGCCGCTCAGCGTTCTCGAAGCGATGGCGGCGGGACGCGCAATCGCCAGTACCGACGCCGGGGATATCCGCGCGATGCTGGCCGAGGAAAATCGCCCGTACGTGGTCCCGCGTTACGACGTCGCCCTGGCCAGCATGATGATGGCGCTCTTGCGGGACGGCGCGCTTCGCAGCCGTTTGGGCGCCGCGAACCAGACCCGCGCCGCCGCGCATTACGACGAAGCCCAGATGTGCGCGGCTTACGGACGCCTGTTCTCCGGCGAAGCGCTTCATTAAGGTGGACGGCGAGCTTACTGCAGGGTCGGGTGAATACGCGGTACGCGCGACATCGCCGCAAGATGCGGGGCGAGCGGCACGACATTGGCGGCCTCTTCCTCGCGGCCGGCGAGGACGGGCAGCGACTTTTCCCACGCGATGGCCGAGCGCAAGATGAGATCGAGATTTGCGTAGCGCGGCGACCACGACAGCCGTTCGCGGATCCGTGACGGGTCCGAGATCACCTGCGCCGGATCGCCGGCCCGGCGGGCGCCCATCGTATAGGGCAGCGCGTAACCGGAGATGCGCCCCGCCTCGCGGAGCACGCTTTTCACGGAATAGCCTTCGCCGTACCCGCAATTCATGACGTCGCTGGCGCCGCCGCTCATCAGGTAGGTCAGCGCCGCGACGTGAGCCTCCGCGAGATCGCTCACATGAATAAAATCGCGGATGCAGGTGCCGTCCGCCGTCGCATAGTCGTCGCCGTACACGGTCATTCCCGGCCGCCGGCCGGCGGCGAGCTCGCTCACGACCTTGATCAGATTGGTCGAATTTTTGACCACCTGGCCCGCGCGGCCTTTCGGATCGGCGCCGGCCACGTTGAAATAGCGCAAGGCGACATAGCGGAAGGGATTGGCCGCCGCCGTGTCCTTGAGCATCTCTTCGGTCATCAGTTTCGAGCGGCCATACGGATTGATGGGGCGCAGCGGACTGTCTTCGGTCACGGGCTGAGCTTCCGGGATCCCGTAGACCGCCGCCGTCGAGGAGAAGATCAATTTGTCGATACCGGCCGCCAGGCAGGTTTCAACCAGCCGGCAACTGGCCGCGAAATTGTTGGTGTAGTATTTGAGCGGGCGTTCGACGGACTCCGGCACACTGATGGAACCGGCAAAGTGAATCACCGCGTCGGGGCGCGTCTCGGCGAAGACCGTCGCCATGAAGGCGCTGTTGCCGATGTTGCCGATCCGCAGCGGAACGCCCCTCGGAACGAGGTGCAGGCTCCCCGTCGAAAGATCGTCGACGATGACGACATCCCATCC
>JAYRTJ010000058.1:0-20569 GCA_041919675.1 Rhodospirillaceae bacterium | reverse complement strand
CGAAGGGTCATGCGTTCGGCGAAGGTTTTTCCGAAGCGCTTGTCTTTCAGGACCAGGCTCACATCCTCGTAGCGACTGAGCACCACGAAGCCGAGCGGCAACCGGTGCACCGGTTCGGCGGCGCGCAGGCGGTCGAAGGAGGGATAGGGATTCCGGAGCACATCCGGCGACATCAGATTGAGAAGCGGCTCACCCGGCGCTGTCGTCATGCGTTCCCCCTCACGGCCCACGAGGAAAGAACGTTACGACAGGGTTCGAGTCGAAGCGAGGAGATTCAGGGCGCGCTGCAGGCGTCGACCCACGCCGCGCCCACAAGGTCCGCCAGCCGCTGCGGCGCGATGCGTATCGAACTGTTGACGGACCCCGCCGCCGGCCAAACCTCGTCGAAGCTTTTCAACGAAATGTCGCAATAGATTTGCAAAGGCTGTGCGAGGCCGAAGGGGCAGACCCCGCCGACCGGATGGCCGGTGATCGCCGCCACTTCGTCGTGCGACAGCATGCTCGGCTTGGCCCCGAAGGCGGCCTTGGCTTTTTTGTTGTCGAGACGGTAGTCGCCGCGCGCGACCAGCAGGAACCGCCGGTCCGCGATTTTCAGCGATAACGTTTTGGCGATCTGTCCCGGCTCCACCCCATGAGCGGCGGCCGCCAGCGCAACGGTCGCGGTGCTGAGGTGCGATTCGACGATCTCAAGATCGGGGGCGCGGTGCGCCAGATCGGCGCGGACGGATTCAAGGGTCATGGCGCGAATTTACCTATGCGCGCTTTCGCGGGAAAGGCCTCGCTGGACGCCGCCGGGTTTGGGCTTTATCCCTGGGGCATGCATATCGGAATTATCGGCGGCGGGTTTAGCGGGTGCCTGCTTGCGGTCCAACTCCTGCGCCGGGCGCCTTCGGGCACGGCGATCACGATCATCGAGAGCGGCGATGCCCTCGGCCGCGGCGCGGCCTACGGGACGGTGAACCCGGAGCACCTCTTGAATGTGCGCGCCGGAAACATGGGCGCCTTTCCCGACGATGTGCAAAACTTCCACGCCTGGCTGAGCGCAAGCGGCGATCCGTCGCCGGCGTCCGCCTTCATGTCGCGGATGCGTTACGGCGAATATGTCGGCCATGTGCTGCATACGGCCGTGGCGGCGCAGGCGGGAAGAGTGCCCGTGTCTCTTGTCACCGGCGTCGCGTGCGCGCTTCATCCAGGCGTGCAGCCGGCCGTCGCTCTTGAAGACGGACGGCGTCTGGTCTTCGACCGCATCGCCCTGTGTTTCGGCAATTTGCCGCCGGGATCGCCGCCGGGCTTGACCGACGCGGCGCGAAATTCCGCGCGTTATCTGCATGACTCATGGAAGGCGCGGGGGCTTGAAGCCATTCCGGCGCACGACGACGTCCTCATCGTCGGCAGCGGTCTCACCATGGCCGACGTGGTGCAGAGCCTTGTAAGCCGGAAGCACAGCGAAAAGATCAATGTCATATCCCGCCACGGCTACGTGCCCAACCGTCACGAGACGGCGAAGCCGATGACGATGGAAAGGCCGACGGGCGGCTTGCGTGCGCTGTTTCGTGATTTTCGCCATGCGGCGCAGGCGGCTCCGTCAACCGGTCATGACTGGCGCGACGTCGTCGATGCGTTCAGGCCGTGGACGATCGAGACCTGGCGCCGCCTCTCAACCGCGGAGCGCCGTCGGTTCCTGCGGCACGTCCGCCCGCTGTGGGAGGTGCATCGTCACCGCTTGGCGCCGGCGGTTGCCGATACGCTGGCGTCGGTGCGCGAGTCCGGGCAGTTGACGGTCGCGGCCGGCCGCATCGTGTCCATAGACTGGAAGGATGGCGTCTTCGCCGTAGCGGTCCGTCCGCGTGGTGAGGAGGGCCTGCGACATCTGGCGTCATCGTGGCTCGTGAACTGTACGGGACCGCAAGGCGACTATTCCCAGACCACGAATCCTTTGGTGCGCACTGCGGTCGAAGCCGGTGCGATCCGCCCCGATCCGCTTCAGCTCGGACTGGACGTCAGCGACGATTGCGCCGTCATCGACGCCAAGGGCGTCGTCTCACCGAATATCTTCGCCGTGGGTCCTCCGACACGCGGCGCCTTCTGGGAGATCACATCCGTTCCGGATCTCCGGCGCGCCTGCGCGCAAATGGCCGAGACGCTGTTGCGATCCTAGTCGTTGATTCGATCAGTCTTCAGTTCAGGGGTGTGCTTCGGCAGGCGCCGGGCTTTTGTCGCCTGTTCGAAGTCATAGGCGTAGCCGATCAGCTTGGCTTCGCTGAACGGCATGCCGATGAACGAGATCGTCACCGGCAGGCCTTCGCCGGTCATGCCCGCGGGCACGACCATCTCCGGCACCCAGGATTCATTGGTCAGGTTGCCGGGCGAATCGCCGCGCCCGCCGCCACCCCGGCGGGGTTCGGCGATAAGCTGCGCCGGTGTTGAATTGGTCGGCGCCAGGATGGCGTCGATCTTGTAGGACGTGAACACAGCCTCCACACCGGCGCGAATGGCGGGCAGGGTCTGGTTCTTGAGCGCGAGATAAGTCGGTGTATCGATCCCGACGGCATGCGCTTGCGAGTATTTCAATCCGAAGGCCTTCTCCGGGCTGCGGTAGTTCGTCGCGGGATCGTTTGCCAGCGCGACGATCTCGTCGAAGCTGCGTGGGAAACCCGGCTTCAGGGTTTGAAGGTAGTCCGTGATCTGGGCTTTGAACTCGGTGTTGACCAGCAGCGCGTAGACGCCGGTGCGCTGGTCGAGCAGGTAGTTGGGCACCTTGATCGGATCGACGATCTCCGCGCCCAGCGACTTCAACGTCGCGATGGCATCTTCGGTAATCCTATCCACCTGATCGTCGCCGCCCAGGAAATCGCGGCCGATTCCGATACGCGCGCCTTTGAGCCCGCCCGGCTTCGCGAACTTGGTGTAATCGGCTTCAGCTTTGCCGACCGACATCTGGGTCGTGGAATCGTCCGGATCGACACCGGCCATCACATTGAGGGCCGCGGCCACGTCATAGACGCTGCGCGCCATCGGGCCCGAAGTATCGAGGCTCAAGGACAGCGGCACGATGCCGGCGCGGCTCACCAGGCCGTAGCTGGTTTTGAGACCGACGATGCCGTTGACCGACGAGGGGCCGCGCACCGAGCCGCCCGTGTCGGTGCCGAGGCCGAATTGTCCGAACGCGGCCGCGACCGACGCGCCGGTGCCGCCGCTGGAGCTGGACGGAACGCGCGCGATGTCGTGCGGATTGCGTGTCTGCCCGCCTAGCGAGCTGAAGCCCGCCTGCGCACGGCCCATCGCGGCGATCTTCGCGTCTTTCTCGCCGTTGGTCATGCCGCCGCTGCCGGCGAATTCATTCAGATTTACCTTGGCAATGATGATTGCGCCCGCGTCCCGCAGTTTCTTCACCACATAGGCGTCCGTCGGCGGGATCGAGCCCGCCAGCAGTTGCGAGCCCGCCGTCGTCGGCATGTCGACGGTGTTGTAGTTGTCCTTCACGATGACGGGGATGCCGTGCAGCGGCCCGCGCACCTTGCCGGCGCGGCGTTCGCGGTCCATGGCGCGGGCTTCTTTGACGGCATTCGGGTTCACCAGGATGACCGCATTGATCGCCGGGCCCTGCTTGTCGTAGGCCTTGATGCGCGCGAGGTAGGCTTGCGTGAGTTTTTCGGACGACAGCTTGCGTGTGCCCAGTGCGGCCTGCACGTCGGCGATAGTCGCGCTGGTGAGATCGAGAGTCTCGGCCGTGACCGGCGGCGCGAAAGCCATGACGGCTGCGATGGCTATGGCAGCCACACCGATAAACTTGGGGCGAGCGGGCATGAGATGAGCAAGGGGCGTCATGACGTGATCTCCAAGTGAAATCTCCAAGTGAAATCTTCAAGTGAAGCTTTGGATGGTGAAAGGAGGCCGGCCGCGCAGGGAAGTGCCACGGCCGGCCCGAGACTATCGTTGGGGGGAACCAGACGATAGCCGGGAAACTTTCCGGGGGGCGCGCCCCCCAGGCAGGTTCCCACTCGCAAACCCCCGTCCGTGACAGCAGGCGGCCGAGAACGAGGCCAATCCCCTGAAATCCAAGAAGGGCAGACGGTACTACGTAAGGAGTGCGAAATTTCCGACAGGGCCGCATGTGAAATTCACATGATCCTGAATTTTGCGGTGCGGCGGACGTAACAGTTGCGCCCGCTTCGGCCGAATTGCTGTTGAGGGGACTCTCCGATATTTGTGATACTCGCGGCGGCTTAGACGATACGCGTAAGCCCCGCACGAAAGCCGCCGCGCCGATTTTCGCAGGGAGGATCGACGCCGGACCGCGTGAGCGCCGCTTTCCGGTCCGATGTCCGGCAATCGTGTGGACGACGCAGCGCCGCGATCACCACAAAGGGGAACACATCATGCGCACCAGCACCGCCGGCCCGATGCGGACCGACGCACCCGCGGTTTCGTCTCCCGTATAACTCGCGCGCGCAAGGTTCTCGTCGTAGCGCGATGCGTCGTTTCCCTCCTCGCACCAAGCGTGCCGCCGCGGCCGTATTGCTGGCGCTGACCGCGCTCGCGGCCGGGACGGTCCCGCGTCCTGCCGCCGCGCAGGCCGCCGGGCCGCGCTATACCGTGAAGATCGGCGCGATGAGCATCGAGGACGGACTCAAGCGTCTGCAACGGGATACCGGGATCAATCTGGTGTTCGCGCCGGAGCAGGTGAAAGGCCTGCGCACAAAAGGCCTCAGTGGATCGTTCACCGCCGAGGACGCCATCCGCCGCCTGCTGGACGGCAGCGGCCTTCAAGTCATCAACAATCGCGGCGCGGTCTTCGTGATCACGGCGCCGAAAACACCGGTCCCTGTTCCGGAAGTTCGCGCAGCGCGCCGGGCTCCGCCGCCGTCCGCGCCGCAACCGGCCATGTCCGATGTGGTCGAGGAAATCCTCGTGCCCGGCATGCGTATCGCGCGCGGCGGCTACGCGGCGCCGACCCCTGTCACGGTGCTGGGCGCCGATCAGATCGCGCGCCAGGCCACCGGCAACCTCGCCGATCTCGTCAACGCCCTGCCGGCCTTCGCCGGCAGCCAGACTCCGAACCAGAACATCCAGACGGCCTCGGGCGTCGCGGGAACGAACGGCTTAAGCCTGCGCGATCTCGGCATTCAGCGCACGCTGGTGCTGCTCGACGGCCAGCGTTCGGTCGCGGGCACGATCACCGGCGCGGCGGACGTGAATACATTCCCGCAGCAGCTCGTATCCCGTGTCGACGTGGTCACCGGCGGCGCGTCGGCGGCCTACGGCTCCGACGCCTTGGCGGGCGTCGTGAACTTCGTCCTCGATAAGACCTTCACCGGCGTCAAAGGCGAAGTCTCGGGCGGCATGACGACGTACGGCGACAATGCCGGCTTCAAGGTCGCCATGACCGCGGGGCATAAGTTCGCGAACGGCCGCCTGCATGTACTTTTCAGCGGCGAGGTTGAGCGCAATGGCGGCGTCGTGCACCCGTCGAACCGGGCGTGGAACCGGTCGAACATCGGGCTGCTCGCCAATCCGAACTACACGCCCGCCAACGGCGAACCGCAGCTTCTCATCCTCGATCCCGTAAACAATTCGCGCGCCGCGCCCGGGGGGCTGATCACATCCGGGCCGCTCAAGGGCATTGCGTTCGGGCCGGGCGGCACGCCTTACCAATTCGACTACGGCCTGCTCAACGACGGTTCGAATATGTACGGCTCGAGCCAGGCCTCCTCGCTCAATGTGCATGCGACACAGAGCCTCGGCACGCGCGCCTCGCGCCAGAACCTGTTCGCGCGTCTCGGCTACGATCTCACCGACGAGGTGAATATCTTCGCGCAACATGGCTGGGGGCATGCCGATTCCTATTCCATCGCCCTTCTGCCCCTTTATTCGGGCAATCTTACCGTCGCCGCGGACAACGCCTTTATCCCGGCCGCCGTCGCTGCGCGCGCGGCGGCTTTGGGCGTGACCTCGTTCGGCTTCGGGACCATCAACGGCGACCTCGGAAACAGATCGCCGGAAGTCCTCGGAGACCGGCGCACGACTCGCACGGTGCTCGGCGCCCACGGTGTTTTCGAGCTGATGGACGCGCCGTGGACGTGGGACGCCTATCTCCAGAACGGCGTCACGCACCACACGTCCAAGCTTCAGCGCGTCATTCATACGGCGAACTTCGCGATGGCGAGCGACGCCGTCAGGGATGCGCGCGGGGCGATCGTCTGCCGCGCGGCGCTGACCGATCCCGGCAATGGATGTGTGCCCTATAACTTGTTCGGCCTTGGCGTGAATTCACAGGCGGTGCTGAACTACATCACCGGTACCGATTGGCGCACCGAGCGCTACGAACAGAACGTACAAGCTTTTTCCGTGCACGGCGCGCCGGTGCGGAACTGGGCGGGGCCCATTTCCCTTGCGTTCGGGGCGGAGCACCGCAGTGAAAAGGTGGGGGGCGTCGCCGGTCCGACCGGTTGGTTCCTCGGCAACTACATGCCGTCGTTCGGCGGTTACACGGTTTCCGAGGGCTTTGCCGAAACCGTCGTTCCGTTGGCCGAGGATGAAGCCTTCGCGCGCAGCATGGACGTCAATGCGGCGGTGCGGGCCACATCTTACAGTACTTCCGGATATGTCACGACCTGGAAGCTTGGGTTCACCTATGCGCCCGTCGACGATCTGAAAATCCGCGCGACCCGCTCCCGCGATATCCGCGCGCCGAATCTTCTCGAACTTTTCTCGGGCGGGGTCAGCGGCACCAACAACGTCATCAATCTCATCACCAGCGACCCGACCGCGTTCATCCGCATCTTCAGTCACGGCAATCCGGGTCTTACACCCGAAAAGGCCGACACGACCGGTTTAGGCCTCGTGCTGCAGCCGCGGGTCCTGCCGGGCTTCAATGCGTCGGTCGATTACTGGCGGCTCAATATCAAGGATTCGATCCAGCTGCTGCAGGGCCAGGACGTGGTCAACTTCTGCTACCGGGGGCATCGGCTGTTCTGCGACGCCATCACGCGGACATATGGCAACGGGCAAGAGCAGTATCTCGTCAACATCACGCCGCTCAATCTTGCGCGGCAGACGGTCGAGGGACTGGACTTCGAAGCCAGTTATCGTCTTGCGCTCGCGCGGATCTCGGAAGCCTGGACGGGATCGCTGACCTTGCGCGGGCTCGCGACGCACAACCGCAAGAATGTCCTCACCAACGATCTCAATACGCCGGTGAATATCGCGGGCGTGAACGAAGGCAACTCGTCGGACAGCGGTATGCCGAGCTGGCGCTGGATGGCCTCGCTGGCCTACGACGGCGGCGCCCTCACGGCGGCGCTGACCGCGCGCGGCGTCAGCGCGGGCACCCTCAGCAACGCCTTCATCGCCTGCGCGTCGGGCTGTCCCGCCGCGACCATCGACCATCCGACGATCAATATGAACCACATCGATGGGGCGGCTTATGTGGACGTATCCCTGGCCTACAAGTTCGAGGACAGCGCCAGTCTGTTCCTCAATATCCAGAATGTGGCGGACAAGGATCCCGCCGCGGTGCCGCGTATCAACGGCACGCCTTATGGATACGCCCAGACCAATCCAATCCTGTACGACATTCTGGGGCGCATCTTCCGCGCCGGTGTGCGCTTCACGCTATAGCTAACGACGCGGCGCGGCCTTGGCCTGTTTCCGCACGAGCACCCAGCGCTCCGTGCTTTCCTGCGCTTCGATGCCATAGAGCTGTTGCAGCGAGGTCAGCACGGATTCAACGTCACCCGCCGGGAACTGGCCGGTGAGCATCAGGCGCTCGATGTCCTGCGTCTCGGTGACCACCGGCTTGGTCGAATAGCGGTTCACTTCCGCCAGAACCTGGCTGAGATTCGCGCCGTCGAAATAGAGTTTGCGGCTGCGCCACGCGGACACCTGTTGCGGCGTCAGATTGCGCCTGAGGACGGGGCCCTCCGGCGTGAACAAGATCACGTCGCCCGCATGCATTTCCGCGGTCGCGTCGTTCGTGCTCATGCGCGACGGATACGCCACGCGCACGGTCCCTTCGACCACCGCGACTTCCATCTCGTTCACGGCCGCGAGGTAATTGACGTTAAAGCTGGTGCCCGTGACGGTCACCTTGTGCGCGCCCGCGGTGATCACGAAAGGGCGTGCACGGTCCGGCGCGACGTCGAAATAGGCCTCGCCGCGCTCCAGCGCCACATCGCGGCGGCCTTCCGTGAAAGCGATAGAAACGGCCGAGGCGCCGGCGACCGTGATCTGCGAGCGGTCGGAAAGCGCATAGTCCGTGATCTGGCCGACGGCGGTGCGCGCCGATCCGCCGTCGTCGATACGCGGCAAGGACGGTGTGTTCCACGGCGCGGCCATCACAATGATCACGGCGGCGACGGCGGCCGCAGCCAGCGACGGAAGCGCGAACCCTTGGCGGCGGCCGGTTGCAGCGCGTGCGCGGGCCCAAAGATCTTGCGCCAACATCTGGCGCGCCCGGGCGCTGCCGCCCAGTTTTTGGGCGAGTTCGCTTACCGTCTGCGCGGCTTCCAATTGCTTGGCATGGTCCGGGGACGCCGCCAGCCAACGCGCCAGCGCGCGCCGGTCCCACCAGGAAAGGGGACCGGCCTGCAGCCGGGCGACCCACGCGGTCGCTGTCTGAGGGGGGCGGCGGAAAATCATATCAATCGCTCAGGATATCCATACAGGTCGGCCCGAGAGCCTCGCGGCAGTGGTCGAGCGCCCGCGCCATTTCCCGCTCAACGGTCCGGGTCGAGATTCCCAGGCGCTTGGCGATGGCGTCGAACGGCATAAGCTCCACGTAATGCAGGAGGAAGACCAGGCGTGTCGAGGGGCGTAATACCTCGAGCTGCGCTTCGATCAGGCGCAGGCCCTCCCGGTGCATCAGTGTCGTTTCCGCCTCAGTATAACGTACGGCGTCCAATTCTTCCGACAGTTCGACATGCGCTTCGCTGCGCCGGGCGCGCCCTTTGCGCAAAAAATCGCGCACGACATTGCGCGCCGTGATGAACAGATAGCCGCGCGGATCCTCATGGAGGGCGCCGCGGGTCTCCTGCTTCCACAGATTAAGGAAGGATTCCTGGGCGCAATCGTCCACGTCGCTCTTGTTCCTGAGGTATCCGCTCAGAAACCGGCGTAACTCGCGGTCATATCTGGAAAAAAGAAGCCCGAAGCGCGTCGCATGGGCCCCGTCGCTTGCCATGGACCGTCTCCCCCCGGCCGGAATGCACAACCGCTCAAGTGTCAGACACCAAAGGGAGAGGTGTCCAGCGGGTTTTTGACCTCAAGGTTTTTCAAGGGGGCCTGTCGGAAAAATCCCGGGCCTTACGTAGTACGCCCATCTGGGCCGGAACTCCCTGTTCCGGCCGGTGTACCTATTGGGGGAAATAATGCAGACGACAAAACGCCGCGCGCTTGCCACCACCTCGCTCCTGGCCCTGACGGCCGGCGCTTTCATGGCCCAGCCCGCGCTGGCGCAACAAGCGGCCCAAGCGCCTGATGTCGGCGAGGAAATCGTGGTCACCGGTTCGCGCATCGTGCGCGACGGCTACGAAGCGCCGACGCCGCTGACCGTCGTGGGCGCGGAGGTCCTTGAAGCGGCCGCCCCGCGCGATGTCGCAGACTTCGTCAACACGCTGCCGTCGGTGATGGGCAGCGTCACGCCCCGCAACAGCACCGGCACCATCAGCTCAGGTTCGGGCGGCATCAACGCGCTGAACCTGCGCGGCATCGGTACGGCGCGCACCCTCGTGCTGCTCGACGGCCAACGCTCGGTTCCGGCCACCCAGCAGAACCAGGTCGACGTCGGCGGCTTCCCGCAAGGCCTCATTTCGCGCGTCGATATCGTCACCGGCGGCGCCAGCGCCGCGTATGGTTCCGACGCGCTTTCGGGCGTCGTCAACTTCGTGCTCGACAAGGAATTCGTCGGCGTGAAGGGCGAAGTTTCGGGCGGCATCACCGATCTCGGCGACGGTCAGCACTGGAAGGGCAATACCGCGGCCGGCATGGCCTTCGGCGGCGGACGCGGCCACATCCTGTTCTCCGGCGAAGTCAGCAAGAACGTCGGCATCCTGGGCGACATGAGTTCGGAGCCGAACAACCGCGAATGGATGAACGGCCTGACGGGCGTTCTCACCAACCCGGCCTACAACGCGACCACAAATTCGTCGGTGCCGCAGTACATCGTGCGTCCGAACGTCGCGGCCGCCGCGGCGACCTACGGCGGCATCATCACGTCCGGCCCGCTCAAGGGCACGGCCTTCGGCCCGGGCGGCACGCCGTATCAGTTCACCTATGGTCTGGTGGGCGGCGTGTACATGTCGGGCGGCGACTGGCGCGTGTCCGATGTGTCCAAAGCGACCTCGATCGATCCGCGCCACACGCACCAGAACGTGTTCACGCGCGTGTCATACGACGTCACCGACAACGTGAACGTCTATGCGCAGCTGTCGTGGGACCGCACCACCCATGAAAGCTACTTCGGCGTCAGCGGCGAGCTGAACACCCTCGTCATGAACGTCGACAACGCCTACCTGCCGGAAAGCGTGCGTCAGCGTGCGCTTGGCTTCGGTCTGACGCAGTTCACTTTCGGCTCGTGGGTCGACGATCTGCATGAAGGCGCTTATACCGAGCGCACAGTGAACCGTTATGTCGTCGGCGCGGAAGGCGACTTCGATATCGGCGACGAGACCTGGAACTGGGACTTCTACTACCAGAAGGGCATCACCCGCGCCTCGCAGTACTCGCTGGGCAACAAGCTGGTCCCGCTTTACCGCGAAGCCATCGACGCCGTGTTCGATCCGGCCACGGGCCGTGTCGTCTGCCGTGTGAAGCTCTCGAACCCGTCCAGCGCCTGTATTCCGTTCAACGTCTTCGGTGAGGGCGTGGCGACCAAAGCCTCGCAGGACTATCTGTGGGGTTCCTCGTACCGCTACGAACGCTTCAAGCAGGACGTCGCCGCCGCCACGCTGCGCGGCGAGCCGTTCTCCAGCTGGGCCGGGCCGGTGTCGGTCGCGGTGGGCGCCGAATACCGCAAGGAATCGGTCACCGGCATCGCCGACGCCAACGCTCTGGCCGGCAACTGGTACGCGGCGAACTATCGTCCGACCATCGGCGCCTACAACGTGAAGGAAGCCTTCGCCGAAACCGTCATTCCGCTGGCCGCGGATCAGGAATGGGCCAAGGCCCTCGACCTGAACGCCGCGATCCGTGGAACCGATTACTCGACGTCGGGCTACGTGACCACGTGGAAAGCGGGTCTGACCTACACGCCGATCGACGACATCCGCTTCCGCTTCACGCGTTCGCGTGACATCCGCGCCTCGAACCTCGCCGAACTGTTCACCACCGGCATCCGCGGTCTGACCTACGTCAACGATCCGTTCTCGGGCAATCCGAACGCCCAGGCGGAAACAGTCACCACGGGTAACATCGCGCTCACGCCGGAAAAGGCGGACACCACCGGCATCGGCGTGGTGCTCACGCCGAGCTTCGTGCCCGGCCTCAGCGCCTCGGTCGATTACTACAACATCAACATCAAGAACGCGATCGGCACCGTCGGCACCCAGCAAACCATCGACAACTGCTTTGCCGGCAACACCGTGTTCTGCTCGGGTGTCGAACGCGCCCCGGTGAACGGCGTTCTCACCATCGTGCGTGTCTTCGCGCAGCCGTTCAACTTCGTCAGCGAAGTGGACCGCGGTATCGACTTCGACGTCAGCTACCGGATGCCGTTGTCCGACATCGCCGACGACTTCGACGGCAATCTGTCGGTGCGCTTCCTCGCCACGCACTACCTGAAGAACCTCGTCTCGAACGGCATCAACGAGCCGATCGACCGCGTGGGTCAGAACACGATCGTCTCCAATGCGGGTCTGCCCAGCTGGCGCTGGACCAGCACGGTGACCTTCGACGCCGATCCGGTGTCCGTGACCCTGATCGGCCGCGGCGTGTCGTCGGGCGTGTGGGACAAGGCCTACATCGAATGTACGACGGGCTGCCCGCGCTCGAACGTCACGCATCCGACCATCGACAACAACCAGATCAAGGGCGCGTTCTACCTCGACACCAACGTCCAATATAAGGTGGCCTTTGGCGAGTCCGAGGCGACCGTGTTCCTGAACGTCGACAACGTGTTCGACAAGTCACCGCCGATCGTTCCGGTCAGCGGAGGTCTTTTGTACGCCGGCAAGCCGACGACCCCGAACCTTTACGATACGCTCGGCCGCGCGTACCGCGCGGGCATCCGCTTCCGGATGTAAGGGCGTGATCTAAACCCCCGGGCGCCGCTGCCGCGGCGCATGGGGGTCTTTTTTTGCCTGCGTGATTAGCCGCCCGAATAGCCGCCGATGATCGGCAGAATCTCGCCCGTGATGTAGCTGGAGCATTGCTCCGAGGCGAGGAACACGTAAGCCGGGGCGATCTCCTCGGGCTGGGCGGGACGCTTCATCTCGGTATGGGCGCCGAATTTCTTGATGTCCTTTGACAGTTTGTCCGCCGGATTGAGCGGGGTCCACACCGGGCCCGGCGCGACGGCGTTCACACGGATGCCGCGCGGTAAAAGGTGCGAGGCCAGCGAGCGCGTGAAAGCGTGAATGCCGCCCTTGGTGGTCGCGTAGTCGAGCAGGTTCTTGTTGCCCATGAGACCTGTCACCGAGCCCGAATTGACGATCGCCGCGCCTTTGCCCATGTGCGGCACCACCGCTTGCGCCATGTGGAAATACCCATAAAGGTTCGTCTTCATGGTCAGGTCGAAGTGTTCCTCGGTCAGGTCCTCGAAGCGCGAGACGTGCTCCTGGAAGGCGGCGTTGTTCACCAGGATGTCGATGCCGCCGAATTCGTCCAAAATCCGTTCGACGGCCTCGAAGCAGAAGGCGCGGTCCGAGACGTCGCCTGAAATGACGATGCACTGGCCGCCTTCGTCGCGCACGGCGCGCTGCGTGTCCTTGGCATCCTCATGTTCATCGAGATAGACGATCGCGACATGCGCGCCTTCGCGCGCGAACAGAACGGCGATCGCGCGCCCGATGCCTGAATCGCCGCCGGTGATCACGGCGACTTTGTCCTTCAGCTTGTCCGAGCCCTTGTAGAACGGCGCGTCGTACATGGGCTGCAATGTAAGATCGGCCTCGCGTCCCGGCTTTTTCAAATGTTTTCCGGGAAGCGGCGGCGCGGGATACGTCCGCGCGCCGGTTTGGACCGCGCGTTTGGGTTCTTTCTTGGGCCGCTTCTTATCGGCGCGCTCGACTTGGGCTTGCACGGCGCGATGGCGCGCCGACGCGCGCGCAGCGCGTTTCACGGCCGCTGATTTTCTGCGTGATGTGCGTTTGGAGTTTTTTCTGCGCATTGTCATGGCGGCCGGCGCGATTCCAAAAAACGCTTCTTCTTTTATGACTCTAACACGCAAAGCAGGGACAAGGTTTCATGGAATCGCAGACGCGAAAATGCGCGGCGTTTTTCGCGTGCGCCGCAGTGTTGCGATTTGGGTGTGGTATCCCCGCCAAGTTCGCGCGGCGCGACGTGTTCGCTTAGACGCGCTTGGCGAGCCAGATCGCGAGGCGGGTGCCCGTGCGCACGGCGGCGGACAGCGCTTCGTAACCCGGCGCTTCGCGCGCGCCGTGCGCGAGGCTGACGTCGCGATGATGCAGCTCGTCCTCGCGGAACGCGGTGATGGTTTCGCGCAGGTCCTTTTCGTCGTCGCCGAGCTGCGCCGCCTGTTCGCGGTAGTGCTCGCCGATCACTTCTTCCACCGCGACCGTGCAGGCCATCGCGGCCTCCTTGCCCATCAGCGCGGTGGCCGCGCCGATGGCGTAACCGGCCACATGCCACAGGGGCTGCAGCGCCGTGGGGCGTGTGCCGCGTTCGGCCATCAGCCCGGTGAAACGTCTCAGATGCTCTTCTTCCTGGCCCAGCATTTCCTTCAGGGCCGGCGCCACGTCGGTGTTGCCGAGCACGGCGAGCTGGCCTTCGTAGATGCGCTTGGCGCCGTACTCGCCGGCCTGGTCGACGCGGATGATCTGGTCGATCAGCGCGGCCTTGTCCGGGTCGCCGGGCAGGCGGTTTTCAGCCGTGACGGTGGGGGCGGTCTTGCTCATGCGCGGCTCCACCAGTCGCGGGTCGACGCCCAAAGAAGGCCGGCCCCGAGAATGAGTTGCGCGATCACGTTGTAACCGGCCATGGAGATGCCCAAGAGGCTGAAGGCCACTTCATCGCAGCCTGTACGGCCCGTCTGCGTCAGCGCGCTCATCAGGTCCGCCGTGGAGAAGGTTTGCGGGCGGCCGACGCATTCGGTCGGTCCCAGCCACCACTTCTGCTCCACGCCCACATGATAGAAGGCGAAGGCGGCGTTGAAGAAGAACAGGGCCGCGCACAACAGCGCCACCTGGCGGCGCGTCGCGGCATCGACGGCGCTGGTCATGGAAATCGCCGCGAACACCAGCGCCAGCGCATAAGGGACCCGTTGTCCCCAGCACAGATTGCAGGGCCACAGGGCGAAACCGTATTGGGCGGTGTAGGCAAGCCCCAGGGCGGCGGCGGAGGCCGCCGCGATCAGGGCCATGGTCAGGAAGGATTTGTTTTCGGCCATCGTCGTCAAAAGAATGGGTCTACCGATGCACATTGCCGCGCGCCGGGAGCCAATAATAGCCCTTTTTGGGGAGTTTCCCGCAACTGTGAGGGCCCCTTGAACCGGCGGGAAAGGCCCTTTATACCCGGCAGCGCGTGCGGGTATGGCGGAACTGGTAGACGCGTCAGACTCAAAATCTGATTTCGGCAACGGAGTGGGGGTTCGATTCCCTCTACCCGCACCAGTGCTAACCCCCACCTTGTACTCGGATCGTTTCCTCGGCCGGGTCGTGGGTGGCGGGGGTGTGCTGGTCATCGTCCACGAGCGAGAGGAACTTCCGGAGTTTGCCGGACAGTTCCCAGCGGTAGGCCGGCTGGTTGCGGCCGGCGCCCTCGATCGGGATGATGACGATGCGGTCGATGAGGCCGCGTAACAGGGCCGTCGCCTTGGCGGGCGCTTACGGGTCGAGTAAGCTGCCGGTCGCGTCCAAAACCCTGGATGTCCTTCGGGATAAACATGGCCGATCTGAACAGCTCTGGCGCGACGTTTTCGGATACGGGTTCGACGCCCTCACCGAAAAAGAAGCGCGTTTTCTCGGCGGGGCAGGAGCTGACGCCGTCCGAGATCTCATCGCTGCGCGGCGAAAGCGAACGGGCGTTCCAGGAGCTCGAGCGCCTCAGTGAGGCGCGTAAGAGCCAAGGTCCCCGGGCCGCGAAGGCCGCTTCCCAAAAGTGAAATCGCCGGCGCCGCTGAAAGAGGCGCTTCGCATGGCGGAGACGCATGGCGCCGGCGTGCTCGAGGATTTCGCGCGCGCCGATCCGAAACCTTCGAAGGCGGGCTTGCAAAGGCAGTTGCCGGTATGGTGCCGATCTATCGTCATCTAATGGAGGCGTGGAATGTCCACTTCCGCCGCGATCGCTGATACGCGTGTCTGAAATGTCCGCGTTACGAGTGATATACTCAGCGTCGACCTCGCCGATGGCCGAACGATCTCCGTGCCGCTTGCATGGTATCCGCGACTTCTCGACGCAACTCCGGACCAACGGCAGCGCTGGGAAATCGCGGGAGCAGGGTACGGCATTCATTGGCCGGACCTCGACGAGGATTTGAGCACCGATGGCTTGCTGCGTGGCATACCGGCCGCGCACTAGACTCAAAATCAGGCTCCTCTGGAATGGGGGTTCGATTCCCTCTACCAGAAGATCTCCTGACGGAGATTCGGATGTTCTCGACCGTTACAAAGATTTGGACCGTCCTCAAACTCATGTGAGATGAGTTTGTCGAACGCGTCCTCTAATCGCCCGGCTGAAATCTCTGCACGGCCCACCGCTCCCAAAGCCGCCGCGCGGCATGCAATCTGCCCAAACGGCTTTCCCTGAACGCCATGAGGCGGAGTTCTTCGGCAACGAGGGACCATTCCACCTCGGGATAAATCAACAACCCAGGGGAATGGAGATCGGCGACATCCCCGGCCATAACGATCGCATTTCGCGACGTACTCACGCGCGAATCCAACAAGCGCACGGCCGGCCAATGCAGGAAAGTGGCCTCGACCATGCGGTCCGCCGCCAGGTCGAAAGCGTGGTGCAGGTAGACGTTCGCCAGAAACAATCCTTGCATCTTGGGAAGGCGTGCTTTGACGGCGCGAAAAAAACTGTCCGTGACGAGATGCTTTGGAATGGTGCTTCCGTCATATGCGTCGAGGACGATTGCGTCGAACGTCCCGGAAACCTTTTCCAGATAGGCCGCGCCGTCACAGACGACGCAGCGCACGTCGCTCGGCATTTGGAAATATTTGAAGGCAATGTCGAAGGCGCCCGGATTGACATCGACGACGGTGACTTCGGCGCCCGTGCGCATCAAAAGCGTCGCGAGTGTTCCGCCGCCGCATCCAATCATCAGCACACGCGCGCACTGCTTCTGATGGATGAGGCTGAAAAGCGCGTGAATGTAGGACGACAAGCTGACGCCGTATTGATCGGCCGCGCTTTGGGAATAGCCGCCTTGCTCATAGACGAACGTGCCGGCCCCGCGTTTGCGGCTGATTGTCACCGGTCCCGCCGGGGAAACATGGGAAGCAATCGGGATCACGCGCCCTCACTGAATATATCAGTTTAGATATTGAATAATTTTATCAAGATATGTAAAAAGTTGATAG
Source organism: Rhodospirillaceae bacterium (assembly GCA_041919675.1). GTDB lineage: Bacteria > Pseudomonadota > Alphaproteobacteria > Rhodospirillales > Rhodospirillaceae > SHVO01. The sequence continues at coordinate 3,869 of JAYRTJ010000058.1, read as the reverse complement.
TGATGTATTAAACATCAGGTGCTTCCGTGATTAGTTCCGCACAGCTCAAAGCGTCCCGGGCCATGCTTGGCTTAGATCAGCGCGAACTCGCCGACCTCTGCGGGGTGTCCCTGCCGACCATCCAGCGCATGGAATCCTCCGGAGGGACGGTCCGGGGCATGATCGACACGCTGGTCAAGATCGTCGCGGCGCTGGACGCGGCCGGCATCGAACTTTTGGGCGACAATGCGCCGTCATCGGGTGTGGGGCGCGGCGTCCGATTGAAAGAGGCGCAAGTCCAGCGTGTCCCGGTGAGCGCTGTTAAAGGCAAGGATGCGACGGATGACACCGACGCCGCCTGACGCAAACCTCGGTCTGATCCCAAAACTATTTACCGTTCTGCGCGACGGCTATCGGTTCGGCGATTTTAAGGCCGATGCGATCGCCGGTTTGACCGTGGCGATTGTCGCCCTTCCGCTTGCCATGGCGCTTGGCATCGCCAGCGGCGCGTCTCCCGACAAGGGCCTCGTCACCGCGGTTGTCGCCGGCGTCATGATCTCGGCGCTCGGCGGCTCGCGCGTGCAGATCGGCGGACCCACCGGCGCTTTTGTCGTTGTCGTGTTCAATGTCATTGCGCAACACGGCTATGACGGCCTCGTGCTCGCAACCCTCGTCGCCGGAGCCATCCTGATCGTCGCCGGCTACGCGAAGCTGGGCCAATTGATCCGGTTCATTCCCTATCCCGTGGTTGCCGGCTTCACCGCCGGAATCGCCGTCATTATTGCGTCAAGCCAGGTGCGCGACTTCCTCGGCCTCTCGATGACGGACATCCCCGCTGATTTTATTCCCAAGTGGATCAGCTACGCTCATGCGTTTTCAACAATCGATCCCGCGGCTTGTGCGATCGGTATCCTTGCCCTGGCCATCATCGTTGTCCTGCGCCGCTACGTCCCGAAGGCGCCCGGCTACTTGATCGCCATCGTCATGGCCGTCGCAATTTCCCACCTGTTCACGCTGCACATCGACACCATCGGGACACGGTTCCCCGACATGCCGACAGGGCTGCCGGCCCCGGCGTTTCCCGCGTTTTCCTTTGAGAAGCTGCGCGACATCCTCCCGTCTTCGTTCACCATTGCCTTTTTGGCCGGGATCGAAGCGCTGTTGTCGGCTGTGGTCGCCGACGGCATGACGGGATTTCGCCATAGGTCCAACCAGGAACTCGTCGGCCAGGGCGTCGCGAACGTCGCCTCCGCACTGTTCGCGGGCTTGCCCGCGACCGGCGCCATCGCGCGGACCGCGACCAATATCCGGGCCGGCGGCCGCACGCCGGTCGCGGGAATCATGCATGCCTTGTTCTTGCTGGTTTTCATTCTATTCGCCGGCGACCTCATGAAGCTGGTGCCGATGTCCGCGCTGGCGGCGATCCTTTTTGTCGTCGCGTGGGGCATGAGTGAATACGAGCGCTTTCTTCACCTTGTTCGCATGCCCTCAGATGACCGCGGCGTTCTTCTGTTGACGTTTGCATTGACGGTGCTCGTGGATCTCACCGTCGCGATCGCCGTGGGTGTCGTGCTTGCGTCGATCCTGTTCATGAACCGCATGAGCAAGGCCCAGGCGATTGCCGATCCACGCAGCCAGATGTCCGATGGAGCGTTCGAGGAGTACGACCAGCGCGCGGACTTACCGCCCGGGGTCGAGGTTTTTCGCATGGTGGGACCGCTTTTCTTCGGTGTCGCGAGCCAATTGCTCGACACTTTGCGGCGTATGGGCCAGCGGCCGCGTGTCCTCATTCTCCGTCTTCGCGAGGTCCCTTTTCTCGACACCACGGGCGCAAGCGCTCTGCGCGACTTTGCGCTGGAGTGCAAATCGCTCGGCATTCGGCTTGTGCTCTCCGGTACGCAGCCACAGCCCATGAGCTTGCTCATGTCCGTCAATCTGGGGCCGGAAACCTCATTGGCCATGCATGCCAGGGACTACGGGGCGGCTCTGGATATGGCCGCCGCGCTGCGCAGCGTGCCGATCGCGCCGACAGAGAGCCCGGCGCGCCCTTCATGAAGGGCCGCCTTCCGATTTGAAAGCAGAGAACGGGGTTCGCTCGCATTGCCGGGTGTATACTCTCGGCTGTGCGAGGTGAAGGCGATATGAACTCAGGAATTTCCAAGCGCGTGGCCGCTTACGATTGGACGGCGCTCGAGACGGAACTCGACGGCTTCGGCTGCGCGGTGCTGCCGGCATTGCTGTCGCCGGACGAATGCGCCGCGCTTGCAGAGCGTTATAACGATGAAAGCCAATTCCGCAGCCACATCGTGATGGCGCGTTATGGCTTCGGCAAAGGCGAGTACCGCTATTTTAAATATCCGCTTCCGGATCCTATCCAAGGCCTGCGGGCGGCGCTCTATCCGCGCCTCGCGCGCATCGCCAACGGCTGGAACGCACGCCTCGGCATCGCGGAAAGCTTTCCCTTGGAGCATGAACGCTTTCTGGCGCAGTGCCATGCGGCGGGCCAGACGCGGCCAACGCCGCTTGTCCTGAAATACGTGCCGGGCGACTTCAACTGCCTCCATCAGGACCTCTACGGCGACATCTGCTTTCCGATCCAGGCGGCGATTCTATTGTCGGACCCCTCGAAGGATTTCACGGGCGGCGAGTTCGTGCTGACCGAGCAAAGGCCGCGGATGCAGAGCCGGGTCGAGGTTGTGCCTCTGCGTCAGGGCGATGCCGTGGCCTTCGCGGTGAACGAGCGTCCCGTGCGGGGTACGAAAGGCACATACCGCGTCAAACTGCGCCACGGGGTCAGCCGTTTGCGCTCCGGCCAGCGCTTCACCGCGGGAATGATATTCCACGACGCGCGCTAATTCGGCCGCGGGCGCGCGTTTCCGATAATGCGCCGCCGTTGCCATCACCAAGAACCGACAAGGCGGCCCGTTTAGGTGTTACGGCGCTTCACGCACGAGGGTGAGCGACGTGCGTTTGCCGCCGGCGGTGAGGGTGCCGGTGATGGTATTGCCCGCGACTTTGCCTTCGAACGTCACCGGACCGGCGGCGGTGAACGTGAAAACATCGCTCTTCACGATGCCCATCTCGAACGCGGTTTCCTTGGCGCCGATCCTCACCTTGCCGTCGGCGTTCTGATAACGCTGCGTGAGGTCCAGGCGATAGGGCACGTTGTTCACATGCGCCGTCCACACGCCCTGAACCTTCGCCGGCACGATCCACATATACACGCGGCGCATGTCCACGTTGTCGGCGCCGTCCGGCACCCAGTCGCCCATGTTGAAGGCGTGGCTGACCACGCGCGTGCCCGGCGCGAGATCGAGGATGCGCGGGCGAAGCGTGACGTTCACATCCGGAAGCAGATAGAGGGTCAGGATCGTCGCGTCCTTGAAATCCATTTTGAAGATGTCGCCGCGCGCGAACGTCACGCGATCCGAAACGTGCGCGTCCTTCGCGTTCTTGGAGGCGAGGGTGACGAGATCGGGGTCGAGGTCGATCCCGATGCCCTTCTTCACTTTGAAATCGCGCGCCGCCGCGATGACGATTCGTCCGTCGCCGCTGCCCAGGTCATAAACCACGTCATTGGGTCCCGCCTTGGCGAGGTTCAGCATGGCCGCGACCACCGCCGGCGGCGTGGCCACATAGGGCACGTCGAAATAGATGTCGCGCGCGGCCGCCTCGGACGTAAAGAACGGCGGCGCGGCCGGCTGGGGCACGGCGAGGAGCAGAAAGGCGGCGGCCAAAGCGCGTTTGATCATCGAAATTTTCGCCTGACGTCGGGAAAGCCGGGAGGGGAGCGCATCATGTCAGACAAGCTGGGGCGAAAACATGGCTTCCTTGCACGTCAGGGCTCCAAATTTGGGCGCCGCGCCCCATTTTTCGCCCCCCTTCAGGAG